>JAFGCL010000225.1 GCA_016932645.1 Dehalococcoidia bacterium | reverse complement strand
GCAGGGCATCGTCCAGCGAACACGGCGATTCTTGCGGCTCACCGAGAAGGGTGCGCCACTGGTGGCTATCGTCGAGGTCTGCCACTGTGGGCATGAGCATTGGTACAGGTGTACCCGCTGCGAGACTCTCAATATCAATGACCTCGGCAACCGTCTGGAAGCCGATCCAGACATTGTGATCTGCCCTGATTGCGGGCTGGAGCAGGTCATTCCCGAAGTGCAGATGTGCGACTGTGAACCAAGGTGCAGAGAGGAACAGGCAGAAGTCAGCAGAGCGACGGCGGGCCTCTGCCCCGCCTGAATGAGGCTACTCGGAAGGGGGTGCTTGTGTTGAAACACTAGGGGTTGTCTCCCGCCAAAGCGGTCGCCGACCGCATCTGAACTGAATAGGGGGTTGCCGCCCCCATGAGGCTCTTTGGGTCTAAGCCCTGCTGTCAAGAGCCGCTTAGACTGACGACCGTATGGCTACACGCTCGTCGAACTTGACAAGACGAACACGACACGCCTTGGCGGCAAAGAGTCTCATGGGAGCGACCAGCTCCGAGATTGAAGAAAGGGGTGAACAGCATGGCAAACGGCAACGGTCTCAACATCAAGGTGGTCGGGAACAAGCTGTCCATTGACGCAGTTCTCGGCAAGGGCGAAACGTCCAAGTCGGGCAAGTCAAAGGTGCTTGCCACCACTCACGGGGCCACCGATGCTGGTGGCGGCCTGATGGTGAACCTCACGGTTTACCGCAAGAACTAGGCGTAGTCAGGCGGGTGTGCTGGATAGCCGTCATAGTCCCGCCAAAGCAGTCCCATGTGTGGCCTCTGTGGTGGGGCGGCTCCTTACAAACAGAGGCAACCAGTCCTCAAGGCACTCCGCAGAACAAGGCAAGGCCGTCGGGAGAGTCCTTCTATAGCATGGCGCGAGCACTCAAACGACGCACCTACCCCCACTAGCGAGGGTGCCGGACTGACCGCTTCGGGCAGAGTGCGCTGAATTGTCTACGGCAGACACTCCAGCCACACGGCTCTGCCCGAATGGTGAGTCCAGTCACACACTCCGCGAAGCCCCGACAACCGTAGGCGGGAGTGTTCAGCTCCTCACCGCCGAACAGTGGATCGCCCAACGCCTCGACATGACCCCTGAACCGATTGCGGGCTAGAGAAGGGCCACATTGGGGGCTTCGCGGTCTGTGTGACCGGAAAGGGGTGCATCATGGCAGATCCGGCGGTGCCGGTAGCAGAGCGACCTCACCCACTGTGGACACCCATAGCTGACGACTCGGTGAAGGCCAACTTTGAGTGTCCCAAATGCCACAAGCAAGAGGCTGTCACGCCTAGCTGGATGGCGGACAACGGAAGCCCTATTTGCCCCGACTGTGACACGGAGATGGCCTACTTCAACTTGGTGCAGAGCCAGTGACATGGGCGCGATGAAGCGGCATTGGGAAGAAGTAGCCCTGCGGGAGTTCGGAAGGGTCACCGAGGAATCTCTGGAAAAGGCCCGCCCCATAGCTCAGGCGGAGCTAGACCTCGCGCTCCATGAGGATGCCGTGTGGCAAAATAACCGCCTTATCGGGCGGAGAAGGAGAAGGAGAAGCAACTATGGCGATGCGAAGCACATGGACAGGCGCGATCCAGATGGGCGTGATGACCTTTCCTGTCAAAGCGTATGCGGCGACAGAGGACAAGGACATCGACCGCCACAACCTGCACAAGGAGTGCAAGAGTCGGGTGAGCCAGATCAGGGTGTGTCAGGTCTGTCTCCCTGGCCTGTTGGGGCCGCAGAAGTGTGACCCTGACACCGGCAAGTGGAGTCCCTTCGGGCCTCTGCTCAATGAGGAAATGGCAATAGCATACGACAAGGCTCAGGAGAGCAAGAACCCCCTTGAGGCGGCCATCTCTCTGGATGTGCTGGATCAACTTCACGCCAGAGGGCTGACGGTGGTCATGCCCATGTCGGACGACACGATGGTCAAGGGCTACGAGCTGGTCAAAGACCAGTATATCGTGGTCAGTGACACAGAGCTGGAGACGATCAAGCTCAAGACCGCCAAGGCGGTGGAGATCGTGGAGTTCGTGAAGTCGGCTGACTTCGACCCCCGTATGCCGGAGAAGCACTACTTCGTGGCTCCTGACAAGAAGGCTGGCGGGGTGAAGCCCTTCAGCATCATGCTTCAGGCCATGATCGACACTGGCCTGTACGCCGTCGGCAGGGTGATGATGCGGAGCACTACCGGAAAGGAAACCCTCGTACTGCTCCGTCCTTTCGGTGACGTTCTCCTGATGCACACCTTGGTTTGGCCCGACGAGCTTCGGGACGCTTCCGAGCTGAGGTACGAGAGGATTCCCATTGGTGACAGGGAGCGCAATCTCGGCAAGCAACTGGTGGAAGCCATGCTCGGCGATGGCGACTTCACCAAGCACCATGACAGGTATCACAAGGGGCTGGTGGAGCTGCTCCTGACCAAGAGCGAGGGCAGGGAGATAGAGGTTCCAGAGGCCGAGGACGAAGTTCCGGCCCCGACTTCGGAACTGGATGCTCTGATGCGCTCTATCGAGCTGGTCAAGAGCAAGGGCAGCGGTACAGTGGTGGAACAGGCCGAGGCGGTGATGGCAGGTGTGGCAGTAGCCGAGGCTCCTGCACCCGCACCGGCTCCCAAGAAGGCCCGCAAGAATGGGGGCAAGAAGGCGTAAGAGGGGGGTCACGCGCCTTCCATGCCCGATGTCGGACGCTGGAGTTCGGCCAGTGAGTTCTTTGGTCAAGGGAGCGCACGGGGACTCCAGCGTCCCCACCGGCTATGTGGGGCTGGATTGCTGCGAGGATGGCGCGCCGCAAAGTGTGCCTCGCCCCTCTCCGGCCCCACGGCCCGTTCCTTTCCTGAAAGGTGGGTAGGAGTGGCGGCCCGATGGTCTTGAGACCCAAGAGGCGGTGAGTAAGCCCACGACTGCCCGCCTTTGAGGAAAGGAGCGTGATGAACGACCATATCTACAAGGCAGGACTGGCAATCTTTGAACCCATGAAGTGCGAGAAGCGTCCCAGGCCGTTCAACGACTCCAGATGGCTCTTTGAGCCGAAGGTCGATGGGTACAGGTGCAAGGTGGTCAATGGGGACACCATACTGGATGGGGAAGTGGCGGTCCTCGACAGTGCCGGCGTACCCCGCCTCCGTCTGGTGCAACAGAGGGGGAAGTCTGATCCCCGCTTTGTCAAGCTGGCGATGCGGGAGTATCCCGCCATCTACTATCCCTTCGACATTCTGGCCTTCAACGGGCGCGATCTGGCTCAGGATTCAAGGTATCCCACCGTTGAACGCAAGAAGCTGTTGCGAGAAGTGCTGCCGGAGCTGCGTCCCAATGGGATACGCTGCTTCAGCAGCGGCAGCAACGACATCACCGCCCGCTTCCCGGAACTGCTCGACCCGTCGCGGTACAAGCCCTTGCCGTATATCGTCGGTGAGGGTGTAGACCTCTATAAGACGCTTTGTGAGGCAGGATGGGAAGGGATCGTCGCCAAGCCTCTCGATGCGGCCTATGTCTATGGCAACAGGGGCTACTGGAAGAAGGTCAAGAAGCCCCGCATCGAGGGCAAGTTCCTCGTCGTCGGCGCGTGCTTCCCCCGGCCCGACAGCAACCGGACGGGGTGGGTAGGCTCCGTGATCCTCGGTGAGGTCACACCTGGCGGCTTGGTCTATCGGGGAGAGGTCGGCACCGGCTTCAGCTTTGCCGAGCTGGACTGGCTGACTAAGACCCTGAAGCGGGTGGACAACAGCCCCCTGCACGTCAGGCCCAAGTCGGTGGAACGCTTCTGGTTCTGGTGCGACCCGACGCAGTGGCTTGAGGTCGATTTCTTCGAGCGAACCAAGGACAACATGCTTCGCGAGCCTGTCGTGAAGCGGATTGTGAGGAACTGATGGGACTGCTGACACCCAAATGCACGGAGTGTGGGAGAGTGTTTGACCTGCTGGATGAGACAGACGCTCAGGAATGGGCCTATGGTCACGATTGTGAGCCGCAGAAGAAGTCTGAAACGGGGGACTGTTCCGAGTGTTCCGACAATCTTGGCTGTCCGCCAAAGGGTGGCCCGTGGTGTGACCATCCGTGCGGCGGGTGGATGGCGAAGGAGATCGACAGGGTGACTGACGCCCGCATGGGAAAGTGAGGTAGCCATGACCGTCATGGTGGTTCTCCTGATATTCATGCTCATCGTAGCAGAAAGTGAGGACGATACATGAGCGTAGAGCGCGAACCTGGTATGGGTTGTAAGACCTGCAAGTACGTCAACTGCGAGTACCGCGCCTTGCCCGAGGACAATATGGGGAAGGACAACCTCTGCAAAGCCTACGTCGAGGGCCATGTCTGTGCCACCTGCCGCTTCGCTCTGGGCTTTGATTCCGGCCCAACGCCCTCCGGCCCGGAAGACGGCGTTCTGTGCGCCAGTCCCGACATGATCAAGTACCTGGGCCAGAAGGACGAGGGCATAGCCATCGTGGACTGGATGGACAACGGGTTCACCGAGATCTTCAGGGCTGAAATGTTCGAGAAAGAACTGGGTGAGGATGGCTGTCCCGGCTGGCACTCCAAGCTGGACGGGCAGGAAATGCCGGCAGAGGTCTACAACGCCGTCTACCGCCTGTTCACCAACGTCAGGGAAGCCCTCTACCGTCTGAACATCCTGTGGGACCGCTACCCGCTGGCTGACGAGAACTTCTTCGCCGGCCTGGTGCAGGAAGAATTCCTACAATGCCTGCCCATGGGGGAGCTGCAGGGCGAGATAGACAGGCTGGTAGAACGTCTCAGGCATGAGGCCGAGAAGCAAGGCTTTGACTGGAACAAGACCTACAACTACATGAAGCCAGCCGAAGTTCCTGTACCGGCTGTTGGCCCGGCTTGGCATGGTGAGGAGATAGCTGAACCAACCGAGCCGATATCCGGCTCTGAGGACTGGAAAGAGGTATGACATGAAGCACCTGCCGAAGCGCGAGCATCACGTTTGGACGAAGGACTTTAGGGGCTACACCTGCTGGTTC
>JAFGCL010000224.1 GCA_016932645.1 Dehalococcoidia bacterium | reverse complement strand
GCTCCAGCCTTCACGGCATTCACCGCCGCACTGAAGGCGTTGCTCCCACACCGCAACGAGTTACCGAAGTCCGCGCTGTCAATGCCTTCGGGAAGATCCGCCGCCGCCCTGACTATGCTGGCGGACTGTTTCTCCCTGTAAGGAGCGCTGACCGAGGCAAAGTAGATACCATCGATGCTCTTCCGGTCAATACCGGTAAGGCTGTCGACGACCGCCTCCACCGCCATGGTGATGCTGTCTTCGTCAGCATTTGCAATGGCCTTCTCGCCTTTGCCCGCTGATTTGCCCCAGACCTGGCCGAGCACATCTCGGCTCATTCTGAACATGGGAATGTAGGCGCCAAAAGATACAATTCCTACCATACTACTGCTCCTTTCCGGGGTTTCGTAGTCCAGACTACAGAAGAGGTTGCCGTTGGGACTAGGCTCCGCGATCGGGAGAATGGCTGGCTTCCTTCCATAAGAGGCCCACTCAGCGCGGGTGTGATGTCCAGTGTCATACCTAGTGTTTTTATGATACGTTACAGCGTGATCGCATGTCAATTTGACATAGCCGCTTTGCTGATACAGGCTTTCCATTCAGCAATCGGGTGGGATATCATGTAGGCGCCTGACGGGAAGCAGGACAGGAGGGTGTCAAATGTACAAAGACCCATCGAGATCAATTGCCGAACGGGTAGCTGATCTCATAGACCGAATGACACTCGAGGAGAAAGTAGCGCAACTCTGCGGCTGCTGGCCTTTCGAGCTGCTGACTCCGGCAGGTCTTGACTCCGAGCGGATGAAATCCCGTTTGGCCCATGGACTCGGCCAAGTCTCGCGCCTCGCCGGCATGAGTGCCGAGCCACCATGGAAGACAGCCGAGCTCGTCAACGGCATTCAGCGCTACTTGGTAGAGGGCACGCGCCTAGGCATCCCGGCCATAGTTCACGAGGAATGCCTATGCGGCTATCAAGCCCGTCAGGGCACGGTGTTCCCGCAAGCGATCGGCCTCGCTGCAAGTTGGGACCCTGCCCTGATGCAGAAGATGACCGACATCATCCGGCAGCAGATGGTGGCCGCAGGCGCCCGCCAGGCGCTGGCGCCCGTTCTGGACGTCACCCGCGATCCCCGCTGGGGCCGCACAGAAGAGACCTATGGCGAAGACCCCTGTCTGGCCTCCGCAATGGGAAGAGCCTACGTGAGGGGATTGCAGTGTGATGACCTGGCCGGCGGCGTGATCGCCACCGCCAAGCACTTCATCGGGCATGGCAACTCTGAAGGTGGTCTCAACTGGGCCCCGGCGCACATTGCTCCGCGCGAGTTGTACGAAGTCTTCGCCCGGCCGTTTGAAGCGGCGATACGGGAAGCCGGGCTGGCCTCTGTAATGAATGCCTACAACGAGATCGATGGTGTGCCCTGCGCCGTCTCAAAGGCACTCCTCACGGGTTTCCTGCGCGGACAGCTTGGTTTTCAGGGGTTGGTGGTCTCGGACTACATGGCTATTGAGACTGCCCACAACTACCACCGAGTGGCTGGGGACATGCAGGAAGCAGCGATCCAGGCAATAGAGGCCGGGATGGACGTGGAATTGCCAGCGCCGACCGCATACGGGTCACTGGTCGATGCTGTCCAGAAGGGACTCGTGGATAGGACAACAATCGACACTTCGGTGAGACGCGTTCTGGAGGCCAAGTTCAAGCTTGGCCTGTTCGAGAAGCCATACGTTGACACAGAGAGAACCCGTGAAGTCTTCGCCAACCCTGAAGCCAAGGAGGTATCACGTCGGCTGGCGTTGAAGTCAATGACCCTGCTGAAGAACGAGGGTGCTCTCCTTCCCTTGCCAAAGAACGTGGAATCGATTGCCGTCATCGGCCCCATCGCTGATAGCGTCCGCTGTCTCCTGGGAGACTACAACTACGTCAGTTTCACAGAAGGCATTGTAGGCATGATTCGGTCGCTCGCCAGGGACTTGAATGCAGATCCCAGCCAGCTGGGCGATTTCGTCGCCTATCACGCGGCTGCCTTCAAGACCTACCTGGAGACCGAGGACGAGGAAGCGATGGCCAGAGAGAACTACGACATGGCCAGCATCCTGGAGAGCATTAGATTGCTGGCGGGCAAGAGCGCTAGGGTGACTCACGCCAGGGGCTGTGCGGTGCAGGGCCTTGACAGAAGCGGATTCGATGAAGCCGTCGCCGTCGCCAAGCAAGCTGAGGTAGCAGTCATAGTGATGGGCGGGAAGTCAGGGCTGGACTACACATGTACTTGCGGTGAAACAAGAGACGTCTCATCTCTTGCCTTGCCCGGCGTACAGCAGGGGCTCCTCGAGGCCGTATATGCCACCGGCACACCAGTCGTTCTGGTGGTAGTCAGCGGCCGGCCATTTGCCATTACCTGGGCCGCCGAACATGTCCCAGCCATCCTCCAGGCCTGGCTGCCGGGCCAGGAAGGAGGGCCGGCTGTGGCCGACGTGCTCTTCGGCAGCGCGGCGCCAGGTGGCAAGCTGCCGATCTCGGTGCCCCGCAGCGAGGGCCAGATACCCGTGTACCACTACCACAAGCCATCCGGCGGCCGTTCCCAGTTCTCCGGCAACTACGTTGACATGCCCGCAAAACCACTCTACCCCTTTGGATTCGGGCTCAGCTACACGGCTTTCGAATACAGCAATCTCAGGATGAACAAACCCAAGGTGGACAGCAGAGGCATCATAGAGATTTCCTGCGATGTGAAGAACGCCGGCAAAGTGGCCGGCGACGAGGTGGTCCAGTTGTACGTCCACGACCGTGAAGCCGCTGTCACCCGCCCGGTTCAGGAACTGGCCGGCTTCTGCCGCCTCCATCTGAAGCCGGGGGAGGCCCAGACAGTCTCCTTCTCCTTGACAATCAGACAGCTTGCCTTCTACAACGTTGACATGGAGTTCGTGGTGGAGCCCGGCAACATCGATGTCATGGCGGGCAGTTCCAGCGAAGATATACGGCTCAGAGGCGTGTTTGAGATCACCGGAAGCATCCTCAAGGTGGCTGGTGAGCGCCCGTTCACCTGCGAGGCGCGTTGCCGTCCGCTGGGCTGAATCGCCGCGGGACATGGATGCCTAGAGACCTGTCTACCTTCATGGCCCCAGAGTGCTTTCGTCAAGGGACGGCCCGGACCCCCATTCGCTCCGCCTCCATCGTCATTTGCTGCAGCCCCGGAGTGACCCAGGCTTGTGTCGCGTGATCATATTGTGACCACTCCGGGCCACATTGTGACCCAATTGTGACCATCAGCGCATATACTCGATCTGTTCACGATCTCAGATCAAGGCATATGCTGGTTGGAGCATGAAGTCCAAGCACAGCATTGGACGGCAAGCTGGACCGTGACCTGATGGTGACCACGTGAACAGGACGGAATCGGCTGTCCGGTCCCATCATGGCGATGTGCACCGGCATGCCGCATATGCGTGGCCGGCAGCCGGCATATTTGGGGGGTGATTGCCCTAGAAGGAGGCTTGTCACTTGGCCATCGTGCATGACTTGTCTGCAACAGGCTATCTCGAGGGGCTCGACGCGCGGGATTGCCTCCGAGCGATCCTTGATGCCGCCAGAGACGGCATGATGTTGATCGATGCCAAGGGTGATGTCGCCGCCATCAACAAGGGCACAACACGGCTCACCGGCTATGCCGAAGAAGAGGTCGTGGGCAGGTCTTTCGAGGCCATCAGGATGCTGCCGTTCAGGACGGTAGTGGACATCCAATCACGATTCAAGGGGATCATGTCAGGCCTGGAAGTGCCGCCGTTTGAAGCCGAAATCCACGCCAAATCAGGCGAACTCCTGACGTTGGAGATCCAGTTGAGCCCCTGGACAAATGCAGGCAAGGCGGTCGGAGCCATCGCCCTGATGAGGAATTTCGGTGGACAGAGGATAGGAAAGCCTGCACCCCATCCCTCCGGCGAGAGATTCCGCGATCTCGTTGAAACGACCAGCGACCTAGTGTGGGAGATGGACGACAGACTCGTGTACACGTACATCAGTCCGCACGTGTGTGAGATGCTAGGCTACACACCTGAAGAAGTGCTGGGGAAGACCCCCTTCGACTTCGTGCCCCTACGCGAGGCGAGGCAGTTGATCAGATCGCTCACCGCCGCCGTTGCCGCGCACGAGCCTTTCAGGGTCATCCAAACGGCCAACCTGCACAAGAGCGGCCGGGTCGTCTTGCTGGAAACCAGTGGGGTTCCCTTTTTCGACAGGAGTGGGCAACTGGTCGGATATCGAGGCATTCACCGCGACGTCACCCAGCGCAGAGCTGCGGACGAACAGGTGCAGGCGACCATCAAGAGGTTGGAATCAACTGTTGAGAGCGTCATTCAGGCTATCTCACTGACGGTGGAAATGAGAGACCACTACACAGCCGGTCATCAGAAGCGGGTCAACCAGCTTGCCTGTGCCATAGCCAGAGAGATGAACCTCCCGATGGAGAGAGTAGAGATCATCCGCGTCGCCGGGTTGCTGCACGACTTCGGCAAGATATTCGTGCCCACCGAGATTCTCATAAAGCCGGGCAAGCTGAATGAACTGGAGTTCTCTTTGGTCAGATCCCACCCACAATCCGGATACTCCGTACTGAAGAACATCCAGTTCCCCTGGCCGATTGCCGATATCGTTGTGCAGCATCATGAGCGAATGGATGGTTCCGGGTACCCATCACATCTGCGCGGCGATGAGATCGGAAGTGACGCCCGCATCCTGGCAGTGGCCGATGTTGTGGAGGCCATGGCTTTTCACCGGTCATACCGCCCGGCCCTTGGCCTGGACACAGCCTTGAGAGAGATCAGCAAGAACAAGGCCACGCTTTACGATCCGAAGGTGGCTGAGGCCTGCCTGGACACCTTCCTCGACCGCAAGTTCAAATGGGAAGATGCTTGAGCAAGGTGAACAAGGAGTGCCAGCGCACCACGTTGGTGAAAGAATCTCTCCCGCCCTTGTAGGGGGACTCGGCGGAGTGGCCGTTGGTCCGGTTTCCGCTCAAGCCACGGTTTCGGACAAGCTAGGCAGAACCAATTGAAGGGGTGGATTGGGAAGTCAGCACATCAAGAGGAGCCTGACGCGCTGCGTCGTTGCCAGGATCCTGCGAACTAGTAGAGATCTGCTGCCGCTTCGCCCTTGAAGCTGAATGAGTCCTCCCGGAACACTCGCACACAGGCATCCACGACTCGCGGGTCATAGAGCACGCCGCTGTTCTTGGTTATCTCTTCCAGAGCCTTGTCCATACCAAGAGCCGGACGGTAGGGGCGATGCGAGGACATGGCCTCCACAACATCGGCCACTGCCAGGATGCGGGCCTCTATCAGGATTTCCTCGCCCCGGATCTGTTCTGGATACCCGGAGCCATCCATCCTTTCGTGATGCTGAAGCACCATCTTAGCAACCGGCCACGGGAACTCAATCGACTTCAGGATGTTGTAGCCTGCCCTGGGATGAGTGCGAATCATGGCGAACTCGATATCGTTCAGCCGCCCCGGCTTGGTCAGGATCTCCGTGGGGAGCAGTATCTTTCCCACGTCGTGCAATAGACCGGCCACGTGTACGGCCTGGACTTGCTGGCTTGATAGTCCCATTGACTCAGCGATGGCACAGGCCAACTCGGTCACCCTCAACTGGTGACCGGCTGTGTACCGGTCCCTCGTGTCTACCATGGCCCTTATCGCCTGAATGGTCCCCTCAAGCGTCCTCTCCATCTTCTGGAAGCTCTGTTGAAGCTGGCTCTCCGCCTGCTTTCTCTCGGTAATGTCGCGCAATACCCCAAGGAACTGGACGGGATGGCCGTCCAAGTCCCTTATGACGGTCACTGTGGTATCCACAGAGACAGCAGACCCGTCCCTGCGGCGGAGCTCGACCTCCACCGGATGTTGGAGTTCCAGACTTTCGTGGCCGTCTCGGTCTGCCTCCACGAGTCTCGCCGCTAACCCTCGGACCATGTCAAGTGACGAGGGGCTGAGGGCATCCTCCAGTCCGTTTAACAGCGCCTCGTCCGCGCGCCATCCCAGCAGGCGCTCGATGGAAGGGCTCACGTAGGTCGGTTGCAGGTTCACATCAGTCACCCATATCACATCGGAGACGTTCTCGGCCAGGAGCCGGTAGCGTTTCTCGCTTTCAATCAGAGCATCCTCGGCTTGTTTCCGTTCTGTGACATCGTTCAGAAACACGAGTAGTGCTGGCTTATCATCCCAAGTCAGCCGGACTTCATTCAACTCTATCCACCTGATCTGACCGGTCTTTCCTACAACCCTGACTTGGCGGATGACGTCGGGTTCCTCGCTGGACAGCCTCCCCTCGCGAACATACCGGAACGCCTGCCTGTCCTCGAAATGAATGAAATCCTCCAGCGTCCGGCCTTTCAATTCCTCCACCATGTACCCCAAGTGTTCCATGATCTCCAGGTATTTGCGGTTGACGAACTGCACGGAACCCTGCTGCACCACCAGAATGCCTTCGCTGGCATTCTCCACCAGCAAGCGGTTTCTCTGTTCCGACACCTGAAGCAGCTCCACCGTCCGCTTGCGTTCCGTAATGTCCCTCAACACCGCGATACTCCCCACAACCTCACTGCCACCGCCCTTCTTGAGAGGCGAAACACGGGCTTCCAGTACTAGTTTCTCCCCGGACTTTGTCTCAACCTCGAGTTCCAGAGGTGGTGAATCCATGCCAGCCAACACGGGGGCAAATACGGATGCCATCTTCGTAATTTCATCGGCGCCGAACATGCCCAGCTGGTCAAACGATTTACCCAAGAGCTCGTCCCCGGAATAGCCGCCGACTTCGAGTATCCTCTTGTTAACCCTCAGGAGCCTGCCTGTTAGGTCAAACACCGCTATGCCTTCTCGGACGCTATCGAAGACCGCCTGGAAATCTCTCTGTGATTCACCCAATGCGTTCTCCGCTTTCCTTTGCTCGGTGACGTCGCGGATGGAGATGAGTCCGGCCAACCGTCCCTCATACTGGGTTCTCACACCTACGGCGCTGATCCATATCTCGCGGCCATCCGTTCTCAGCGCTCTGAGTTCCATGACCTGATGCAAGTCCTTCTCGAACATGTACTCGGCCATCATCCGCGCCACGCGCTCTCTGTCTTCACCAGGTATGTAGTCCAGCGGGTTCACTCCCACCATCTGCTCGGGTGATGCGAATCCGAATATGCTGGCTGCCGCCTGGTTGGCAATCAATATCCTCCCTGTCGCCGCGTCGATCACCTCGCTCCCGTCGAGCGTGCTGTCGAACAGGTGCTGGTAGCTCCTCTCGGTTTCCCGCAGGGCCTTCTCGGACCTTACCTGTGCCAGACTCTCGATGACCTCCCACCGGCCCTCTCGTCGCACGAGGACGGATTGGTGGACTCTGAACAAATCAAGGCCCTCAACCGCGTCCAATGTATGAATGGGATAGGCGCACAGCCCTACGACAGGAGCAGCCGAGATCAGATTGCAGGCAGCCTCTTCATAGGCAGCCAGTATCTGCCAATCCCCCTTGTCCAGCCAGCTTAAGTCCCCAGCCACCCAGACGCCTTCGAGACCAAGCACCTTCGCTTGAGTCAGCGCATTCGAAGCGTGTTGAAGCGCCACCGACGTGTTCACCCGTCCATCCTTCAGGTACCACTCTGTATGAGGAAGTGTCTGGAATTGCCCCTTCTTCCGGCACTGATCAAAATGCGGGATGCCATCTATCAGTGCATTAATCACCTGCTGCGCAAGAGGCTCAGAAGACAGCCAGAGGCAAAGCGCATTCCTTTCCAGCCCCTTCCTGAAATAAGGCACCGCCAAGTCGATCAGTTCATCATTTGACTGATAGAGGTGGCACAAATGAGAACCCCAGCGGATCTCATCGAAGATGCCGATGTCAGCAGATGCTCTCGTCCCTATGCTCATATTCATCCCGCTGCTACTCGAGTCATTTGGCGCCCTAAGCATCAGGCAGAGGCCCGATGGAGCCATCCTCAGAGAGAATGCCACAGGCCGTCAGCAAGACGAACCACAGTTGCCGACGCTCTCACATGCAGTCAGCCGGAGTGGCCATCCCGTACGGCCTACTCAATTTCGCTTCCTCGCCCCCTCCCCTTCAGATGATGCAACGTTCTCCACAGTGCACAGTGTTCATGCACCACAGAGAAAGGCCACACCATCATCACACGCCCGTACGGACATTCTCCGACAACTACCAAGCAATAGGAAGACACAACGGGCCTGTTTTTCCGAGCCAAGTGGCTACCTGACCAGGGTCGAGAGGATGGGAGACCAACTCACTAGGCCCCGATTGCTTCGAACTGGCTCTTGTAGAGCAAGGCATAGAACCCGTTGGCCGCCAGCAGGTCCGCATGTTTCCCCTGCTCTACGATATCGCCGTCTCTCATCACCAGTATGGTCTCCG
>JAFGCL010000223.1 GCA_016932645.1 Dehalococcoidia bacterium | reverse complement strand
CGACAGTCTCAAAAACTGTTGGGGGGCAACCCCCGTGCTGGTTCGAGCCCGGCCTTCGGCACTTGCCCTTTGACCTGATCCCCGGTCCTGCCACGTCAGCCCACCGCGTTCTGGATGAGTTCCGTGCGCACTACCCGTCCTTTCGGGCTGACCTCGATGGCCACGACGTCAATGCGCCACTCGGACGGCTGTTCATCGCGGGTCTGGAGATAAGACATGGCCACCGCGGCCAGCCTCTCTTGTTTGACAGGAGTGACCGACTCTTCGGGTGTGCCAAATCGCGACCCGGTCTTAGTGCGCACCTCCACGAAGACCAGACTGCCTTCGTGCTCGGCGATGATATCGATCTCACCCTCGCGGCAGCGGAAGTTGGTCTCACGGATACGATAGCCGTGCCGCTCGAGGTATCCCCTCGCCCACCGCTCCCCCAAGTCGCCTAGGGCCTTGCGCTTCACGCCATCCTCAGTTGGACAACAGGAGCAAACGACCGGCGGTGGATGGCGCAGGGACCCAGCCGGCACAGGCACTGCAGGTGCTGCCGCGTGCCATAGCCCTTGTGACGGGCCAGTCCGTACCCGGGATACACGCCATCCAACTCGGTCATCTGCCGGTCCCGGCTCACTTTGGCTACGATGGAGGCGCAGGCAATCGAGAGAGACTTCTGGTCACCCCGGACAATGCCCTTCTGGGGCAGGCCCACTTCGGGCAGAGACAGCGCATCGATCAGGAGGAAATCCGGCCGTGAGGGCAGCGCCGCCACCGCCTGGGCCATGGCCATCCGCGTAGCTCTCACAATGCCTACTTCATCAATGGTGGCATGCGGCACCGATCCCAGGCCAAAAGGGATGCCGGCATACCGCACCAGGTCGAAGAGCCGCTCTCTCTGTCTTGGCGAAAGCTGCTTGCTGTCGCGAACAGAGCGTAGCCAAGAAAACTCGGCATGCAGGGGGAGGATGACTGCCGCTGCCATGACCGGGCCAGCCAAGGCTCCCCGCCCCACTTCATCCACCCCGGCGACAAGGTGATAGCCCTGGCTCTGTAGTCTCTCTTCTTCTACAAAGGTGGGCGATCTCATCATGACGCCTCGATGATACCACCACCCAGGACTAAGTCTCCATGGTAGAAGACGACTGCCTGGCCGGGGGCGATGGCGCGCTGCGGCTGGTCGAAGAGCACCTCCGCCTCCTCGGTGAAGATCTTCAGCCGGGCGCTGACCTCTGGCGTGCGGAACCTGATCTTGGCGCTCACCTCCAGGGGGCGCTGGGGCTTCACGCACACGAAACTAAGCTTGCCAGCTCTCAGCCTGGAAGCCAGCAGGTTCTCCTCCGGCCCAACGACCACGGTGTTGCTGACGGGGTCGAGCCTCAACACGAACAGGCGTTGCCCGGTGGCTATGCCCAGGCCGGTTCTTTGCCCCACCGTGTAGAAGGCGACGCCACGGTGCCGACCCAGAACCTTGCCCTCCACATCCACAATGTCCCCAGGCACAGGAGCAATGCGTCCCTGAAGAAAGTCCGCATGACGTCCGCCGGGGACGAAGCACAGGTCCTGGCTCTTGGGTTTTTCGGCCACGGGCAGCTTGCGCTCCGCCGCCATCTGGCGCACCTGGGCCTTGCTGTACTCACCCACGGGAAACAGCAGACGGGGCAGGAGTCCCTGCTTCAGCATGTACAGGAAGTACGATTGATCGACGGAAGGCCGCGCCGCCTTGAGTAAATGGTAGTTGCCGCCGGGGGCCTCTATTCTGGCATAGTGCCCGGTGGCCAGGCACTCGGCACCCAAGTCCTCGACGGCCTTCAAGAGCAGGTCGAACTTGATAACCCGGTTGCAGACAACACAGGGATTGGGGGTCCGCCCCTGAGCGTATTCGCGGCAGAAGTAGTCCACCACTTGCCGCTGGAACTGCATGGAGAAATCCAGTGAATGGAACGGGATGCTCAATACCCGGCAAACGGAGTGCGCATCATCCTGACCGGGAGGTCTAGTGTCCGGTTCAGGCCGGTGTTGCCATAGCTTCATGTGGACGCCGATGACCTCGTGCCCCGCTTCCTTCAACAGGGCAGCCGCCACGGAGGAATCAACGCCGCCGCTCAGAGCCACGGCCACCTTGCGGTGGCTCATCCATTCGACTCCCGACGGAGAAGGACGCTGACCCGCTCCCAGATCTTCCTCTCGATCGCTTCCCGCGGCAGCCGGCCGTCGACTACCAGCCACTTCTTGGGATCGGTCCTGGCCATCTCCAGGTAGCCCCGGCGCACCCGCCTGTGAAAGTCCAGACTCTCGCTCTCAAAGCGATCCTTGTCCTTGCCCTTCTTCCGCCCCAAGCCAGCCTCAACCGGGATGTCCAGCAGCACGACCAAGTCAGCGGAAAGGCCATCGGTGGCCGCGTCGTTGATCGCCCGAAGGGTGTTCATGTCCAGCCCGCGTCCGTATCCCTGATAGACCAGAGTCGAAGGGGTGAATCGGTCGCAGATAACAATCTGGCCTGCATCCAACGCGGGGCGAATCACTTCGCTCACCAACTGCGCCCGGGCAGCCTCTATCAGCAGCAGCTCCGCCAAGGGTGAAATCCGTGTCCCATCGTTCTGCTTGAGGCAACGCCTCACGCGCTCGCCCAGCTTAGTGCCGCCGGGCTCGCGGGTCAGGACGGTGTGGAAGCCGGCCCTGGAAAGGCGCTGAGACAGAAATCTCGTCTGGGTGCTCTTTCCACAGCCTTCCCCGCCTTCAAATACGATGAACAGAGCCAAGAGACCACCTCAGATGACCCGGAATATCTCCACCCGGCGCTGCGGGTCTCTGCCGGTGCTCCGG
>JAFGCL010000222.1 GCA_016932645.1 Dehalococcoidia bacterium | reverse complement strand
TAGATAATACAGGGAGAACGGAGAATATGCAAGAACCGCGAGGGGAAAAAGGGTCGGGGACGGCAGAGTATAGCGGTCAAGACCTCAGGGACATGTTTTCCGCTGCCACGTCGTGGCTGGAGAAGAGCGTTCCGGACATAAATGCCCTGAACGTCTTCCCTGTGCCGGACGGCGACTGCGGGACGAATATGCTGCTGACAATGCGGTCCACGCTGGAGGAGGCCTTTCGCGCTCCGGACAACAATGCCGGTGCGGTGGCCCAGGCGATGGCCAGGGGCGCTCTTATGGGTGCCCGAGGGAACAGCGGGGTCATCCTATCCCAGATCTTCCGCGGCCTGGCGCAGGGGCTGGAAGGCCGCGAATCGTTCAACGGCAAGGACTTTGCCCAGGCCTTTGCCAGGGGGTCAACCGTGGCCTACAAGGCTCTCACCCGCCCGGTGGAAGGCACAATACTCACGGTGGCCCGGGACGCCTCTGAGGCTGCACAGGAAGCTTCGTCCAAAGCCGGGGACTTGGTGCCGATCATGGAAGCCACGGTAGAGGCGGCGCGGGAATCTGTGGCCAAGACCCCCACCCTCCTGCCCATCCTGAAGCAAGCCGGCGTGGTGGATGCGGGTGGCCAGGGGCTCTTCGTGCTGTTCGAGGGCGCTCTGCTGCACCTGAGGGGAGACACTGAGGTCATGGAAGTCCGCCGCCCGCGGGTGGTTCCCAGCGCTATCCCGCTGGTCTCCAAGTTCCCGCAATTGATGACCGAGAAGGAAGAGCCCTTTGGATACTGCACTGAGTTTGTCCTGCAGGGGAACAAAAAACTCAATCCGGACAAGATCAAGAAGAGCCTGGCCAACGAAGGGCAGTGCCTGATCGTCGTCGGTGACGAGAGCTTGGTCCACATACACATTCACACGTTCGATCCCGGCAAGGTGCTCCGCCATGCCACTTCTCTGGGCACCCTTCACGAGATAAAGATCCAGAACATGGATGACCAGCACAAAGAGTACACGGAGATGGTCAAGGCCCAGGCTCCGCCGCCCGAGATCGCCACGGTGGCGGTCGTGGCGGGAGACGGCCTGGGGCAGGTGTTCCGGAGCCTGGGTGTAAGCGCCATTGTTCCCGGCGGGCAGACCATGAATCCCAGCACCCGGGAGATGCTGCAGGCGGTTGAAGCTGTGCCGCAGGACAAGGTGATCATCCTGACTAACAACAAGAACGTGGTTCCTGCTGCGAAGCAGGTGCGTGGGCTCACCTCCAAGAAGGTGAGAGTTGTGGCCACAGAGACCGTGCCTCAAGGGGTAGCCGCGCTGCTGGCTTTCAACTACGATGCTGACTTGAAGACCAACACCGCTGCGATGGAGGACTCGCTCTCAGCGGTGAGGACCATTGAGGTAACCCGGGCGGTGCGCCCGGCCAAGATCGGGAATATCAAGATCGTGCGCCGTCAGGCGATCGGGTTTGTGGACGGGGAACTGAAAGCCGTCGGGGAAAAACCCGCCCAGGTTCTGTTGGATGTGCTCAAGAGATCGGGCGTGGAGAAGAGCGAGATAGTCACTGTCTACTACGGCAAGGCGACCAGGCGATCTGAGGCGGAAGAGGTGGTCGAGCGCATCCGTGAGAAGTATCCCGAACTGGAAGTCGAGTTGGTCTACGGTGGCCAACCGCATTATAACTACATTGCGTCTGTAGAGTAGCTTCTTAGGACAGTCAGTGGTAAGGATTGTAACGGACAGTGCCTCCGATATCCCGGCGGAGGTCGCCGAGGAGCTTCAGATTACTGTCGTCCCCATGTATGTGCGCTTCGGGACCGAAGTGTACCGTGACGGGGTGGACTTGACCACTGATGAGTTCTACCGCAAGCTGATCGCCAGCCGGACCGTGCCCACTACCAGCTCCCCAAAGATGAGGGACTTCGCCGAGGTCTACGAGCGGCTGGCTGAAGAGACCGACGAGATTCTGTCGATACACCTCTCCTCGACGTTCAGCAGTGCCTATGAGACGGCAGTGCGGGCCAGTGGGCGCATCAAGAGAGAATGCCACGTAGAGGTGATCGACTCCCGGACCGCGGCCATGGGGTTGGGATTGGCGGTGATGGCGGCAGCGAGGCAAGCGCAAGCGGGTAAGAAGACGCAGCAGATTGCAAAGATGGTTAAAGAAGTTGCTCCCAGGGCCCGCGTCTATGTCTGCTTTGAGACGCTGGAGTATCTGAGGAGAGGGGGGCGGATCGGGAAGGCGGAGTCCCTGCTGGGGTCTCCCATCAAGGTTCATCCCATAGTCGGGCTGGAGAACGGAGAGGTAAAACCGCTGGGCCGGGAGCGGAGTCGCACCAGAGCGTTGGAGAGGCTGTGCAGGCTGGCTGAAGAGTGCGCAGATGTGTCCAGCATAGCGGTGGAGCAGGGCGCTGCCCCGAATGAGGCCGACCGGTTGCATTCAAAGCTGGCAGCCATCTTTCCCGGAAAGGACATCCACTCGTCCGTGTTTGGTAGTGCCGTGGCAGTCCACACGGGACCGCGCGTTGTTGGCGTCTGCATGCTGGGAGGCTAGAAAGCTTTGGTAAAGGTTGTCACTGACAGTACATCGGACCTTCCGCCGGAGATAGCACAGGAACTGGGGATCACTGTCGTCCCGGCATATGTTCATTTCGGCAGCCAGTCGTATCGTGACGGAGTGGACATCACTCCCGAACAGTTATACGAGAGGATGTCCAGCGGATCGGTCCACCCCACGACCTCGTCCCCCGCACCGGGCGATTTCACCAACGTGTACAATAGGCTGTCTGAAGAGACCGATGGGATCGTCTGTCTCACAGTCACCTCGAAGCAGAGTGCCATCTATGAAGCCGCCATGACGGGCAAGCAGTCCTTCAAAGGGAGAAGCCGTGTTGAGGTTGTTGATTCGCAGTCGGTGACCATGGGTCTGGGCCTCATGGCCATGCTGGCGGCCAGGGAAGCTCGGAGCGGCAAGACCATTGATGATGTGCTGGAGGCTGTGCGCAGCGCTATTCCACGCACCCACGGCATGGCCCTGCTGGATACGATCAAGCATGCACTGAAAGGCGGGCGTTTGGGCAGGGGTGGTGGACTCCTGGGCTCGCTGGTCAAGGTGAAGCCCCTGCTGGAGATCAGAGATGGCTGGATACGCCTCTCAGGAGCAACACGAACTCGAAGCTCGGGAATGGAGCGGCTCTGCCAGTGCGTGACGAAGCATCTCCCTATTGAGGACGCTGCTGTGGTGCACAGCAATGCTCTTCGTGAAGCGGAAACCTTGGCTGAGAGGATACGGGCGCTCTCTCCACAGACTCGGCCGGTCATTGCCAAGCTTGGTTCATCTCTGGGTGTGCATGGCGGTCCTCAGACCCTGTTGGTAGTTGTGAGGGAGAGCAAGACCGAGGCGGAGAAGGCCGCTGAAAGAGAGGGAAGAGCCAAGAGGTTCACGCTGCCCACTCTGCCCACTCTGCGAATCCCGCACCGGCAGTAGGTTCCACCACGCCTGGAACATTGGGGGTCGGCTTGCGAACGACGGCAGCATCAGGCCCGCACGTTGAAGCTCTACTGAAGATCCTCGAGTTGGAGCGATCCAAGGGGTATAAGGATGTGGCGGTGGTTGGGGGGGTGGATCGTTATCTCCGTAATTACCTCAAGAAGGCCAGAGACAGTGGCGAGTCCTCTTTTGCCTCCCGAATCTGCCCACCGGATTTCAGCTACGCGGCCCTCAGCAAAGAACAGCGCCGGCAGTGGGCAGACAAGACTCGCCGGCGTCTGGCTGAAAGCCCATCTGCCAGGGAAGCCACAGTAAGGAAGCAGGCTGCCAGGCCCGTGCCAGTCAAGCGGGCACCGCCGCCACCATCGGGCGTCACTCTGGACTCGCCGATCACGGCTGTCAAAGGAATCGGCCCCAGCATGGCTTCCAGTTTCGCCAAGCTGGGCATCGGCACCGTCAGGGAGATGCTGTATTTCTTCCCGCGGCGCCATATGGACTATGGCAACCAGAAGCGCGTATCTGAGCTTGGTGTCGGCGTGGAACAGACCCTGCTGGCCACAGTGTGGGAGGCCCGCCAGGTGAACCTCGGGGGGAGGCTGGGCACCGAGGCCATAGTGGGCGACGAGACGGGCAATGTGAGGGCGGTGTGGTTCAATCAGCCGTATCTGGCCCGGCGCTTCCGAACCAATGTGCGACTGGTGCTCTTCGGCAAGGTCGGCGTGTACAAGGGCAAAATGGTGTTCGAATCTCCGGAATGGGAGTTCCTGGAATCAGAGGAGCTTCCAAGCGCCGATATGCTGGTTCCGGTCTACCCCTTGACGGAGGGGCTGTATCCGCGATCGGTGAGGCGGCTGGCGAAGGCTATTGTCTCTGAATGGGCTCCCCGGTTGGGAGATCATCTGCCTGCGCCAGTGAGGAACCGCTGCGCGCTGATGCCGTTGTCTGAAGCGGTCCAGCAGGCCCATTTCCCGGATTCCTCTGAGAGCCGGAATGAAGCCAGGAGGCGACTGGCGTTTGATGAGCTGTTCTTGATCCAGATGGGCGTGGCGGCCAGGAAACTGGAGTGGCAGGAGACCCTGGCCTCTGCCGCGTTCCGGATCGACGATGGCTTGCTGCGGCGGTTCGGCGACAGCCTCCCGTTTCGCTTCACGCTGGCGCAGCAGAGGGCGCTGAAGGAGATTCTCACTGATGTCAGCCAGACCAGGCCGATGAGCCGCCTGCTGCAGGGTGACGTGGGCAGCGGGAAGACCGTGGTCGCCACAGCGGCCCTGATGATGGCTGCAGCGAATGGCTGCCAGGGCGCTCTGATGGCTCCGACCGAGATTCTGGCCGAGCAGCATTTCAATACGATCTCCAGTCTCCTTTCGCGGCTGGGGGCGTCTGAGGGCGCGATCGATCGCGCCCCTACACGATCCACCATGGAAGACCAGGCCACCAGGGGAGGCGCAGGATTCCTGATGGAGTTCCCCTCTCTTCCCCCACATCCGTTTGTTATAGCTCTCCTCACCGGCAGCTTGAAAGCCGCTGAGAAGCGCAGAATCCAGGGGATGGCTGTTGAGGGCGGCGTTCACCTGATCATCGGCACGCATGCCCTGATTCAGAAAGGCGTGGAATTCCAGAAGCTGGGCCTTGTGGTAGTGGACGAACAGCATCGCTTCGGTGTGCTGCAGCGCTCCGCGCTGCGGCAGAAAGGAAGCAATCCACACGTTCTAGTGATGACCGCCACGCCTATACCCCGCACTCTGGCCCTGACGCTGTACGGCGATCTCGACCTCTCGGTCATCGATGAGATGCCCCCAGGCCGCGTAGCCATCGAAACGAGGTGGCTAACGCCAGCCCAGCGTCAGGCGGCCTACGATTTCGTTAGACGCAAGATCGGCGAGGGCAGACAGGCCTTTGTCGTCTGCCCGCTGATAGAGGAGTCCGAGAATATTGAGGCGAAGGCCGCCGTGGCCGAGTACAAGAGGCTGTCCGAAGAGGTCTTCCCTGATCTCCGGCTGGGGCTACTGCACGGGCGCATGTCCTCCGCCGACAAGGAAGCGGTCATGAGGAGCTTCAAGGATAAACAACTGGATATCCTGGTGTCCACACCGGTGGTTGAAGTGGGCATTGATGTGCCGAATGCGGTGGTGATGCTGATTGAAGGGGCCGACCGCTTTGGCCTGTCACAGCTTCATCAGTTCCGCGGCAGGGTGGGCCGTGGAGAGCACAAGAGCTACTGCCTGCTGCTGGCGGAATCCCCGTCATTCGAGGGACGGGAACGCCTGAAGATCATTGAGCGCACCCGTGATGGCTTCCTGCTGGCCGAAGAGGACCTCCGCTTGCGAGGGCCGGGCGAGTTCTTCGGCACTCAGCAGAGCGGCCTGCCGGACTTGCGCATGGCCAGGCTCTCAGACGTGGCCCTCATGGAAATGGCCCGCGGCGAGGCCATTCGCCTGCTCGAGAGCGACAGAGGCCTGAAGCGGCCGGAGCACCGGCTGCTGGCCAGGGAGGTAGCGCGGGTCTGGCGCGCTGGCAGCGAGGCGGGGTAGGGGCTGAGGGCCAAGCACCCCCTGCGGGCTGTCGGCTCATAGCTCATGGCTCATAGCGATCAAAAGCGAGGGTCTGCATCTGCAGCGCCTTGGAGTCCCTCTTGCGAGAAAGAGGGAATTGCCACCATCGTCGCAGCCACGTGTCGGAGGGATACGCGCCGTCGCGTCCGCACGCTTGGGGGTGTCGGGCGCATCGCAATGCGCCCCTGCGTCTGGATTCCCGCTCCCCGCCTACGCGGGGACAAGCTCTGCGGGAATGACAAAAGACGTTTGTTTCGCGTACTCGACCATGGGGCGTGCAGAGGGGCGCAGCCCCTCTGCGTCCTGTTCTATTCCCGAGCGAGGGCCGGGTGATCCAGAGGGACCTGATTCGACGGACGTCGACCCTGGAAGCTGAAGAAGCCACATTCAGTGGCTTCCCCGTGAACTGGGAACCGACATACTGTATAGTTATTACAGCGACATTGTGCTGGAAAGGAGCGGGAGCCTCGCTGACTTCACTCTCTGACAAGGCTTCCCTTTGAAGGCAGACTATGGTTAGACGCAAGATCACCCGACTTCTGGAGGAGGCGGTGGCAGAGGCCCAGAAGCAGGGCTTGCTGCCTGAGGTGGCGTTGCCGGAGGTCATGCTCGAGCGCCCGCAGAGCGCCGGGCACGGCGACTACGCCAGCAACTTCCCCATGAAGCTGGCGCGGGTGGCCAAGTCCAACCCCATGAGCCTCGCCGAGAAGATCGTCCCGCTGATCAAGCCCATTCCGGAGCTGGAGAAGGTGGAGGTGGCCCGCCCCGGTTTCATCAACTTCACCCTCAGGAACGACTGGCTGGCGCAGCAGGT
>JAFGCL010000221.1 GCA_016932645.1 Dehalococcoidia bacterium | reverse complement strand
TTTGCTGAAGCGCAGGCCGCGGGCGGTCGCGTGGCGCACCGTGAAGTCGACGTTTCCGCCGCTCTGGCACAGGTAGCCTATCGAGCCAGCCTCCATGGTGAAGTCCGGGCTGAGCCCGATCTTGCCTTTGGGGTAGTAGATGCCGAGGCAATTGGGGCCGATGATCCGCATGTTGCCCCGCCGAGCGATCTCCACCAGTTTGTTCTGCAGCTCGATGCGGTCGGACTCGCCGGTCTCGGCGTAGCCGGAGGAGAACACGTGAACTATCTTGACGCCCTTCTTGAGGCACTCTTCCATGAGTGCAGGCGTGTACACGGCTGGGATGGAAACAACAACGTGGTCCACCGGTCCCGGTATCTCAGTCAGGGTGCGGTAAATGGGAAATCCTGCCATCTCGCCGCCTCTGGGGTTGACGAGATAAAGCTGGCCGGGGAACTTGCTCTGCAGAAGCGAGTCGAAGTACAGGCGCCTGATCCAGATCTTAGGCAGGTCCTCCGAGATGCCGACAATGGCAATAGACCCCGGATGGAACATGTATTCGAGCGGGTGGGTCCTGGACAGTGTGGTATCGTTCGGCACAGCGACTTCTACTGGATTCTGTCTTTCGATTCCACCGGGAACAGGGCAGGCACAGCCCAACGTCCGTGTATCTACTCAAGATGATAGGCTGACCGTGATTGCGCTGTCAAAGAGGGCACGGGGACGATCGTTGCAGGGCATGAGCACCAATCGAACGACCTTTCCTTTTGATCCTGCACCGACTAAAATGGTTACTTGGTTCAGGTTGGGCAAATCCATGCAGCAGCCGGGGTGAGGAACAGTGTTTGATCTCCTCTCCGAAAAAATCGGCAACATCTTCAAGAAGCTGAGCAGCAAAGGCGGACTCACTGAGAAGGATGTTGACGAGGCGCTGCGCCAGGTGAGGCTGGCGCTTCTGGAAGCCGACGTCAACCTCAAGGTGGTGAAGGAGTTCACCGCCAAGCTGCGGGAGCGCGTCCTGACCCAAGAAGTACTGAAGAGCCTGACTCCCACGCAGCACGTGGTGAAGATAGTCCATGAAGAGTTGACCGTCATCCTGGGCGGCGGGCAGAGCACGCTGATACCGGCGGGACGGCCGCCCTCGGTGCTCATGCTGGTCGGCCTGCAGGGCAGCGGCAAGACCACCACGGCAGCCAAACTGGGCCTGCACATGAGACGCTCGGGCCAGGCCCCGCTGCTGGTAGCCGCCGACACCCGGAGGCCGGCGGCTATTGACCAGTTGGTGATCCTCGGCAAGCAGCTTGATCTCCCCGTCTATGCCGAGGACCAGAAGTCGAAGCCAACGGACATCTGCGCTCATGCCCTGGATCGGGCCAGGGAGACAGCGTCCACCTGGGTGATCCTGGATACTCAGGGGCGCCTCCACATCGATGAGGCATTGATGAAGGAGCTCCAGGACATCAAGAGACTGCTTCAGCCCACCGAGATACTACTGGTGGTCGACGCCATGACCGGCCAGGAAGCCGTCCGGGTGGCCGAGGAGTTCCACACCAAGGTAGGCCTGACCGGACTCATACTCACCAAGATGGACGGAGATGCCAGAGGCGGCGCGGCGCTTTCCATCAAGTCAGTGACCGGCGTGCCCATCAAGTTCGTCGGCATGGGTGAGAAGGTAGACGCTCTGGAGGCGTACTATCCGGACCGCATGGCTTCGCGCATCCTGGGGATGGGCGACATGCTCACGCTCATCGAGAAAGCGGAGAAGGTAGTCGATGAGAAGTGGGCCAAGGACATGGAGAAGAAGATCCGCACGTCCAGCTTCACCTTCGAGGATTTCCTGGAGCAGCTTCAGCAGGTCAAGAAGATGGGGTCCATCGGGCACCTCATGGAGATGATCCCCGGCCTGGGTTCAATGGCGAAGAAGCTGCCCGAAGGCATGGACGAGAAGCAGTTGAAGAAAGTGGAGGCCATCGTCCGCTCCATGACCACGCAGGAGCGCCGGCACCCGGACATAATCGATGGCAGCCGCCGGAGACGCATAGCCAAGGGCAGCGGGACCACCTCACAGGACGTTAACCAGCTCCTCAATCAGTTCCGCCAGGTCCAGAAGCTGATGAAGCAGTTGGACTCAGGCAAGGCCAAGCGCCTGATGCAGGGTATGAAGTAGACTACGCTTCTTGTCATTCCCGCGAAGGCGGGAATCCACGTTACAGCGGACGAAGCGAACTCCTCCCTTGCAGTATCAATCTGCGTTTTCAACCCCCTAGCCCCCCGATCTTGGGGGTATGGGAGAACGCAGAGGGGATTTCGCGCTTGGAATTTCGAGCTTGAAGACACCTACTCCAGGTAGTCCTTCAGCTTCCGGCTTCGCGTGGGGTGGCGCAGCTTGCGCAGCGCCTTGGCTTCAATCTGCCGGATGCGCTCGCGGGTCACCTTGAATTCCTTGCCCACCTCTTCCAGCGTGCGGCTGCGTCCGTCCTCCAGTCCGAATCTGAGCCGGAGCACCCGTTGCTCCCTCGGGGTGAGTGTGCCGAGCACGTCACTTATCTGGTCCTTCAACAACTCGTAGGAGGCGGTATCGACCGGGGACATGATCTTGCGATCCTCGATGAAGTCGCCGAGATGGCTGTCCTCTTCTTCCCCTATGGGCGTCTCCAGCGATATCGGTTCCTGGGAGATCTTCATGATCTCCTCGACCTTCTCCGGAGGCATCTCCATCTCCTGGCTGATTTCCTCGATAGTAGGCTCGCGACCGAACTCCTGGGCCAGCCGACGGCTGGTGCGGTAGAGCTTGGTTATCGTCTCCACCATGTGGACCGGTATGCGGATGGTGCGCGCCTGGTCGGCGATGGCGCGGGTG
>JAFGCL010000003.1 GCA_016932645.1 Dehalococcoidia bacterium | reverse complement strand
GCCATGGAACACCGCATAGCGGTCAAGCCTGAAGCGGAGATGGACAACATCACCCCGAAGACAATCCTGGAGAGGGCTCTGTCTCAGGTCCCGGTCCCCAAGATCAAAACATGAACAGCTTTCGCACCTGGACAGCCACGCTTCTGTTGAGAACATACGCGGCCATCGCCCTGATTGTGGCGGCCGTCTTCTCGCCGGCTGTGTCTTCCGTGGCCCCGATACTGCTCCTGGCCTGGCACCTGTACCTGTGGTGGCGGCCGCCGAAGCCGGCGCTCCGGCTGCTGACCGACTTCTTTCTCTTCTTCGCCATCGCGCTGTCACTGACCACGCGGCTGGGGCCGTTCGTTTCCCTGGTCGTTTCCTTGCCGATGCTGGCCCTGGTCACTCTTGACCTCCAGGAGACTGCTGCCTCGCCCATGCGCCTGGATACCAGGTTCCGGCGCAGCCCCACCAGGATCGGCGTGGCGCTGCCTGCGATGGCCGTAGCGGCCCTGGGCGTTTCCTGGCTGCTGGGCAGCATGGCTCTCCTGGTCACCTCGGCCGTGGCTGTCGCCTACCTTGGCGTCCTTATGGTGGTGGTCCTGAGACGGCTGCCGGCGAAGCCGGTGGAGGAGACCCAGGTTCACCAGCGCATGGTGGCAGGGACTCGGAGCGAGGTGGAAATGAGGCTGACCAGCAGAACCACCATCGGAGGGAGGGTGTCTCTGGAATCGCCCTACCCCTGGCTCAAGGTGAGCCCGAACAGCCTGCCGCTGAAAGAGAAGATACTGGCCGTCAAGATATCTCTTTCGCCGCCCCTCTCGGGCCCGTCGCTGATCAGGATTGCCGGCAGGGCCACGGACCGCTGGGGACTGGTGCAGGTACGGTTCGACCTCGAACCAATGCAGCTTCATGTCGTGCCGAGGGCGAGATATGCCGCGTGGCTGGCCCGGAAGTACCTTGCCGAAAGCAGGCCCGGCGGCAGCCTGCCTATCGTTTCCAACGTGGCCACGCTGAAACCCCTGTATGGTTTGAGGCGGGGGGTCGAGTACTACGGCAGCCGTCCGTACGAGGCGGGCGACAGCATCAAGAACATCGACTGGAAGCACTCCTGGAGATACCGCGAGATCATCGTCAAGGGGTTCGGTGAATACCACGGGCAATCGGCCGTAGTCCTGGCCAATCTGGCCGTCGGCAATGCCGAAGAGGCGGACCAGATCGCCTACAAGATCATTGTCACGGCCCTGTCGCTGGCGGGAGAGAGCATTCCGGCAGCCCTGGCGGCGTACGACCACAACGAAGTCAGGCTGACCACCTCGCTGCTTGAGCCCAGGCAGTTGGTGGTGCAGGCGCTGCGATTAGCGATGGAGACGGTAACCGTCAGCCATCCCGAGAGGCATCTGGGTCCGCCCAATGTTGCCCGGTTGAGGGCCAACATCGCGCGCACTCGCTCAGGCAAAAGCGAGGCCTCGCTCATTCTGGCCCGGTTGCTGCAGATCGAGTACTGGAATCTGCGCAGCAGCGCGCGGCGCAATCCTGCCACCAGCGCCCTGCAGTCTGCCCTGGCCAAGGCGGACAGGCAATCCAACATAGTGGTCATCTCTCAGCGCAACCACGATGCCGAGGCGCTGGCCTTCGACACCTTCAGCTATGCCAGGAAGGGACACGCGGTGATCAGCATATGAGGGGGCCCGAACAGAGGCTACCAGTTCATAGCTCATGGCTCATAGCCTTAGACCATTGGGGCACTCAAGGCATTGCCGCTTGTTCTTCTCGGTGCTTTGACCGGGGTGTGTTTCTGGTTTTCCCTTTTGCTGATGAGAGAAGGCATAGGCTGTGCAGAGGGGCGGAGCCCCTCTGCGTCCTTAACCTATCCCCCAAGATTGGGGGTCAGGGGGTTGAACAGTGCAAGTAGCCATACTGGCTGGCGGATTGGCTACGCGCCTGGGCAAGTTGACCCAGAACGTGCCCAAGTCGCTTCTCATGGTTAAGAAAAAACCCTTTCTGCAGTACCAGTTGGAGCGTCTGCGCGAACATGGAATAGCGGATGTCGTCCTCTGCACCGGGCACCTGGGCCACCAGATTCAAGACCACTTCGGCGACGGCAGCCGGTTCGGTGTCAACCTGGTCTACAGCCACGAGGAAAAGCCCCTGGGCACCGCCGGGGCCTTGAGACTGGCTAAGGACAAGCTTCAGGATCCCTTCTTCACTATCTACGGCGATTCGTACCTCTCCCTCGATTTCGCTGCTATTCTTCAGTACTTCGACTCTCGAGATAGACTGGCTCTCATGACCGTGTATAGGAACGCAGACCTCTACGACCGGAGCAACACAGTGGTCAGGGGCCAACTGGTGGAGAAGTACAGTAAGAGAGAGAAGACTCAGGGCATGGTCTACATCGACTACGGCGCTAACCTTTTCAGCAGACAGGCCCTAGAGTTGGTGCCAGAAGGGCAGTTCTACTCACTGGAAGACCTCTTCATCCAACTGATCGAGATGAAGGAACTGCTGGCCTACGAGGTGAAGGAGCGGTTCTACGAGATAGGCTCACTCGAGGGATTGACGGAGTTCAGAGAACACATGGAGAAGGCAGAGGGGGGATGCTCCTGCTGACTCGCCCCGGAGATCCCGAGTCTTAGGGAACCGCTGCGTTCCTATCCCAAGTCAGTTTAGCTGCTCCGTGGACTCTGACCACTTTGCTGGGGTGTTCATGGGTTCTGCGCATCAATCACATCTATCCAGAGGTACAGTTCCTGGTATGCTTCGGATTCTCCATCCCGGTACAGCAGGAATTCGACCTTCTGGTTATCGCCCGCCTTCGTCGGAGCCAGCACGACTTGGTCCTCCCAGTTCTCCCCGTTATGAAGCACTATCCCGTCTGTGGTTCTCAGGTCTGTGCCCCCCAGGCTTATCCGGACTTGGTACGTGATGTCCTGGCCCTCGTGGTTGGTCACGCCCACGATGACGTGCGCACTCGCGCCCAACACTATTTCAGAGGGGTAATCCTCGGCCAGGCCGCTTGGGCCCAACAGATAGAACTCGGTGAACTCCTGTTCGGATCCGGGATGCGTTGCCACGTAGGCTAGGCCAGCGACGGCTGCGGCCATGGCCACCACCAGGACAGCCATGAACGCGCGGTCGACCCTGCTCTGCCGGCCGAAGGGGGGCAGCCGGACGTTGATGGATGGCTCGAAGCGCTGTTCGGGTATGAGTTGCCGGCGCCGGAAGTAAGCCAGGACACACATGGCGACCACGAACACGGCGACGGAGACTAGAATCGGGTAGACGGATATCTCCCACAGGTAGTTCAGTACCAGGCCGATCAGCGGCACTACGGCCAGGGACAGCCCGAAGCTGAGGGCCACGCGCTCGATGCCTGTCAGGCCTTCCTTTCGGGGGAACAGGGCAGCGAGCAGGGTGTAGCCAGGGAAGAAGAGGAGGAACGGCAGGCCGACTATGATGCGCGGTATGTCGGACGGGATGAATGCTATACAGATGGTCAGAAGAGCGGTCAGGATGATAATACCCAGGAGGTCGTACGTGCCGCGGAGCTTGGGTGAGTTGGCCATTGCGCTTCGACTGAGTATAATCCACAGTCAGACTCATGGCAATCGTATCCGGCGGTCGGTCTTCCGGCAGGGACAGTGAGGCGCAACTGAATTGAGTCAGGACGATACCGACAGCAGCGGGCTGGCTAAACACCTGCTGGCTGCCTTCACCTCCAGGCGCAGGCTGAAACAGCTTCTAAGTGTGCCCCTGTACCGTAACGCCCTCTACCTGATGGCCGGCAGCGCGATGACCGGCATCTTCGGCCTGGTCTTCTGGCTGGTGGCCGCCAAGCTCCACGACGCCGATACGATCGGCCTGGCTTCCGCTGCTGTCTCAGCGATGCTGCTTCTGTCAACACTCGGCACCCTTGGTCTGGACTACGCCGTCGTCCGGTTCCTGCCCAACTCCGCCAACCCCGGGGCCATGATCAACACGTCGCTCACCGTGGGGGCACTGGCCGCGGCGGTCATGTCGGTGGTCTTTGTCGCCGGCACCGGCCTGTGGTCCCCGGTGCTGCTTTCTGTCCGCCGGTCCCCACTGATCTTCGGCGGCTTTGTCATCTTCACGGTCGCCTTCACCCTCTTCATGATTCAATCCAGGACATTCGTGGCCCGGAGGAGGGCGGAGTTCAGCCTGGCGCAGAACCTGATATTCAATGTGTTGAGGGTGGGGTTGCTGGTCTTGCTGGCGGTATGGTTCGGGGCCTTTGGCATCGTATCGGCCTGGGGAGTGGCCATGATTGCGGCAGTGGCGGGTGGTGCCCTGGTGTTCCAGTCGAGACTGGAATCCGGCTACCGTGCCAGGCCGGCGCTGGTGGGGGAGGTGGTGAATAAGCTGGTGCGTTACTCGCTGAGCAACTACCTGGCGGTGATGCTGTGGATGGCTCCGGGCTACGTACTGCCCCTGATAGTGGCCAACCTGGAAGGGACGGAGGCTAATGCCTACTTCTACATCGCCTGGTCTGTGGCCAACATCCTGTTCCAATTGCCCCTGGCCATCTCCTTTTCCCTGTTCGCCGAGGGGTCGGTGGACGAAGGCACCATGGGACACAATGTGCGGAGGAGCCTGATGTTCTGTTCCGTGGTGATCACGCCACTGATACTGCTGCTGGCGGTGTTCGGCAGACAACTGCTGGGCTGGTTCGATCCGGAATATGCGGACAACGCTGCCAGCCTGCTCCGTATCCTGGCCATCTCGGCGGTGCCGCTGAGCATCAACAGCATCTACTTCGTGGTGGAGAGGGTGAGGATGAAGATGGGCAGGGTGATAGCGCTGAACGCCTTGGTGGCGGTGGCCACTCTCACCCTGGCCTGGATTCTCCTGCCGGAGATGGGGCTGGTGGGTGTGGGTATAGCCTGGGTTTCCAGCCAGAGCGTGGCCGCCCTGGCCGTCGTTGCTCTCTACCTGCTGCGGACCCGGCTGCAGAAGAATGAGCCGCAGGAGTTGACCTCATGAAGAACGCCAGCACCATCGAACCGGTGGTTAGGGCTGGCCTCTGTACCGGCTGCGGCACCTGCGTGGGGATCTGCCCGAAGGATGCCGTGCATATGGTCATGGACCGGAGGAAGGGTCTGTATGTTCCGGCCCTGGACCGGGACAAGTGCAACGAATGCGGGCTGTGCCTGGACGCCTGTCCCGGGCCTGCCGTTGATTTCCGGGGACTGAACCTCGACGTCTTCAGCAAGGAGCCGGAGGACAATGTACTGGGAAACTACCTGAACTGCTATATCGGACACGCTGCGGATCACGACACCAGGTATGGCTCGGCCTCCGGCGGCCTGGTGACGGCCTTGCTCGCCTTTGCCCTGGAGGAGGGCATAATTGACGGAGCGCTGGTCACCAGGATGAATCGGGATCGCCCCCTGGAGCCCGAGCCTTTCATTGCCAGAACCAGGGAGGAGATAGTCTCCGCTTCGGGATCCAAGTACTGTCCGGTGCCGGCCAACATCGCCCTGAGGCATATCCTGAGAGAAGAGGGGAGGTTTGCCGTTGTCGGTCTTCCCTGCCACCTGCACGGCGTGAGGAAGGCTGAGGTCACCAACAAGGCGCTCAAGAGGAAGATAGTCCTTCATCTGGGGCTGCTCTGCGGCCACTCCGATACCTTCATGGAGACGCAATTCATCCTGAAGCAGCACGGCATCAGGCCAGAAGACGTGGTCGGATTGAACTACCGTGGCAGCGGCTGGCCGGGCAGCATGAACGTGCGGCTAAGCAGCGGGGCAGCGCGTCTGATACCCTACGAGGACTACATCAACCTGCATGCGCTTCGTTTCTTCACTCCCATGCGTTGCCATTCATGCGTGGATCAGATCTCCGGCCTGTCCGATATCAGCTTCATGGATGCCTGGTTGCCGGAAGTCATAGCTCAAGACAAGGTCGGCACGTCCATCATCGTCTCCAGAAGCCCTGCGTCCGAGATGCTCTGCCGTAGCGCCGGACTGAAGGCAGCAGTCGAGTTGGAGCCGGTCGGTTCAGACGCGGTTCTCAGATCACAGGGCAGGGCAGTTCTGGCGCACAAGGACGTGAGGGCCCATTTCTGGTTCTTGAGATTGTCCGGCAGCGCTCTCCCGGAATACGGCGCGGCATTTCCACGGTCGGGATGGTTCAACTACCTGCGCGTTGCGCTGGCTCATTCCAATGCGCGGGTTTCGGCCGGGGCGCATCTGAGACGGCTGGTGGCACCGTTGCTGCGACTGGAGGTGTGGTTCTTCAGGCGGCTGGAATCGAAGATGTAGTTACAAACGCGTGGTAGCTGATCGTGAACCATAGTGACTCTTCGTGCTCTTACGTGAGGGATTTTGGTTCTTCTTGTACCTTGCAGTAGCCCGCCATGCCTCCTGGGCGTTAGAAGTTCGTTTGCAGAAATGTTGGCAGAGTCTCCTGCAGGAACGCAGTCTTCGTAGGACTGTGGCCCACTGTCGCTCAAGTGATTGGGGCGCTCAAGCGTAGGGAAAGACCGGCTCAGCCTGTGGCTCTACAGGACAAGTCCAACTGTGTCCTGCCGGAGGACTCTAGTAGCTGGTGGCCTAGTTTGAGGGGAACGGTCATGGTGATCCAGCGAGTGGCATCCGCACCGGTTAACACTACTCCGCCAAGGTCCCAGTCGGGTATGCCAGCGTCGAAGCGGCTCAGGGTACCGTCAATGTAGACAGATCGAGCGGTGGCATCTGTGGTAGCTGGGGCAGTGACGTTGAAGGTCAAGGTTGGCGTCTAGAGTGCGGCCGGGAAGAAACCGTGGAACAGCTTCTTCTTGAAGCGCAACAATCTAACGTCTGACAAGAAAGAGGTTCTTCTCCGACAGTACATGAGCCTCTGACAGCCCGTTAATGTCGCTAATGTATCTTAAGCGTCTCCTGCTTTCATCGATTACATAGATTGAGAAACCATAGCCTGCAAGCTTCTGTAGGAATTCCGTTGGTTGGTGACCACTTCTTTGAAGAAAATACGGCGAGAACTCAACAAACATCTTCACATTCCTATTCTGGCGAATTAGATTCTCCATCCCCGCCAAGGCGTTCATCTCTCCGCCTTCTATGTCCATCTTTATAACATCAATGGTTGCTCCTTTGTATGCAAAGAAGTTGTCCAGAGTCTCGGTTTCGACCTGAACAGACTTCCTCCTGCTATTGGGTTGGCTGAGGTTGTCGTACTCCGGATTTCCGTAAACGAACAATTTCGCGGTCCCGACTTTGTCAGTAATCGCCTTTGCCACAGGTATAACATTGGAGTATCCATTCAATGCAATATTCTCGACGAGTACACTGAAACTCCTTGGACTGGGCTCAAAGGCGTAAACCCTTCCGCTTTCTTCGACAACCTTGGCAGCAAGGAGGCTGTAGTAGCCTACATTCGCTCCAATATCAACTACAACGTCTCCACGTTTCAATACTCTTTCGAACATCGTTGTCGTAAATGGCTCGAAAGAGTCCAAAGCGGCCCCGCTGAGTAGAACTGCAAATTGCGGGTTCATACGCATTTTGCAGCCTCGAATGGTCAGGATTTTGGGCGAAAGAAAGCCAAATATAAAGGCAAAAACTGCTAGAGCTCCTGGAATTCTGCCTGCTCCCTTTAGGTAGAAATATTTTGCCACCTTGACAAAATGCCGAAAAACCATAGTCTCACCTATTTCCCTTTGGCCTCGTGGATTTCGACAAAGCCGTTGTCATGAATATCATTCTCCTGGGGGTGATCTGCAATCGTCAAACAAGAGAGAGCCTTGTCAACAGTCAGGAGATCGGCCCTGCGCCCCTTCAAGCGATTCTTTGATCAGTTCCCCATTAAGATAGGCCATACGGCGGGCCGTCTCCACTCTGGCGGCGAGGTCCTGGCGCATGGCCTCCCGGTTCTGCCAGGCCAGGCGGACCTTGGTCAACAGGGCCGCCTGGAGCAACTCGTTGTCGGCGAAGTCATCAATATCGACCAGGTAGTCCTCTTGCCCCAGCATCCTGCCCATCACCCCATGGAACTTGTACTTGTGATAGCCCACGATACCCACGCTGGGGATGCCCATGGACGCGGCGAACAGCAGGGGGTGGAACTTGGCAGAGACCAGCAGGTCACACCGGCTGATGATCCCCTTCATTTCGGCGGCACTGTACTCGCCCCTGATACGCCCGATCCGCTCTTTGGTGGTTGTCCTTCCGAGTATCTCTTGAATTGTGGCGGCCTCATCATAGGGACCCGCCGAGAAACTATTGGGAATGAAAACCAGGCTCGCATTCATCTCCTTCGCTAGGGAGTCACTCGCCGCTGCCATCAGGTCGAGGAAACGCGTGGGATCGGAAAACAGGGACTGGTGAGCCACCGCCACACCTATCAGCGGGTCTCTGTGCGTGTCGAATCCCTCCCGAATCATGATCTCAGTCGCATGCTGGTGTGAGCACGCACTCAGCAACAAGGACAGATCGGCTGTGAGCCTCACCCTTGGTTTGGTGACGCCCGTTTCCTTGAGGTGCTCCAGGCTGAACTCGTCCCTTACCGTGATCAGCTTCGCCCGGTTGAGTGTGCTTCTGAGGAGAACGTTCAGACTCCGGCGCTTCTCAAATGGGGCAATGGAGGCAGCGCAAACCGCCAGAGGTTTGCTGGCCAGGATTCCCAGTGCGATGTTGGCCAGAACAAAGACGGGGGCGAAAGCACCATGGTAGTACTCGTTAAGGGCATCGGTATTCAAGTCCAGCACCAGGTCGCAATCATAGAAGGGATTCCGTGACTTCAATCCCAGCCTGGTGGCCACCCGAAGAGTGGCGCATTCAACCGCTGATACGATGAAGCGGAGTCCAGAGTGAACGGCAGTCACAGCCCTTGAACCAGACTCCCGATACCAGGGATGCCTGATCATCCTGATCATGGGGTCTTCGGCAGCTATGCTGGCAAAGGTGTCCTTGTCAGCATCGAAGTGGTGACACAGGAAAGTGATGCGGGAATCAGGCATACTCGTCCTGATGCAGTTGATGGCGCCCCGCACTACGGCCTCACTTCCCCTGTTCGCAAGACCCGGGGTATTCACGACCAGTATCCTAGTCATGGTGCCATTCCTTGTGTTCCGTTTCATGGATGAGTCAAGGGTGTCCCTCTAAATATTTTGGGTGAGCCGCTAGGGCGTATACATCTGAACATGGCCGTTGCTGTAGATCCGATTACTCGACGAAACGGACGAGTCAAGATCGAGCCACCTTTCGTCATCCGGCGAAATGGCCAGCAAGTGCTCCGCAGGTGCAAACGTCTTTTCATCAACTACGAATACCTTCTGCCGTGCGCTACTCGCGCCGGAATCCAGGTAGTCGGTAGCAAGCTGGTCGAGTTCGTTCCAGAAAGCGTCATTACTTTCGTAGTAGGCGGTCTCAGGCATACTCTTGAATAGCACGCCGGGAAGGTAGTAGTAGGACCAGGAAGCTGTGGTGGGACTAGCCCTGTAGATGGTGATACTCTCACCGCCGTCACGACTGTGGGACCCTAGGAAAGCTCCAGACGATGCATCGTACGAGTACAGGGCATCCGTGGCCACGGTGTTCACCGAACACAGAAACGTGGGGAACGACAGAACGACTACACATACTACAGACGCCGTCAGCATTGCGCGACCCCAACCTCTCCACCTTGCTAGGAAGCCCGCCAATAGCGGAATAGCGAAAAGCGGTGCATAGAGCAGGTACCTGGCAAACTGGCTACCCCCTTCTGTGGCAACGATCCCGATAAGCGTTAGGCCTATGGCTCCGAGAAGCCCGCAGACAGCCAATCTCTCTGGCGAGCTCAGCCTCCTCACAGCAAGCAGACCACGAAGCCCGGCAATGGTGGCAACTCCCAGCAATCCCAACCAGAACAGACGAACGGCGTTTGCCCATAGGGGCAATGCCGTCCCTAGGTTAGCCTGCACAAGCGTTGTCATGTAGTTCAAGAATTCGCCTGACCTGAAGTCGCCTACCAAACTCGGCAGAAAGTCGGCAAGACCGTGCAGTGTGGACCAGGCACCGTAGACGAACCATGCAAGAAACACAACGGAGAACAGAAGCGCGCTGGTTATGGCCAACGACAGCTTCGCTCGCACCACGATTTTCCCAATCAACAGCGCACTGATCAGGATGAGAAGGACTAGGAACGAAGTCGCGAAGTAGCTGATTGTCATCGCCGAGAAGACCAGTACTTGGATCGCCATGACACGCGCTGGCCCCTGTTGCCACGATTGCTCGCGGTGTCCGTCGACAATCACCAACAGCAGAAGCGAAAGCAGCGTGAATCCGAGTGCGCCCGGCGTGAAGATGTGCATTTTGATGATGATGAATGCACCTGTCAGCAGCAACAAGGGTACACAGAGAAATGCGAGACGGCTTCGGCCGAGCAGCTTGACGAACACCAGATACATCAGCGAACAGAAGAGGCCCACGTTCAACATGAGAAAAAGTGCTCGGCTCTGAAAGATGCCTAGGCCTGTGGTCTCCGATATCGACCCTACCAGTAGATGCATCCCAGGGAAACTGAAGTAATTGAGGATTGGGTGTCTCGCTGCAAAGTGGCCTTCTTCTACCAAGTAATGAACATGGCCTGAGTTGTAGATGTCATCAGCGTACGTCCCATAGAGTCCGGCCACCTGGCTCCAGAAACCAATGAAGACTAGGCCGAATGCCCCTGCCAGTACGAGGTGCTCCCAGTTGGCCTTATCGCCAGTCCTGGAAAAGGCCAGGAGAACCAGGACAATGACCCATGCGTAGAATGCGATGGAGAACAGAGACAGGTTGGCAAAAATGTACGGTGCCTGCACGGAGCGATACTCACTGGCCAGGTTCACGGGGAAGCACAGAACAACCAAAGTCAAGGCGACTAGGAGCAACCATAGCAGACCCCTGATCTGCCACTTCATGATCGGAGTCCCTCCAGGATCGCCTTCACGGCCTCGTGTACCGCCTCGTCCGATGTGTACCTGGGGGACCAGCCAAGCTTGTTAATCCTGCTGTTGTCGGAGCGGTACTGCGGCACATCACCTCTCCAACCCCGTCGTCCACCGGTATACTTGATGACGGCGTCAGACAAGCCCATTTCCCTCATCACTATGCGGGCCACTGTGGCGACCTTCGTGGTTGAAGAGCAACCCAGGTTAAAGAGATTGAGCTGGTCGTTGGCGTATCTGAGGGCGAAGAGCATTCCGTCTATGCAGTCGTCGACATGGATGTAGGGTTTGTCCTGAGCGCCGTCGCCCATGACCTCCAGATCATTCGGGTTGAGTTTCAGCTTGTTGATAAAATCGACGATGACGCCATGCGTCGCCCGGACTCCAACTACGTTGGATAGCCGCAGTATCCAGGCCTGCATATCGAAGAGGTGACAGTAGGCGCTCACCAGCCCTTCGCTGGCCAGCTTGCTGGCCCCGTAGAGGGATATCGGCAGCATGGGGCCGTGGTCCTCGGCGATAGAATCATCCGGCGTTTCGCCGTAGACTGCCCCACTTGATGAGAAGACCAGTCTCTTGATTCCGGTCAGTCTCATGGCTTCCAGCACGTTGTAGGTGGCTAGAGTCCCCAGGCGCAGGTCAAGACTTGTGTCATGCGAGCCTGACCTGGCATCAGGGTTAGCTGCCAGATGAAAAACCACCTCGTGACCTTCTATGGCGCGGGTCAATGCCCTGCTTTCCATTAGATCGGCCTCAACGAATCTATATGCTTCCAGACCCGAGTGGTGCTCTATGAACTCCCTTTTGCCCGAACTCAGGTCGTCGTAGACTGTCACCTGGTTGCCATCTGCGAGGACTCGATCCACGAGATGGCTGCCGATGAAGCCTGCCCCCCCCGTGACGAAGTATCTCGTCGGTTTGTCTGACCGCTTCATTCTCACCTAAGCATCGAGTGTGATTTCCTGGCGGCCGCGTAGGCTACGAAATGAGCAAGTGCAATATCCCGCCGCCACGCAGGAGGTAGCGTTCACGGCGATGGAGAACTGGCGCCAGGCTGTCACCGGGTGAGTGAAGAAACCACGGCATATCCTTGGGACGAGTCTGGTGGCAATTCGGCGAAGCAGGTCATATTCGGTGGTTAGAACCTTGTCGTCCTTTGCACTGCGGAAGTTTTTGTCGAATACGGCCTTGGTGTAGCCCTCCAGATAGGCTCTGCGAGATATGAACTTGCGGGTGACACGGTATCTGTACACCCGGTGGTGTATCTTGATCCCCGGCTCGTAGACAATGCGTTTGTGCGAAGTCCTCCTCAACCGAATGCAGAATTCCGTCTCCTCGCCAGCTAGGTCCAGCTTCCGCAGTCCCCCGCTCCATCCGAGCCGCGTCAGGAAGAAGCCGTTGATTTCGAAGGCCTCCCTCCTGAATGACATGTTTGTCCCCGAGACATTCCTGACTTCTCTTCTCGTGGTCCAGTCGCTATACCCCGATCCGCCGATGATCCAGTAGAATTCCTCGGGTACCCAAGAGATGTTGTCGTCTTCCCAGAGAGGGATTGAGGGACCAGTGGCGCCAATAATGGTGGCATCATCGTAGGTTTCTACTATGTTCTTGGCCCAGTCAGGGAAAGGGACGGCGTCGTCGTCAATGAAGGCGATGATTTCTCCTGTGGCCTCCCTGATGCCAAGGTTCCGGTTCGAAGAGAGACCTCCCTCACCGTGATTGAAAACGACCCTAGTTCCAGGCATAGCCTTCTCTACAACGTGTTGCTCTACCTTCTCCTTCAGCTCTTCTGAACGCTCCACAACCACTATCGTTTCAGTTCGAGAATAGGACTGGCTCATAATGGCGTCAAGCAGCTCAAGTACATCGTTTAGCCGGTCCATCGTGTATGTGGCGATTACGATGGACAGGAGAGGCTGGTCAGCCACTGAAACGCTCCGAGACGATCGTTCTCAGGATTCGCCATCCTTGACTGAAGCTCCTCTCGTTGGGTCTGCCGCATATGCGGCCTCTGTCGAGCTGATGCACCTCCTTGACCTTCAGACCTCTCTTCTTCAGCCTAACGAACAAGGTGGGCTCATCCATGAAAGAACTGCACGAGGGGTCAAGATGGGGAAGGATACGGCGCCAGAAAGCATTGAGCCCGGCGCACATGTCAGTGTATCTTGTGCAGAAGAGGAGGTTTGCCAGAGAGGCGAACATCTTGTTGCCGACATACCGCAGGCGTGGCATGACAGGCCTTCCTTCCAGGAAGCGTGAACCTTTGGCAAAGTCATATCCCTCAATCAGAGGGTCAACGAACCTCGGTATGTCGGCGGGGTCAGTGGAGCCATCCGCATCCAGCATCACGACTATTTCGCCGGTCGCCTGCTGAATGCCATACCTCATGGCATTGCCTTTACCCTTGTCCGGCTGCGAGAGCACCCTGATCGCAGGGAGGAGTTCCCTGGCTCTGGATATGGTGTTGTCTGTAGAATGGCCATCCACGAGGATGACCTCATCCACCCATGGGGGAATCTTGGGCAGCACATGAGGCAGATTCATCTCCTCGTTGAGGGTGCAGATGATGACCGATATTCTGGGATAACCTGCGGGCTTACTCATGCTTCGGCTTGGATCACCTTGCTGCCAGTGTCATCTTCTCCAGGGCCTTCTGGGCGTCCACCATGAACTGGGCCACTGTGGCCCTGGTGTACTTGTGGTCTGCCATCTTGGCGATGAACTGGGGTGGAATCGTGACTATGTGCGCTCCGGCAGTGGCAGCCTGCAAGACATCGGCCACGGAGCGGATGCTGCCCACCACGACGCGGCTCTTGTACTTCCAGTGTTCCAGCCACTTGACCGAATCGGAAATGACCTGTGACGGATTGCCACCTTCGTCTCCCACCCTGCCCCAGAAGATGCTGATGTAGCTGGCGCCGGCCTTGGCTGAAAGCATGACCTGGCCGAAGGACATGGCCACGGTGGCATTGACCCTGATGCCCTCTTTCTCCAGTTGATTCATGATGCCATAGCAGGGCACGCCGAACTGGTTTTCCTGAGGTATCTTGATGACAATATTGGGGGCCCACGATGCGAATCGCCTGGACTGGTCCAGCATCTCGTCCAGGTCATTGGTGGTGACCTCGACAGACAGGGGGCGGGGGTGGATCCAACGCGCTATGGCTTTGGAGCCGTCCTCCAGGTCGTAGGCCTTGTCCTTGAGCATGACGCTAGGATTGGTGGTCACGCCGTCGGCGATGCCGCAAGTCGTCCAGCGGATGATCTCTTCGGGATCGGCCGAATCAACGAATATCTCCATCACCCCTCCTCATGATTTCAACTGCCAGTTTCTCGAACGCCTTGCCTAGGCCAGAAGATCAACCCCCTGATCCCCGACCTTTGAGCGCAGACAAAGAGAACCACCAAGGGATGCCCCTGAGTCCTGGGCGGGTAGAGGTCCCGGCACCTCGTTGGCACGCGCCGGCTCCCATCTGGTCAGAATCAGGGTTACTGCCTCGGCCAGACTGCCGGCGATGGCGTCCGGTTTCACACGCTGCTCGTCCATCAGGTTGCAGACCTCGCACTTCATCTTGCCCAGGAGGACGGTCCGGCAACCGGCCCGTTGCCCCGCCTGAATGTCCGTCAGGCTGTCGCCCACCAGGTAGCACTCAGCGAGGTTCAGATGGAAATCCTGAGCCGCCCGCATCAAGAGGCCTGGTGCTGGCTTGCGGCACTGGCAAACCATCCGGTACGCCGGGTTCTCCCCTTCCGGGTGGTGCGGACAGTAGTATATCCCATCGAGGACGGCTCTACTTGCCTTCAACTCGTCCTGCATCAGGCGGTGCATCCGTTGCAGGGTATCCAGGGAGAAGTGGTTCTTGGCTATTCCCGGCTGGTTGGTTACCACAATCACCTTATATCCCAGCGTGTTGAGCCGTGATATCGCCTCCCCGACTCCGGGCAGCAGTTGAAACTGGCTGACCACAAACGGCGAGTCTATGATGCCCGACTCCTGGTGATATATGAGCCGGTTTACTACGCCGTCGCGGTCCAGAAACACTGCTTTGTTCATGTTATGCTCTCGATCTACCTCTTGACCGACTCCCACTTCATCTCAGCCACCCGCAGAAGCGGATGGGAAACCAGCAGGTGCCAGATGACGGCCTGGAAAGACTCGGTGTGCGGGGTCACGGTGTTGGTGTTCACCGTGGGGATGACGAGGCAGGCGTCCGCTACCTTGCCCGTGTAGCCGCCGTCACGCCCCACGATGCCCAGCACCCTGGCCCCTGTCTTGCGTGCATACTCCAGCGCCCGCACCAGGTTGACGCTGACGTTCTTCTCCTGGTTGCCGCCGCCGACGGAGAAGACGAAGACCCCGTCCCTGTTGCTCAGCCGGCTGCCTTTCAGCCACTCCACGAAGGCCCCTTCCCAGCCGTCGTCATTGATCCGAGCTGTCAGCTCAGAAGCGTTGTCGCAGGGCGAGTAGCATTCGATGCCAGCGATCTTGCGGAAATCGTTGACGGCGTGGGAAGCATTGCCCGCTCCCCCACCCACCCCGAGAAAGAAAAGGCGTCCACCGCTCCGGCGGATGTCCACGACCAAATCCACCATTCTCTCGACCGCTGCCCGGTCTACCTTCTCGGCAATGGCCTTGACTTCGTCCAGGTACTCGTCCGTATATGACACAGATGATCCCTCATGCCAGTGCTCCCGGCCCGGCGATTGCTCAACTCGGCACTCTGTCGAGATGGGACGACTGCCTGGAATTCAGCATGATCCTGACGCCGTCCCAATCGATCTGGAACCTCTCGCGCCTCAAGCCCATCCTGTGCAGCACTTCCATCACCGCTGGCTTGGAGCCGTTCTGGCAGTAGAACATGAAGAACCCTCCGCCGCCAGCGCCCATCAGTTTTCCCCCCATGGCGCCCTTCCGGCGGGCCTCTTCGTAGCATTCATCGATGAAAGGATCGGTCATCTTCTGCGACCGCTTCTTCTTGGTCTGCCAGTGAACATGGAGGAGATCGCCGAGCATGTCGACCTGACCCTTCTCCAGGTATTCCCGGGTCTTAAGTCCGATGTCCTTTATCTGATGGAGGTTCTGGTCCATCTCCGTGTCGTTGTTCTTGCTTAGTTCATCCTGTTCCTTGAGTATTTCCGAGGCAGGCCTCTCTTTGCCGGTGAAGAAGAACAGGAGGTTGCTCTCCAGGAGTTCCAGCGTCTCATCCGTTATGCGAAGCGGCTCCACCAGCACTTCACCGTTCCTGTCGAAGGTCAGGCACGTGATGCCGCCGAAGGCGGCCATGTACTGGTCCTGCTTGCCGATGGGCTCACCCAGGATATCGATCTCCACGTGGCAAGCCTCTTCCGCCAGGTTCTTCTTGCTGATATTGTCACGTTTGTATGTGTGCAGAGCGTTCAGGAGGGCCACGGTGAAACTGGAGGAAGAGCCCAGGCCGCTGTTGGCCGGAACATCGGCAGTGGAATGCAGCTCTATGCTCTTGTTGATGCCCGTCAGCCTGAGGGCTTCGCGGAAGATGCGGTGCTCTATTTCGTCGACGCTGTTGCATATCTCCATCTGGGAGTAGCTCAGCCGTATGCTGTCGTAGAACCTCCTGGTAGCCAGAACGGTGATGTAGCGGTTTATTCCGGCAGCGATGAGAAAGCCACCGTATTTGGAGTAGTAGGAACGCAAATCGGTCCCCCCGCCGCCCAGTGTTATACGAGTTGGTGCTCTTGAGACTATCATTCGATCTCTACTGCGCTAGTTGCCTCAGGCAAAAACTGGTGTTGCCGATGTCGATAGCACTCTCCTCATTACCAGTAGGTGAGATGCTCTCCGAAGGCATCTCTGCGTGGCTAAGTATCCCAAGGCCCCCCGGTCCGCCAATGGTCTAGGGCGTATTGATGGTAATGGACCAGCCAGACGTCCAGTCGCTCTGGCCTCCGAGCGTGTCCACGGCGCATACCCTCCAGTAATACTTCCCGTCGGCCAGGGCTTGAGCATCAGTCAACGTGTATTCCGAAATGTTAAGACTGCTCGCGTCCAGGACCAGCGATGAGAAATCTTGGTCGTAGGCTATCTGCAGCCAGTAGCTCACACCGGAAGGGGCGCATACATCGGACCAGTCGAATGACGGTTTGGAGTCATCCGTCTCTGTACCATTGGTGGGGGACACCCGCCAGGGCATGGGAGGCAGGCCGGTGTTCAACGTGAAAGACCGTCCGTTGGTCCACTCGCTCTCTTGTCCCAGCCCATCCACGGTGCACACCCTCCAGTAGTAGTCCCCGTCGACCAGGGCCAGGTATTGAGACAGGGTGTAGCTCGCGTTCACCAGTCCGTGCACATTCACGCTGGGCGAGGAGAAATCGTCGTTGTCGTCTATCTGGAGCTGGTAGGTAACCCCTGACGCGTCGGAGGCTGGTGCCCACTCGAATGACGGTGTGGTATCACCCGTGCAATACCCACTAGCGGGCGACATGAGATACGTCTTTGCTGGCGGGGCTGTGTCGACGAAGAACGTCAAGCTGGCTGAGACCCCCTCGTTTCCCTGTTTGTCCGCAGCTCTGACCTCAAACCTGTGGGTACCATCAGACAGGGGAGATCCCCAATCGCAGGTGGTCATGTCTCCCAGCTTAGACCAAGACCCTTCATCCATCCGGACTAGGTAGTGAGCCACCCCTGAGCCCTCGTCCGCAGCCGCTACCCACGTGAAAGAGGGCGTATCATCATTCGAGTCGGTGGTTATAGTCAACCCATCAGGCGCGCCGGGTGGTGTAGTGTCACGGCTGCAGCCCAGCCACACCGCAATCAGGATCAAGGCCCCGTAGAATAGCACCAAGCCTGCCCCGCGCAGGGCTCGATTCCCTCTCCATTCCAGCGTCACTTGCCCTCCTCAGACTCCGCAACAGCGGGGTCTTCAATCATGCAGGTCCTGACCATGATGCTGACAAGTCAGTGCTTGCCTCCGAGTAGAGCCGCCGGGTTCCCGGCGGTCGAATCGGCCTATTGCTCAGACGAGAGTGCCCTTTTCTTCTCGACCAGTAGACTACATCAGATGAATCTGATACGTCAATAGCCCTGGGTGTGACACCCGTGCGACACGTGACGTCAGCATCGATTCGCCACCGGCATTTCTGCCCGCCCCGTGCGGTCATGCGAGTCCAGGTTCTTCGATAGCGTCTACGTTGCCACCGTGAGCGACCAGCCACTGGTCCAGATGCTCTGGTGACCCAGGCCGTCGACGGCACAGACGCGCCAGTAGTATGTCCCATCGGCCAGGGCCTCGACTTCAGCCAGAGTGTAGTCTGAAGTGACCAGCCCATCCTTGTCCAGCGCCAGCGAAGAGAAGCCATAGTCGTAGGCTATCTGGAGCCGGTAGGTTACCCCGGTGGGATCGGAAACGTTCGACCAGTCAAATGACGGCGTGGTGTCGTCTGTCGTATACCCGTGGGGCGGTGCTGACCGCCAGGGCTTGGCCGGAGCGGTGGTATCCACCGTGATGGCCCAGCCGGAAGTCCAGGCGCTCTGGTGCCCCAGGCCATCCACGGCACACACCCTCCAGTAGTACTTGCCATCGGCCAGCGCCTCAAGTTCATCCAGAGTGTATTCGGAAACGGTCAAACCGTCCTTGTCCAGCACCAGCGAAGTGAAGCCATAGTCCGATGCTATCTGCAGCCAGTAGGTCACCCCCGAGGGATCGGAGACGTTTGACCAGTCGAATGACGGTGTGGTGTCGTCTGTTTCAAACCCATGGGGTGGCGACGACCGCCAGGGCCGGGCCGGAGCAGCCGTGTCCACAGTAATGCCCCAGCCGGAAGTCCAGGTGCTCTGGTGCCCCAGGCCGTCCACGGCACAGACCCTCCAGTAATACTTGCCGTCGGCCAGGGCCTCCAGTTCAGCGAGAGTGTAGTCCGAAGTGCCCAGTCCATCCTTGTCCAGCGCCAGCGAGGAGAAGCCGTAATCGTAGGCTATCTGCAGCCAATAGGTCACTCCCGTGGGATCTGAGACATTCGACCAGTCGAACGACGGGGTGGTGTCTTCCGTCTGATACCCGTGCGGTGGTGACGACCGCCAGGGGCGGGCCGGAGCAGCCGTGTCCACAGTAATGCCCCAGCCGGAAGTCCAGGCGCTCTGGTGACCCAGCCCGTCAACAGCGCACACTCTCCAGTAGTACTTGCCGTCAGCCAGGGCCTCGAGTTCACTGAGAGTGTAGTCCGAAGTGGCCAACCCATCCTTGTCCAGCACCAGCGAAGTAAAGCCGTAGTCGTAGGCTATCTGGAGCCAGTACGTCACCCCAGCGGGATCGGAAACACTAGACCAGTCAAACGACGGCGTGGTGTCTTCCGTCTGATACCCGTGCGGTGGTGACGACCGCCAGGGCCGGGCTGGCGGCGGCTTTGTTACGAAAGACGTCTCGGCCGACCACTCAGACCAGTCATAGTTGCGGTCTTGGTGTCTCACGCGCCAAAAGTAGGCTGTCAAGTAATCCAATGTCCCTGCAGGTATGTTGATGCTCGTCAGATTCGAATAGTCGGTGCCGCTGTCGAAGATGGGGCTGGAATAGTCGCCCGCCGTAGTCGTTATCTGCCACTGCGAGGCAACCTGATAATAATGGTATGGATCTGGGTCGGCAAAAGCCGACGATTCCAGCGTTGGTGCTAGATCAACTCCCACTGCCCCATCCGACGGCGACTGGTTGGTCGGCTGGTTAGGAAGCCTGTTGATAGTATTGAAGGATGTCTCTGTTGACCAGCTTGACCACTCGCCGAGGTTGTCCTGGTGCCTCACGCGCCAGTAGCAGGTGGCAGGTATGGCTAACTCCAACAGTACATCAAACGACGTGTTTGTCGGATAAACAGTGAAGCTGGTCAGGTTAGATGTGTCGACCCGGTCAAAGGCCGGATCGCTGTAGTCGCCGGCAGTTATAGTTATCTGCCATTGAGATGCAACATGTGTATCGCAGGGATCACAGGGTGAGAAGGCCGACGATTGTAGAACCAGTGTCAAACCAACCACATCCGCTCCATCTGCCGGCGAGATGTTGATCGGCTGGTCTGGCTCTCCGATCAAGCCAACATTGACGCCTCTTCCCCGTAGTTCTGGCACGTATCCACTGCGTGACAGGCAACTCAGCGGATTGAGTGCCAGGCCTACTATGTCTCCTGATCCGATCCCCTGATTGTCCACCAAGGGCTCAATGTCGCTTATCTCGTTGGTGGTGAGATTCACATAATGCAATGTGGTCAGGCCAGAGAGAGGCTCGATGTTGCTTATCTGGTTCCCTTCAAGGCCGAGGTAAATCAACTTGGTAAGTCCGGCGAGTGGAGAGATATTGCTTATCATGTTGCCGTCAAGACTCAGCGTCGTCAAGTTGGTGCAATGCTCTAGTCCGGTGAGCTCGACAATTCCTCGCTCGAAGGCAGAGAAGTCGCCAAGACTACTGAGTTCAAACTGGTAGATGGCGCCCGAGGGTTTCCCCAAGGCTTCCCTGATGGCTGCTTCCAGGTTGGAGTCGGGGAAGGTAACCGCTTCATCTGCAGCGAAAGTCATATCGTCGCCGTAGACGGTGCCATATCCGATTGCCTTGGCCCGGAAGTGATAGGTGGTCTCCGGAGTCAGGCCATCGATGACGGCGCTGAAGCTGCCGGAGCTGGTCAAGGTCTGCGAGGTGGTTTCATTCCCGTAGCCCGAGTCCAACCCCCACTCGAAGGACACGGTCACGTTCTCCGCTGTGCCCAGCGATGACAGAGTGCCGTTCAACTGCGCGGATGATGGGGCGGTGTCGGTGGCCTCAGTGGTCCCGATCAAAGGCGGCGTCGGGATACCAACGGCCGGGCAGCCGTAGAGGTTGAAGTCCAGGTAGTTCATCCACATTACTTCATGCTCGGTGGGTACGTCCATCCGCACGCCGTTAAGCGCGTCACCGGCATACATCTCCTCAGCGACCAGCCGCTCGGCATATTCAAAGGTCATGCCCGAGTTGCTCGATGATTTAGCGAAGGAGGTCTGGCCGACCCAGTACCAGGAGACCCGGGAGGCACTCACGGTGGCAATGCAGCCGTTCTTTAGGAGGGAGTACCCCAGGTTATTGGTGACCTCGGGCATTCCGTTGGTGCAGGAACACTGAAAAGTGAAACCGGGGTGTGCGTCGTCCAGCGTGGCGGCATGGCTTAGGTCCATGATGTCCGCGGCTGATGTGCTCGATCCATGGGTCCACCAGAAGATGGCGCCGAAATCCGAACCGTTCCAGGCGTTCGTGACGTTGCTGACCGTGCAGGAGGTTGTCTCCGGAGATGGAGTAAGGCCGTAGTCATCGTCGTATACCCGGTGGTATGTCCAGCCGCTCGGGACAAGAATGTCATCCTTGATCTCCTCACCGAGTTGATAGCCGGGAGTCAACGCATCCGAAGGCTCCATGGGGAGCAGGACATTGCGATGCCACGAGATATCCGTTTCCGCCGCGTTCTCGTAGGCCGTGATCTTGGCCAGGATATTATCGAGATCGGTGGTGCTTCCGTAGTAGGGAATGCGCCCCACCGCCACCTCCGCCGCCCGGGGCGGGTTGCCTGAGAAATCATTGTAGTACTCCCCGTATTTGCCATCGCCGTCCTTATCCCAATCATTGGACGTCAGCTCGGCATAGTAGAAATCCGTGGGACAGTCCGGAAAACGGGAATCCGCCGCCTGCGGGTAGCACATCTTCATGGGCACGGTGCCGCTGGTAGGGTTGGGGTTGCCGATGAGCAGGACGTACTTGATACCCAAATCGATGTAGTTGGCCTGCAGCCACGCACGGATGTTCTCGGCGGCGGTATTGCCCGTCCCCCCTCCCCAGGTCCCCTCGGTGACCACCTGCACCGTGAAGCCACGGGCTTCCTTGCTGGCCACGAAATCGTCCAGGTTCGCCGAGGCGGCCTGGATGGCGCTGGTGGTGATGATCACATACCGCCCGGTGTCGGCCGACACCGCATAGCCGCCGTACTCTCCGGACACCTCGGCAAAGTTGACCGTCATGTCGCGGACTTCGTAGGTGCTGGTCAGATCTACGCCGGCGGCGCCCGTCTTGAGAGACGTCCTCTCGAAGGTGATCTCGATGGCCTTGCCGGAAAGCCGGAATACCTGTTTCTCCACCGGGTTGCAGGCGAAGGGTGCGTAGAGGATCTGGACCATGTTCCACCCGCGCAGCACCTGTACGTCCACCTTGCGGACCGGCTCAAGAGGGAAGAGGGTAGCGCTTCCGTAAATGTCTGTATCCCTGCCGTCGACGATGCTACTGTCTGCCGGCCACGGAGCGGATGGCTCTTGGCAATCCTGTACGGCCACCGGAGGCACCGGCCGGACATCGCAGTCGCCACCGGTTTTGATCCATTCATATCCAATAACGGTAGCCTTCACCGTCGTCAGATCGGCATCGGGTGGCAAGAGGACCGTGATCGATTGACAGGGGAGGGACGGCTCACCCGTCTGACCGACGTACTGAAGGTCGGTTCCGGTGAATTCGCATAAGCCGTCGGCGCCCGTCTGGACCGCCACATCGGATTCCGGGAGCGGCACCACGATCCTGGTGTTTGACGGATCGGAAGCTCCGGCGTCCACCATGGCCAGTCCAAGGGAGACAGCCAGACTCACAATCAGGATCGGAAGCACCACCACGGCGATAGGCCGCATGATCACGGATGTCTTCATGGTCCCCCCTGTGGCGCGTGCGACGCCTCGTTGCGCCTGACCGGAGGCGCGTTTGGCTTGAGCCTGCACGACCACCAGAATATATCTCGGCAGATAGTAGCAGCCTTCACCCTTCGCGTCAAGCAGAATTCGGCCCGGGCGCCTCTCGGAGGCTCAGGCCTGACACCATGCTGTGGCGCCCAACGCGGATTGGAGGGATGCGGAATGGCAGCAGGCGATATGCGGTCGGCTGCAGATCAGATAATGGCAGAGGGCCGGCACTTCGCCGGCCCTCCCGTGTCTGCCGTGGCTGTGGCTACGTCAGGCTGAAGACGCCTTCGTTCCAGCCGGAGCTCTGCAGCTCTATGAACGGGGTCCTCTTGCCCGTAAGCACCTGCGTGGGTTCAGCCGGCCGGTGCGTCAGGGCCGCCAGCCCGTCCATGTCGTAGGCCTCAAGTGCCGCCTTCTGGCCGGAGGAATCCCCGTAGTATTTCGACGAGAAATCCGAGTAGAACAGCTTGGAGTAGTGGCCCTCATCGTGAAGGTCCACGTCCCATAGGCTCACTTTCACGTCGCAGTCGCCTGCCGCCGCCTCGGACGGGACCGTCCACGTCAATGTCACCTGCTTGGTATTCGAGGAGTAGTGCATGCAGACGATCTTGGATGTCACCCAGATGTTGCCGGCACTGTCCCTGACTTCCAGTTTCACCCCGTACGGTCTCCAGTAGTAGTAGTCGGACGCATGGAGCGTGACGGTGACTGACACCGTGTCCCCGGCGCTGTACGATCCTGACGGCCACTGGATAGAGTTCATGGTGTGCCAGGCCGATATACAGTTCTCGTAGTGGTGAATGACAAACCCCATGAAGTGGCCCGAGTAGTTGGCCTTGTAGTACGCCCTCATAACCGACATGCAGTTCTCGAGCCCCGCCCGACCCTCCTCATAATAGGTGGTGGCGCCATCGCTGGTGTAAGAGAACTCGGCGGTCTCCAAGGTGATGGCAAAGGCCTTGCCCTCTGCAACCGTAAGGTCGACACATCCCTGAACCTCCGACATGCCGGTCTCTGGGGGCGCCCGGTAGGCGGCGATGTCCATGTAGTCCAGCTCTCTCACCAGACCGCTGTATGCGGCCGCGCATGTGGTCCGGCTCCACCTCGGGTCAACAAACATGCCCAGGGCGACGCTCTGGCTGGCTATTGTCTCGCCATCGTATGACCACGTCTTCATGTCCTGGAAGAAGGTGGTGCATTCCGCCAGGTAGGCCGCGTGTTGCGACAGCGACGAGCCTCCCGGCGGTTCCAGGTCGAAGTGAATGCCCTCGAACTTGCAGTCAGGGTTGTCATGGTTGTACTTCAATATGGCTTCCACGTTGGGCTGCAGCGCCGCCTCAATGCCGTAGTCCATCCTGGCCAGCAGCGCGTAGACCTGGATGCCATCGGCGTTGGCGTCCTCGATGAATGCCCGGATCTTCGCCGGTGAGTTCTGGATGTAGTCCAGGACATCACTGTCGGTCGCCGCTATGAAGGCCGTGTCTATTTCCTCTTCCCTGCAGGTGTCGAAGAAGTACTCTGCTTCGGTTGGCTTGTCGAACAGTTGCCAGCTCCACGACCACACGTAAATGGCCTTCATCTCGCTGTCTATGGTGACCTCATCGTAGCTGCTGGCGCTGGTGCTGGTTCCATCACTGCCGGCTACGGCGCATCTCCAGATCTGCCCTTCGTCTGTATAGATGGAGTCGATGGTGTTGTCAGTGAGATCCGCCTGCAGAACACCGTCCTTGTACCAGGCGTACATGTACGTTATGTTGTCTGCATCCAGGTCCGAGCTTGGGACCGTGATGGAGCACACCAGGTCGTCCGTCGGCGCCGGCACATCCGGGGTTACGTCTACTGTGGGCGCGGTGGGTTGGACATTGCCGATGGTGACCTGGTCGGATCCATCGGCGCTGGCTCCCGCGCCGTCGCTGATGGTGACAACGCACTTCCACGTCTGTCCCTTGGCTATGTAGTCTGAGGCGACGGTATCGCCGGTCAAGTCGGCCTGAAGTACATCATCCTTGTACCAGGCATAGGAGGTGGCGATCTGCCCATGCCCGGATGGAGTCGAGTTGCTGTTGACATAACATATCAGGTTGTCCGTGCAAACGGGCGAGATTGGCATCACGTCCACCACTGGGGCGCCGAGCACATCCTCGGACGAGGTGTTGTCTGACGCCGCTCCGGAGCCCGATGGGCCGCCTCCTCTGTAGACGACCAGGCCTATGGTGAGCGGCACCAGGATCGCCACGATCAGCCCAAGAGCCAGAAGCCAGGGGAACCTCTTCCCCTTCTTCAGGATGCCCTTGCTCGTGTTCATGTTCTGTTCCATGGTCCAGCCTCCCAATAAAGAACTGCTCTCTGACTGACGCCAAAGAGCAGCAAATCGCGCTCTTCTTGAAAGGTACGTTGTGATCGCTCTCTGCTGCGATGGGAGGTGCGCCAGTCGCGCCGGACCTCCCTTTTCCTCTGTGTCAACTTATCACGCAGGGCTAACAACCGTGTCTCAAAACAAGCAGCCCTGATTACAGAATTCACTTCAGCGCAACACACGCCTGAGACATAATCGTGACTTGCCATCAAGGCGCAGCATGGTCACCTCAATAGTCTTGAAGAGATGGGTGCGGAGCCGGGGAGACTGCCGGGGCTGGGAAGAGGGATTGGCTAAGGAGTCGATCCTGCGACGCGCGGAGCGAGAAAGCGGTCAACTATGCCATGCCCATGCCTGTTGAAGAGGATGTTGTGGCGGACCGCCAGGACCCACTTGTTGGAGAAGCTGGTGAGCCGGGCGGGATTCGAACCCGCGACACCCTGATTAAAAGGAAGTCAGCCAGATATGCCTTCCACGGGGGTGTGCCGAAGCTGGGAATCGGCCGTCTATATGTTCGATTCTGCAAGGATCAAGTTGACAAGAACGCCTGTGGTCAGGTTGACACTCTGCGCAAAGGGTTTTCAGAGGGCCAATTCCACAAGGGTCCTCCAGTGCAAATAGTCTAACACGTTCGCGGTCCCGGCGGAAGCTGCACAGATCTTGGATCATGTCTGATGAAAGACGTCCTCCCTCGAGATGGCTTATCGACAGGGGTCTGAAGCTAGGCAAGGTGAAAGAGTACTCACCTCTTTGACACAATCTGACTCTCATTAGACTATTGCGAGGCCGTCTCACCAAATTGATTCTCAACGCGCATAGCGCCGTCCGGGCAGATGTGAGCTGTGCTGGTCTTGGGCCTCGATACCTGCTTGCCCTGGTGAAATCCATCCTTGGTGTGACGTAACTGCGTGGACGAGCAGGAGGAACAGTGAAGCTGAGATTCCGTCAGTGGTAGAATAGTCCTCGGGTATGCGATAGAGGGGAAGAGACTTCTTCGCGCTGGGCCTCAAGAAGCGGTTAGCTCGGCAGACCATCATCTCAATGTGGAGGTGCGAGGCTTGACATCCGTTCAAGTTGGAGATTTCCAACTGACAGCTTCTGGTTCTGAGAAGACGTATTCAATCTATGACAAGTGCCGATCTAGGGTAGAGCCATAATGCAAACCAGCGTGTTCAGGCGCTACGCGGAGGAGCTGAAGTTCATCCGGTCCATCACGGACTTCAGGATCATGTACGATAAGATAAAATATGATTATAGCGTAACGAGAAGGTCTTTTGACCGAACTGGGATTGCTCCACTTACCCTGCAAATAGAACCGACGAACTTCTGCAACTCGAGATGCACGACGTGTCCCACAAGTAGAATGAAGCGCCAGAAGGGGTACATGGATTTCACTCTGTTCACAAGAATAGCTGATGAAGCCGCCAAGACAGGCATCAAGAGAGTCCAGTTGTATTTGCACGGTGAGCCACTCCTACATCCAAGGATTGTCGACATGGTATCTTGCCTGAAATCGCGGCAAATGTACATTAGTCTCGTTACCAATGGCATGCTTCTTGACGAAGCCACCAGTTCTGCCATTCTCAATACGTCGATGACTAGCGGTGACTACGTCACCATATCAATACTTGGAGCCTCGCGGGAGGTACACGAACAGATAATGAAAGGCGTCGTTCATGAGACAGTGGCGCAGAACATATCCACTCTCTTGAGGCTAAGAAGAGAATACAGGAAGAACGGGCCGATCGTGCAGACGGTGTTCTACGAGTGCGATGACAACGCCCACGAGCTCAAAGCCTACTTGTCGAGATGGCAGGGTGTTGTGGATCATGCTACTGTTGGCGCGACTTCCAGGGGATTTGCACAGTACAAGGGTGGTAGTGGCATGCTACCGGTCAGAGACAAGGTTTGCACGAGTGTATTCAACAGGATGGTAATCCACTGGAATGGCCAGACCACGATATGCCCCATGGACGTTGACGGCGACTTCGTCGTCGGGGACTTGCGGTGTGAATCGTTCCGAGATGTCTGGGACTCTACTGAGATGCTAGATATCAGGGCAAAGAGTAGGCAGAGGAGGTTCCAGGACATATCGCTGTGCAGGAATTGCGACTTCTTCTACTAGCCCGCAAGCTTTTTCTGGTGGTAGTATCTCACACCTCACCTGCAACATGCGCAGGTTGCGTGGCCGTTTTGAGAACGCCTCCAGTAGTGCATAGCCATCAAGCGGAGATGGCAACTCGCTGGTCCTCGATTCCGGATGGTCACGGTGAGGACGCGTGAGGAGACAACTCACCCCAGTGTTCCTCTGCTACATCTGCATAGAGTACTTTCATGCAGTATCCCAATCACGGTTGATACACTGCCTGCTCGGGCCGCCGGGCGAATGACAGATGGTCAACTCGAGGGTGCGCCTGTCCTCGCACCGGGGATGACACGGGTCTTCTGGAGTGTATCTCCGACCGAGTGCTTCACGCGGGCTAGGTTTCCCATCGCACCAATAGGGTAGTCTCCATTATGACCATCTCCGGTTTCCGCATCTTCATTTGTTCCCGAGGTTGTTCGAGAGACCGGAGATCAGATTTCCCAACTCACCGTACCTCAGCGACGAGTTCATGGTGCCACTGCACATTGGATCTCTTCGCGCCTAGGACCTCGTCTGTCGTGATCACGATCGTCCCACAAGACTGGCATCTCGAATGGACCGATGGTCGGGCAACGCAGCATTGTCTACTATCATCAGAGAGTGTACACTAGTGTCTCACAAGGGAGCATTCGTCCATGGACCTAGTCCTTGTCATCGTTCTCACCGCGGTGATGATCCCACTGGTGGTATTCACCACCGGCATACTGCGCATCATCCTGAGCATTGTCTTCTTGATATTCCTACCCGGTTACGCACTGGTAGCCGCACTCTTCCCCAAGAAGGACTCTCTCGATTCGGTGGAGCGCATGGCACTGAGTCTGGTGCTGAGCATCGCTGTTGTTGGCTTGGTGGGTCTAGTTCTGGTCTACACTTCTTGGGGAATCAGAGCCTGCCCCATAGCTGGTGCCTTCTCAGGACTGATCTTGGCGTGCTCGGTGGCCGCGCTGTTGCGTCGGCGGGGGCTCCCGAAGGAACAGCGGTTTGAACCTAGAATCCGTCTGAGTATGCCTCGCTTGGGGAAGGAGACTGCGTTTGACAAGGCTCTCATGTGCGCTCTGCTGCTGGCGGTACTGGGAGCGATAGGCACCATCACCTACGTCATAGTGGTCCCCAAGCACGTGGAGAGGTTCAGCGAGTTCTATCTGCTGAGCCCAAACAGCACCATGGAGGACTACACCCACGAAGCCGTTGTTGGCAAGCCGGTGGGGAATACTCTGGGAATCATCAATCGCGAGCACGATGATGTCGCGTACACTATCGAGGTTATGATAGATGGAGAGAGTGTGGCTAACATAGGTCCCGTCCAATTATCGAACGGTGAGAAATGGGAGGACAAAGTCTCCGTAGTCCCCACTAGAGTGGGCTCGGGCCAAAAGGTGGTGTTTCTGCTTTACAAGGACAAGGGCACGGAGCCGTATCTGACACTCCATATCATACTTGACGTGGTGGAAGAGGCTTGATAGCTCTCGCCGTTCCGGTACTCTACCTAGGGGCCATGTTGGGCGCCGAGTTGCTCGCCATGTTCGTCGCACCCCTGGGCGGCATCATCTGCTACATGGTGATCCTTGTTTCCCTCATAGTCCACAGCGCTGTGCTGAAAACGAGTCGAACGCGCGACTTGTATCTTGCCCTAGGAATGGTTCCGCTCGTCAGAATCGCCAGCATAGCCATTCCAGCCACCGACGTGTCGCTGGTCTATTGGTATCTGATTGTAGCTATTCCCATCGTGGTCAGTGCCTTGACCGTTGCGGTGGTGCTCAAAATGCGACCATCGGAGGTCGGACTTACGAACAGAGCCATCGGGCTGCAGCCCCTGGTAGCCTTTGTTGGTATTGTCATCGGGCTAGCGGACTACCTGATACTCAAGCCTGAGCCCTTGACCGAGACACTAACTTGGCATGAGGTCCTGGTCCCTGCTCTCATACTGCTCGCTGCCACCGGATTCGCAGAGGAGCTGGTCTTCAGGGGCGTTCTCCAGCGAGCTGCTCTCACGCTCGGATCCTGGGGTTGGGTTTATGTTGCTGTCGTCTTTTCAGTCCTCCAGATTGGCCACCATTCCGTGCTACATTGGCTGCTGGCACTCGGCATGGCGCTTCTGTATGGATGGATAGTGAAGAGGACCGGATCCATCTTGGGAGTGAGCCTGGCTCACGGACTGGTCAACATCTTCCTGTATCTCGTCTTTCCCTTCGCCTTGTGACTAGGAAATCCAATCGACGCTGGTTAGGATGGCGATGGAGGCAAACACCACCAATAGAGGGACGGCGAAGGCAAGCAGATGCTGTCTCAGTACTTTGGGAGCCCTGTCTTCTCCTCGGTCGGCCAGTTCCGAGGTGACCAGCAAAACAATCAACCCAGCTGCGACTGCTATCGCCAGTGGGGTTGTATCGGCATCCACGGTGAATCCGGTCGATATCATGTTTGCTGGCAGACTACACAGATACTAGCATACTGGTGTGTATGCTAGTCAAGGGCGATTGGACTTTTTGCGAATGGGGATCAGTCTATCCCTCTCATCCGCGGTGCCTCGCGATGCACTGCTGTTTGCCAGAGGCGCTGGCTGCGCCCGGAAGAGGCCGCCGATGGCTCATCCGAAGGCAGCTCTGCTAGCCGAGGTTGCGGCCAAACTGAGCTCGCCGAGAGTGGCGGCGTTCCTTGAAGTAGCCTTCCCCATCCCACCGTTCCTTTGGCTAACCAGAAGGAAGGGCGAGGAGTCTCAGACTTGTCACCGGAGAATCGGAGGCATGGGTTGAGCCAGAAGCGTCCTGGGATCAGGGGCCTGCTACAGAGTGTTCTAGATGTCGTTGCTCTCAGAGAGAGGCTTGGGCAGCAGTGGACCGTTCCTCTCTACCGCAATGCCATTTACCTCATGATGAACTACGTCGTCACCGGAGCCTCCGGCATGGCATTCTGGGTGATCGCCGCCAAGGTCTACATGCCAGAAGACGTTGGTCTGGCATCGGCCACCATTTCGGCCTTGCTGCTCTTGGCCCTCGTTGCCAGCCTTGGTCTTGACTACGCGCTGGTCAGGTTCCTACCTGCTTCAGGCAAGGACTCCTCTGACTTGATAAACTCAAGTTTGACCATCACTGCAATCGTGGCCGCCGCAGTGTCCGCGGTCTTTGTCCTTGGCCTCCGTTTCTGGTCACCAGCCCTTCTTTTCATGCAGGAGCGCCCTGCCTATGGCGTCGCTTTCGTCGCGTTTGGCACCGTCTGGACCTTGTTCTTGGTGCAGGCTAGGACACTGGTTGCGAGAAGAAGGGCCGATCTCAATCTGGCACAAGCCATCGTATTCAACCTACTAAGAATGGCTTTGCTCATTCCGTTGACTGCCGCAATCGGCATGTTCGGCATGGTTTGCTCGTGGGGGGCAGCGGTGGTGGTGGCTTTCGTGATTGGCGCTTTCATACTGCAACCCCGGGCGGAACCCGATTACCGCCCCACCCCCGTGATCAGACGGAAGCTGATAAGTAGCATCTTCCGTTTCTCAGCAGCCAACTACCTAGCCGTGCTGCTCTGGTCTGCGCCGATCTATGTCATGCCCCTGATGGTGGCCAACATGGTTGGTGCGGATTTCAACGCATACTTCCAGATTGCCTGGCAAATCGCCAATGTAATCTTTCAGATCCCTATTGCAGTCTCGTTCTCGATGCTAGCCGAGGGCTCATCCGATGAGGACAACCTAGGTCAGCATACTAGAAGAAGCGTCGGATTTGCGTTTCTTCTTGTCGTCCCGGCAATCCTCCTGGTTGTGCTGTTCACCCACAGGCTGCTGGCATTCTTCGGGACCGACTATGCTGGGGAAGGCACAGGTGTCTTGCGACTACTAGCTGTCTCTGCCATACCGGTGACCATAAACCAACTGTATTTCATGGTGGAAAGGGTGGGCATGGCCATGAGACGGCTCGTCATATTGCACATGTTTATTGCTGCTGCCACCCTGACCATCTGCGCCATTCTCCTTCCACACATTGGCATCATAGGGGCTGGCGTAGCCTGGCTGTCTAGTCAGAGTGTGGCTGCCCTGGCTGCCACCTTCTTCTGGTGGCGAGACCATGTGGCAAAGCGTGGTCATTCGACTGCTGCACGCTAATCATCTCTGCCCTTTCTGCCCTTGCCATGCAGTCAGTTCACAGCCCCCTGTAGCCTCTGGCTTCAGTGCGGACGGAAGCCCAGGTGGTGCCGTTTCTATCTGCACGCAAGCTATCGACACGCGTGTTGAGAGGTGCCCGTTCTGGCGTGTGGTCCACCTGCAAGCGTAGGCAGCGCGAGGTTCCATGTTCTCTAGTGGCTGTGCTCGTTCAGCGGCCACGAGCAGCTGGTTCCTGGGAGACAGGCCGTCTGGAGGATGAGAGGGATCAGTTCCACAGCAGAGATCGCGCCCCAGAATCAGCTGTGCCATTGATCTAGATATCCGGTGCAACGCGGCCTCGGATGGTGTGGTGGCAGGGACTGCTGCTGTCCCAATGGCGTTTCCCTGCAGTCCAGGCCGCTGGCTATGGGGATCCTCGTGTCGGCTTCCGATAGTACGAAGGTGTCTCGGAGACATAGCTCCACCTTGCCCCGTCAAGATCTGCAGTTCACGGCGTGAGTATCTGCCTCCGGGCAGGCGCAAGCCACCATGGTCTGGGCTATCCCGGGGGTCGGCCGCCAAAAGCGTGGTTCTTGGGGCCGTAGTATTCGGTGTAGTTCGGGGCTTGCCGTGGATGTGCGTGGCTGGTCCGAGTTGGTCTGGCTCTCATCGACCTTTCTCT
>JAFGCL010000220.1 GCA_016932645.1 Dehalococcoidia bacterium | reverse complement strand
CTTGCTGAATGCCGGCCTCGCCGAGGACCTCATCGGCAGTCGCATTCCCGCGCAGAGACAGGTACCCATCCTCCGTCGCTCTCTTGACGGCCTCCTCGTTGTTGTCGACTACGACGAAAGGCATCTTTTCCTCTGAAAGCGTGATAGCCACTTCTTTGCCCACTTGCCCATAGCCACAGACTATTATGTGATCCTTGAGTCTGGAGATATCTTGTTTCATACGTCGTCCCCCCAAGATGTTCGCTAGTTGACCTTCCATGAAATACTGGGCGAAGGACCCGACGGAGTAGAACAGAATACCTACCCCGCCGACTATAAGGAAGACGGTGAAGACTCTCCCTGTCTCGGACAGAGGCTGTACTTCTCTGTATCCCACCGTACTGATAGTCGTGACTGCCATGAAGAGGGCGTCCATGAAGGACCAGTCTTCGATGATCATGTAGCCTACCGTCCCTGCGGCTATGACCGCCAGGAGCACTGCGGCTATGTAGATCAAATGTCTTCTGGGGCTCATCAACGACCAAATCTCCAGCAGCAATATAGGGCTACTGCCCCCATGCGCAACCTGTTCTGTGGGCGGCTACTTCCGGCTGGCGCTATTTCAGCCGGCTCTCGACGGCAGCCCAGTCGATATTCTTGAAGAAGGCCTCTATGTATTCGGCCTTTTTCAGGCCATAGTCGATCATGAAGGCATGTTCGAAAACGTCCATGACCAGAATGGGCGCACCTCCGGCGAGATGCCCGGTCTCGTGTTCGTTGATCCACTGGTTGATCAGCCTGCCCGTGGCCGTGTCCTGGTACAGGATCGCCCAGCCGATTCCCCTCATGGCGCCTGTGCCCTTGAAGTCCTTCTCCCAGCTGTCCCAACTGCCGAAGTCCTCCGTCAGCTTCTGGCCGAGCTTGCCCAGCTTCTCCGGTGCGGCCTTCCCGCCGAGATTCTGGAAGTAGTATTCATGGACTCTCATACCGTTGAATTCGAACCCCAGGCGGCGCTTCAACTCGGCGTACTCGGGGGTGCCGATCTTGCCATCTTTAGCCATGGAGGCCAGTGTGTCCAGCAGTTTGTTGGTGTTGGTCACGTAGCCTTGGTAGAGTGTGAAGTGGTTCTTCAGCAGCGTCTCACTGAAACCGGGCATGCCTATGAGTTTGCCAAAGTCCTTCGCAGCGTATGCCATCTCCTCCTCCTTCTTATCTGATCCGTCGATTCCCGACGATCGATTGGAATAGCTTCCCTCTTGGGGCATCTTGCGCGGCTTGAGCTGCCGTCACACATCGGCGTGGCTTGGCGGAAGATGAGGCCGTCAGGGGGTAGCGAGTCAGGTTGCCGGCCTCAGGATTTGGCCAGACCAGCCTTTAGCTCGGAAAGCCGCTTCAAGTGTGACCTCTCCTCGTCGATTATCTTGCCTATCACCTTGGCATCTGCCCGGCGAACCAAGTCCTGCAACTCGGTGTAGAAGAGGATTGAGTCTTTCTCCGCCCGAATGCCGATGTCTATGCCATCGGCATCACTGGAGGTCATCTCAGCCAGGGTGCAGGCGGCCCCCTCACTGGAAAAGACGGCGGATTTCACCAGCGATTTGAGGTAATCGTCGTATTCCTCTGTATACGACTCCGGCGGTGGGGCGTCAGCCAGAGACTTCAGCATGCTCTGGTAGGCTTTGATGTGTTGCTTCTCCTGGTCTGCCAGGTACTTGAACGCGGTCTGCGCCTTCTTGCTCTTGGCGCACTTGACCATGGTCTCGTAGAAAGCTGCACCGCTCTTCTCTATGTTGACGGCGACATCCAGCAGTTCCTTGCCCGAGAAAAACATGCCCATTCTCTTCTGAACACTCCTTTCCAGTGGTCCGTTCGACAGATGTGATACACTGCTGTCGGCCTCTCACTCCCACCCAGGCGCAAGGTGCTATACATGAGGCCGCGAATGCTTCATAAGCCACAATGGCCAGTCCTCAGAGCATCACGACTGACCTGACAAGAGTCCGCTTCGATTCGACCCCCACAGACTCTGTGATCCTTGGCCCTCCTCGCTGAATTATAACATGCAAGGGACTGCTACATGTCGCGTAGCCCAGATTCCTGTTCACAGCCCATTTTTGATCTTGTCAGGACTGCACGGGATACAGAGATTCTAGTGATCAGTCGCGGCTGCATGATGCGACTTTTGTCGCATGTCTCACATAACACTCTTTCAAACCCCTGGGCCCACACTCTTGGGGGTAATGCTGGGGCACACCCCCAGACCCCCGATCCGCCTCGGGCGGATCATTCCCGCGGAAGCGGGAGTCCAGGTGCGGGGCGGACAGAGCGCAACGATCTCCGCCACCACCGTCACTTGCGTTGGAACACTCTCACCATTCAGCGATCGTCCGGAAGCCCGTGGAGGAAGCCCCATCAGTTCGTACGGGCCGCCAACTGTATCTCGCGACGCCACACTGTGCTGATTGCACTCTCAAGCTGAAGTCTCTGCCTTGACGGGAGCGCTGAATGGCTAGAGTGTCAGGCTCAGACGATTGCTAACGGGAGATACTGTTCGTCTCAGCTAGAATTGCATAGTATCTCACAGCATCATATAATACTCTCGTATTCATAGAGAACGGAGACTTCCTAGTCCCCCTTTTCCTCCCCAACAAAACCGTGATTGACCTCGCGAGGGGTCGATCACGGTTTGCCAAGCTCGCGCGGGTCTCTGGCCTCTGCTGGGCGCGGGAACATGGCGAGGCCATGTCTTAGGTGGTCAAGATGGGAGGCTCTCCAGCCTTAGGTTCTTCTCCCCTACCAGCTCCGCCAGCCGCTGACGGAGTTCGGGGCTGTAGCGTACGGCGACGTTCGGCAAGTCCAGCCTGATCCGTTCGCTGTTGCTGATGATGGTCAGCGACACCTCATCCTCTCCGGGATGGCTCTTGAGCGTCTCCATAGTGCTGCTAAGTCGTTCCAGGTCTTGCTGCTCGTCTTCTGTCTGGGACATGGCTATTTGAAGGCGATGCCTTCTCGCTTCAGGTTCTGGAGTCTGCGCAGCCGGCCTCTCCTTTCCCGGTTCGTACTGCCGCACCTGGTCGCAGATCACCTGCGCGCTGTCGTTGCGGGCCCGCACCTTGCCCTGAATCAGCAGTATGTTGCCCTCGATCCAGAGTTCCTGCGTCTGCTGATAGACCGGCGACCAGCAGGTGACCTCGACGCTGCCCGCCAGATCCTCGAGGGTAGCGCTGACGAAAGGTTGCCTGCTCTTGGTCTGGCCCACTCTCACCGAGGTGACCTGGCCGGCAACGGTCACCGCTTGTCCGACCATGTCGGCGTCAATATCGCCGCAATACGTCGTTGTGCTGGACATGAGGTCACGCGCCACCTGGAAGAAGGGGTGGCCGGAGAGGTAAACGCCGATCAGCTCCTTTTCCCAGGCCAGCTTGTCACGGTAGGAGACCTCGACGTTCTCCAGGTGTATCTCTGGCAGCGGAGTCGGCGTGCTGGCCCCCCAGAGATCGAACATGGTGGCCTGTCCGGATTCGCGCAGGCTCTGTTCGCGCTGAGACAGCCACATGATGCGGTCGATCTGATTCAGGAGCGCACCGCGACTGGCCAGGCAGTCAAGGGCACCGGCCTTGATGAGGCTCTCCGTCACCTTCTTGTTCATGGCGCGCAGGTCAGCCCGGCGGCAGAAGTCTTCGATGGACTTGAACGGCCCGCCCTTCTTCCTGGCCTCGACAATCGGCGTGATGGCGCTGGACCCCACGTTCTTGATATCGGACAGGCCGAAGCGGATAGACAACTCCTCAGAATCCTCGATGCTGAACCCGGCCTCGCTCCGGTTCACATCCGGAGGCAGGACTTTGATGCCCATGCGCTGGCAGTCGGCTACAGCTGTGGCCACCTTGTCCTGCTGCCCGCTGTGGGAGAGCAGCAGAGCGGTCATGTACTCCACAGGGTAGTTGGCCTTCAGGTAGGCGGTCTGGTAGGCGATCATGGCATAGCTGACGCTGTGCGCCTTGTTGAAGGCGTAGCCGGCAAAAGGCTCAATAAGCTCGAACACCTGTTCGGCCACCTTGAGCGAGAAGCCCTTGCCTTTGGCTCCTTCGAGGAAGCGAACACGTTCCTTGTGCATGATCTCCGGGATCTTCTTGCCCATCGCTTTGCGCACGATGTCCGCTTGTCCCAGGCTGTACCCGGCGAACTCCCGCACGACGAACAGCACCTGGTCCTGGTAGACGATGACGCCGTAGGTTTCCTCCAGGATTCTCTCCAGGGACGGATGCGGGTAGGTGATCGGTTCCAGGCCGTGCTTGGCTTTGATGAACCGCGGTATGTGGTCCATAGGGCCAGGGCGGTAGAGCGCCACCATGGCTGCCACATCGCTGAACTTGGCCGGCTTCAACTCCTTGAGGTAGCGTCTCATGCCCGAGCCTTCCAGTTGGAAGACTCCGCCGGTCTCTCCCGCGGACAGCAGTTCGAAGGTCTTAGCGTCGTCCAGGGGCAACCGCTGCAGGTCCACGTCCACCCCCCGGTGCCGGGCGATGATTTCCCTGGCCCGTGAGAGAGTGGTGAGGTTAATCAGTCCCAGCAGGTCCATCTTCAGCAGCCCCACCCGGGCGATGTCCTGCATAACGAACTGCGTCATGGCCATGCCCTTGGCTTCGCCTTTGGTCACCTGCTGGAGCGGGACGTGCTCGACCAGTGGGTCCCTGGAGATGACTATGCCGGCGGCATGGGTGCTGGCGTGGCGCGATATTCCCTCGAGGTGTTTGGCAGAGTCCACCAGGTTGCGGACTATAGAGTCCTCCTGGTACATGCGGCGCAGGTCCTCGTTCTCCTGCAGGGCCTTGTCCAGGGTCATGCCGACGCCGAAGGGCACCAGCCTGGCTACCTGATCCACCTGGCCGTACGGCATGCCCAGCGCCCGGCCCACGTCCCGCAGGGCGGCCCTGGCCCCTAGAGTGCCGAAGGTGATGATCTGGGCCACATGGTCCTGGCCGTACTTCTGTGCTACATACGAGATGACTTCGTCGCGTCGGTCGTCCTGGAAGTCCAGGTCGATATCCGGCATCTCCTTGCGCTCGATGTTGAGGAACCGCTCGAAGACCAGCTTGTGTTCCAGCGGATCAACGTCGGTGATGCCCAGGCAGTAGAGGATCAGACTCGCCGCCGCGCTGCCGCGCACCCCGCAGGGTATCTTCTGGCGCCGGGCGAAGGAGACGATGTCCCACACCACCAGAAAGTACTGAGCGAAATTCGTCTTCTGGACAACTTCCAGCTCGTATCTCAGTCGGTCTTCGATCTCCGGAGCGGGGTTTTTCCCGTATCGTTGCGCCAGTCCCTCCCGGCAGTGCTCCGCCAAGTACTCATCCGGCGTCTTGCCGGGGTCTACGGCTACCTCCGGCAGGTGCAGCCGGCCGAACTCCAGTTCCAAGTGGCAGAGTTCAGCGATTCGCTCCGTGTTCTCCAGGGCCTGGGGCATGTCCGCAAACTCCGCTGCCATCTCCTGCGGGCTCTTCAGGTAGAAGAAATCCCCGGCCATCTTCAGCCGCTTCTCGTCGTTGACTGTGGTGTTGGTTTGGATACAGAGCATCAGGTCCTGCCACCGGGCATCCTGCTTCTCGACATAATGCACATCGTTGGTGGCCACCAGAGGAATACTCAATTGAGCACTGAGGCTCAACAGTCCCTTGTTGACCTGTTCGATCTCCGGTATGGGATGCTTCTGCACCTCCAGGTAGAAGTCAGCGAAGAGTTCCTTGTACCACTTCGCAGTCTGTTCAGCTTCCTTGTGGCGCCCTTCCAGTATGAGCCTGGGGATCTCCCCCCTCAGACAGGCGGTAAGGGCCACCAACCCCTCGTGGTGTTCCAACAGCAGTTCCTTGTCTATCCTAGGTCTGTAGTAGAAGCCTTCCAGGTTTGCCTTGGTGGAGAGCTTCAGCAGGTTCTTGTATCCGGCCCTGTCTTTGGCCAGCAGAACCAGGTGGTAGGGTTCCTTGTCAGCCGCAGTCCGGCTCTGGCGGCCGTTCGCGGCGAGGTAGAACTCGCAGCCGATGATGGGCTTGATGCCGGCGTCCCTGGCCTGAAGGTAGAAATCGATGATGCCGTGAAGAGCGCCGTGGTCGGTGATGGCCAGGCTGTTCATGCCCAGTTCCTTGGCTCGGGACACCAAATGTGGAATGCGGCACATGCCGTCGAGGAGGCTGTACTCGGTGTGGACGTGCAGGTGTGTGAACATTATTCTCAAGCGTGGGGAGACCGAAAACCATTATATCATCCGGATGCGGATTGGGACTCGGCGCAGGGTCGCCAGAGCGAAAGTGGGTTTGACGGGATGTGAGATGCCGGGCATTTTCCCGACGTGGCGTCGGCAAGTAGCGCCCCCTCACTCGATTAGGAGCATTGTCGGCAGATTATGTAACAAGAATGTAATGAAACCGATAGCAGACCTGGAAGATCACGAGATCGGCTTTGTGGCAGGTATGCTTGACAAATGGGCCACGGACGTGATATCAATTGTTATTGTGTCAGTGATGGGGGGCTGATGCGACTCCAAATGCAATCTGCTGGTGTCCGCATGTGTTCCTCATTGCTGTGTGTACTCAGGTCAGAGACACAAAGCAGAGAATGGAGGGTGTGTCAAGTATGAAGACCAAGGTAGTCATCGCGCTCGTATTCACAGCACTTCTGTTAAGCCTCGCCATTGTGCCGGCGGCCATGGCGAGCGATCCCGAACCCGGAACGGCGCCGGCAAGTTCCTTCGCAACTTCAGTTTCCAGTTCCCTCGCTCCCGTAGTCACCGAGACTGGCAAGATCACGCTGTCCCTTGATGCAGCGGGGAGCAACGATGCGAGTTCGACCATACAGGTCGAGAAACCCTCGGCTGGTGCCACTGTCAGGGCAGCCTATATGATGGCAGCATCCATCTATGGAGGCTATGGCGGTGGTCAGATAGCGGATGGGGATATCACCATCGACGGTACCGCGATTAGCTGGGATGTTGAAACGTCGAACGTGTTGTCCAGCTACAACTACTGGACGGATGCCACCGCGCTGGTGAAGGCCAAGATCGATGCGGCTCCTGCCGGCTTGGTGGATTTCACCCTGGTGGAGGTGAACAGGAACTCGTATGTTGATGGCGAAATCCTGGCGGTCATATTCGACGACCCGGCGCAGGCCGCCAGCAATACTGTCGTCCTGTGCTTCGGCAGCCAGAACCAGGAAGGAGATACCTTCGCCATAGGCTTGGCGGAGCCGATCGACAAGAGCGACCCGGACCTGGTGCTCGATTTCTCCCTGGGTATTTCATACAGCCATCAGGGGATTAACCAATATAGCGTTGTTGATGTGAATGGTGAGCGTCTGTCGACATCGGCCGGTGGTGAGGATGATGGCTATGATGCTAACGGGGCGCTCATTACCGTCGGCGGCCTGGATGACAGCAATGCCAACCCGGCCGATCCCAACGCGACCCCCAACGGTGACCCGCGGTATGACGACGAGTTGTACAGTCTGCTTCCGTTTGTGGAAGACGGAGACACGTCTATCACCGTCTATACCGAGAACCCGTCCGATGACGACAACCTGATGTTTGCGGGGCTGTTCCTCGGTGGGGCCACGGCTGTTGTCGGGGAAGGCATTGTTCTTTCGCCCGCTGAGGCTATCAACCCTGTGGGCACTGACCATACAGTGACCGCAAAGGTGCAGGATAATGCCGGAGCTCCGATACCTGGTGTCAGCGTCACCTTCAGCGTCATCGCAGGACCCAATGAGGGCTTGACTGGCGATGTATTGACAGACGCGAACGGCGAAGCCGAATGGACCTACACCAGCAATGGCGAAGAGGGCACTGATACCATTCAGGCCTGCTCAAATCTAGTCGCATCGGCGACTGACGTGCCAGTGGTATGCTCCAACGAAGTAACCAAGACCTGGCAGGGGTCAGAACCGCCAATTCCAGAGCTCTCGACCATAGTCCTCTTTGGCATTGGCCTGCTCATGCTGGGTGGTGTGATGGTACTGGTAAGGAGAAAGGTATCGGCAGCATAGCGCCGGCTTGAAGATTCACAGCAATCGAGAGGGTGGGCAGCGATGCCCACCCTCTTGTCATGCTTCGCACTTTCTTCTTCTACTTCTTACGATAGACGTTCAATCCGACTACTTCCTCCCGCTCAGGAAGGCGGAAGTTCCCTTCGGTAGAGGCGATGATGATGGTCTTGCCGGAGGACGACGGCCCGAACTCCTTGGTCAAGTCCACTGTGATGGTCAGTATATTGCCCTGGACAGAAAGCTCAACGTTCTTCATGGATGACCTCCTTTCCGGATTGCGTGACAACTGGGATATTCTACAACGGAAAGGCGACAGAAGCGACTGTGGAGCACTTCGGCGTGGATGATGCCAGATCCGGACTGCAGCCAGCGGTGAGTGGGCCAAGCTTGAGACTCCCGTCACTTCCCCCAGTGTTCCGATGCTGGTAACATGGGCTTCATGGACCAGCCAACCAAACAGACCAGCCTGCAGATCACTGGTATGACCTGTGCCACCTGTGCCGGGACGGTGGAGAAAAGGCTGGCCGCGCTTCGCGGCGTGTCCAGGGCTGCGGTCAATCTGGCCACTGAGAAAGCGACGGTGGAATACGACCCGTCGCTGGCCACCGAGAAGGACCTGGTACAAGCGGTTGAGGACGCTGGATATGGCGTGGGCATCAGTGAGGTGGTCTTCGATGTCACCGGGATGACCTGTGCCACGTGCGTCCAGAACATCGAGACGGCGCTAAATGTCCTTGATGGGGTGGTTTCAGCGTCGGTCAACCTGGCCAGTGAGAAAGCCTACGTCCGCTACAATCCGGAGGTAGTCACTGTGCCCCGCCTGAAGAAGGCTATCAGCGATGCCGGCTACGGGGCGGTGCCGGCTGACGAAGACGCCAGGGACTATGAGCGGCAGGCCCGGGACCGCGAGCGGCGCAGGCTAGTGCTGCTGCTCATCTTCAGCTTCTCCCTGGCTATTCCCGTGTTCGTCCTTTCGATGGTCAAACCCTTTGGCAGCAATGCCGACAACTGGCTGCTTCTGGGCCTGGCCACGCCGGTGCAGTTCCTGGTGGGGTGGCAGTTCTATGTCGGCACGTACAAAGCGCTGCGCAACCGCAGGGCTAATATGGACGTCCTAATCGCCTTGGGCACCACTGCGGCCTACGTCTACAGCCTCCTGGTGACGGCTATGCCTGGCGCATTCGAGGGCGACGTGTACTTCGACACGGCAGCTCTCATCATCTCGATTGTATTGTTGGGACGCTATCTCGAGGCCCGTGCCAAGGGCCGGGCCTCGGAGGCCATCAAGAAGCTCATGGGCCTGCGCCCCAAGACGGCCAGCGTCGTCGTTGATGGTGTGGAGACGCAGGTGGCTGTCGAAGACGTTGAGGTGGGGCAGACGGTTGTGGTCAGACCCGGAGAGAGGATACCGGTGGACGGCACGGTCGTCGAGGGGAATTCGGCCGTAGACGAGTCGATGCTGACCGGGGAATCGATGCCGGTGGACAAGAAAGCCGGCGATGAGGTGGTGGGCGCCACCATCAACAAGGATGGGATGCTAAAGTTCCGGGCCACCAAGGTGGGCAAGGACACTGCACTGGCCCAGATCATCAAGTTGGTTGAGCAGGCCCAGGGGTCCAAGGCGCCGATTCAACGCCTGGCCGACTCAGTGGCCGCTGTGTTTGTTCCGGTGGTGATCACCATTGCTATGGTAGCCTTCATTGCCTGGTTCGCCATTATCGGCAAACCGTTCGTGTTTGCCCTGGAGGCCTCGATCTCTGTGCTGGTCATCGCTTGTCCCTGTGCGCTCGGCCTGGCGACGCCGACGGCCATCATGGTCGGAACTGGCAAGGGAGCCCAGAACGGGATACTTATCAAGAACGCCGCCTCTCTGGAACGGGCGTACCGCATCGATGCCATCGTCTTTGACAAGACTGGGACGCTAACGGAAGGCAAACCTGTGGTAACAGACGTGGTGGCGCTTGATGGAGTCAGTCAGGCTGAAGTCCTGCAATTGGCTGCCTCGGCGGAGAAAGGGTCGGAGCATCCGGTGGGGCAGGCCATAGTGGCGGCTGCCAGAGAGGAAGGGTGGGAGCCCCCCGACGCGGAGTCCTTCCAGGCGTTGAGTGGGCGTGGCGTTCTGTCCACGGTTCAAGGCAAAGAGGTACTGATGGGGAACCGGATTCTTATGAACGAGAACGAAGTGCGGACTGCTACTGCCGAAGAGAAGGTCAGCCATCTGGAGAGTCAGGGCAAGACAGTGATGCTGGTGGCCTTGGACAGGAAGGTCGCAGGTCTGATTGCTGTCTCTGACACGCTGCGCGACAATGCAGCCGAGGCTATCAGGCAACTGCGACGGATGGGGCTGGAGACGGTGATGATCACCGGCGACAACCAGCAGACGGCGGAGACGATAGCCAGGCAGGCGGGGATGGACAGAGTTCTGGCCCAGGTTCTGCCGGATGACAAGGCGAGAGAGGTCAAGGGCTTGCAGGCGGGTGGCAAGGTGGTGGCCATGGTCGGCGATGGCATCAACGATGCACCGGCGCTGGCTCAGGCGGACGTCGGCATAGCCCTGGGCAGCGGCACCGACGTGGCCATGGAGAGCGGCGACGTTGTGCTGGTGAAGAATGATCTGAGAGACGTGCCCGAAGCCATAAGGCTGAGCCGCTACACCATCCGCAAGGTGAAACAGAACCTCTTCTGGGCCTTCGCCTACAATAGCCTTGGAATTCCGATTGCGGCCGGCATTCTCTATCCTTGGACGGAAACGCTGCTGAACCCGATCATTGCGGCGGCGGCGATGGCCTTCAGCTCAATCTCCGTGGTCACTAATTCGTTGCTCATGAACCGGTACCGTGTCCAGCGGCGGGCAGAGCCGTAGGGATTGCGATCAGGGGATTGTCTCAGAAGAGGTGCATGAGGCGCCCTGACGGGGATCATGGGCGCATGCAATGCGCCCCCACGTCAACTGCGCGGGCACGGTGCAGCAGAATGCCGCCGCCGGTGGTTTGGGTGTGTCCCCCAGTTCCCTTAGTCTGCCCCCAAGAGTGGGGGTCAGGGGGTTGATAACGTATTCTTAGGTCAATATCCGCAGGTGTGCTGACACTACTTCGGTGATTGGAGGTGACAATGAAGGAGAGTTATGAGACCAGACTCTGGGTGAACAACAAGGATATCGAACTCCACCCGTTCGTGGAGCAGTTCTTGGCCGGCACGGTGATCGGTGCCGTGCGGACCCTGAAGGGTGTTGATGACCTGCGGGTTCTTGAACTGAAGATGGTCAAAAGGGCAGTAACGCTTGTGGTCAATGGGAAGACGCTCGAGCTCACTCAGTTTCCCAATGACATCCTCTCAAGCATGGTGACTGGTGTCGTTTCTTCTCTTAAGGGAGTCGACAAGGTGGTCGACACCCTGCAACTTGACATAAAAGTATCTAAAGGGATGCCATGAGCGAGGCCGAGGCTAATCGGCTGGCGAAAGAGACCAGCCCGTATCTGCTCCAGCACGCCCACAATCCGGTGGACTGGTATCCGTGGGGTGATGAGGCACTGGCCCGTGCCCGGCAGGAGGACAAGCCCATCCTGCTGAGCGTAGGCTACTCGGCCTGCCACTGGTGCCATGTCATGGAGAGGGAGTCCTTCGAGAACGAAGAGATCGCCCGCCTGATGAACGAGCACTTCATCTGCATCAAGGTGGACCGTGAGGAGCGACCCGACATCGATCACGTCTACATGGAAGCGGTGCAGGCCATGACCGGGCGTGGAGGCTGGCCTATGACGGTGTTCCTGACTCCGGATGGCGGGCCGTTCTATGGAGGCACCTATTTCCCCCCGGAAGACCGCCACGGCCTTCCGGCGTTCCCGCGAGTCTTGCTGGCGGTGTCGGAGGCCTACCGGGCCAGGCGCTCCCAAGTGGCGGGCGTGGCCCGGGACTTGGTATCCCGGCTGGGACAAGGTCCGACGGTCGACTCAGGGGTGAAGTCGCTGACGGCGGATATTCTTGACGATGCATTCCGGGCCCTGGAGGCGAGCTTCGACGATGAGAACGGCGGATTCGGTCCGGGACCCAAGTTTCCGCAAGCGCCCGTGCTGGAGTTCCTGCTGCGGTATCACCACCGCACACGCGAGGCCAGGGCTTTGCAGATGGTGGAGTTAACCCTAGACAAGATGGCGGCGGGGGGCATCTACGATCAACTTGGGGGAGGTTTCCACCGCTATGCTACGGATGGCCGGTGGATGATTCCGCACTTCGAGAAGATGCTGTACGACAATGCGCTTCTCAGCCGCATTTACCTCCATGCCTATCAGGTTAGCGGTACGGCGGCCTATCGGCGCATCGCCGAAGAAACGCTGGATTACGCGCTCCGGGAGATGACTTCCCCCGCCGGTGGGTTCTACTCGTCCCAGGATGCCGATGTTGATGGCCAAGAGGGACGGTACTACCTTTGGACGCCCGGAGAGATCGCTGGAGTGCTGGGAGAGGAGAATGGTTCCCTTGTCAGCGGCTACTATGGTATCGGAAGTAGAGGGGACTTAGAAGGCAGCAGTGTTCTTCACGTTCCCGCGGACTCAGTAAAGTTCGCGGCTGAAACAGGGCTTGACCCGGCTGGCATCGAGACGGTGATCGCCCGTTCCAGAGCCAGGCTGCTGGAGGAAAGGGGAAGGAGGCCCAAGCCGTCGCGCGACGACAAGATACTTGCGTCCTGGAACGGTCTCATGCTGCAGGCGCTGGCTGAGGCCTCCAGTGTTTTGGCGCGCGAGGATTATGTGAGAGCGGCGGTAGCCAACGCGAGCTTCATGGTCAGCACACTGACAAAGGCAGGAGTGCTGATGCACAGCTACAAGGATAGCGCGTCCGCTATCCCCGGCTATCTGGATGATTATGCCTCTGTGATTCGCGGGCTCCTGAGTCTCCATGAAGAGACGCTTGAGCCGAGGTGGCTTCAGGTGGCAGCTGATCTAGCCGATGCAATGGAGCAACGGTTTGGGGACAGGGAGCACCCTGGGGTCCTCTACGACACAGGCCCGGATCATAGCGCCCTCTTCGCCCGCCCGCGGGATACATTGGATTCAGTGAAGCCTTGCGGCGGTTCTTCTGCCGCTGATGTCCTGATCCGCATATCGAGGGTGTTCGGCGACGAGTCCCATGATAGGGCAGCGGCAGCCATGCTGAGATTGGTGCGGGACCAGATGCTGGCTCATCCTCTGGCCTCTGGAAACTGGTTATGTGCCCTGGACCTGCATTTGTCGGATTCCGAAGAGTTCTTTGTGGTCGGCCGCCGCGACAATCCGCAGACTGAGAACTTGCTTGCTGCCATCCGTGGCCAGTATCGGCCCAACAAAATCCTTGCAGGTCTGCATCCGGGCGATGCTGTCTCCCCTTTGGTCGAGAGGCTGGTGGGAGGTCGTGTGATGGTGGACGGCCGTCCGACTGCTTATATCTGTCGCCAGGGTACCTGCCATCCGCCGGTATCCGATCCGGATCAACTGCGACGCCTGTTGCAGGATTGACCTCGGTGCCGCCAGCGTATCCCGTTGGGCAACCATCCGGTCGGGGGCCACGGCAACTCATTTGACGAGTCTGCGCTCCAGCCCAACCCCGAGTTCGTATTGACGGGGATGATAGAATTAGAGTAGTCAGGGGTAATGTCGCTCTTTGTTTCCGTCGTGGGTAGGTCCAATTCCGGCAAGACCACCCTACTCGAAAAACTGATTGTTGAGCTCAAGAAACGGGGCTATACCG
>JAFGCL010000219.1 GCA_016932645.1 Dehalococcoidia bacterium | reverse complement strand
TAGACGATGCGTACGTCGGCGCCCTCGGCCCGCGCCTGCTGGAGGCTGGAGCGGCTGCCGGGGACCTTGAGCATGTCCCCGAAGGTGCTCAGGGTCACTTCGGGGAGCCGCGCCAGGGCGATAGCCTTGTCGAGGTCAGAGTTGTCCGTCACGCACACCGGGCAGCCAGGGCCGGAAAGCATCTCGATGGTCGATGGCAGAAGCTGGCGGATGCCGTGCCTCATGATCGCAACCGTGTGGCCACCGCAGAACTCCATGAGGCGGACATGCTTCGTGGAGCTCCGGCGAATGCCGTCAACAAGTCCTTTGGCCAGCTCTGTGTTACGGAAATCGTCCACCAGCCTCATTCGACGTCGTCCTCGGCTAATCGGGCCATCTCCCTCAGAATACTCAGGGTCTCTTCCGCCTCACTTTGGTCCACAACGTTAATGGCGTAGCCGGCATGCAGCAGCACGTAGTCGCCAACCTGGGCTTCGGGCGTGAGCATGATGCTGGCGCGCCGCGTGACGCCGCCGAGTTCAACTTCGGCCTCATCGCCGTCAATGGATCTGATCAGAGCTGGAACAGCCAGGCACATCGCCCTCTCTCCTCCAGACTATGCATCATAGCCTATTAAACCACACGATACGGCCGGAGGGCCAATCCATGGTATAGTAGAGGCCGAGGAGGAAGACCATGTCGTATCAGTGCGAACTCAGGGAACAACCGGCGCAGCCAACCCTTACCATCCGCACGCGGACATCCGTTCAGAACCTGCCGCAGGTCATCGGGAAGGCCTACGGCGCCATCGCCCAGCATCTGGCGCAATTGGGGCAGTACCCGGCGGGCGCTCCCTTCGCTGCCTACTACAACATGGACATGCAGAACCTGGATGTGGAACTGGGCTTTCCAGTGCTGAAGGAGGTCCCTGGCAAGGACGATATCAAGGCCAGCCGCATACCGGGCGGCAAGTTCGCCGTGGTCTTGCACACAGGCCCGTATGACAAGGTCGGGCCGGCTTATGAGGCCCTGGCGAAGTGGATTGCGGAAAAGGGATACGAAGTGACCGGTGTGGCCTATGAGGTCTATCTCAATGATCCCGACGAAACGAAGCCGGAGGAACTCAAGACGCAGGTCATGTTCCCGCTCAGGTAGCCGAAGCGGCGAAGTTGGCGATGGCGGCCTGGCCTAGTGAAACCCCGCCGTCATTGCATGGCACTAGGCGGTGAGTCAGGACTTCGAAGCCCTCTTGACGCAGGCTATCAACGGAAAGCCTGAACAGGAGTCGGTTCTGGAAAACCCCGCCACTTAGGGCGACAACCTTGATCCCAGTGTCGCGTGATATAGCCCGGCACATGTCCACGATCATCTTGGCCATGGTCCAATGGAACTTCGTCGATATGGCGCCGGCGGGCATCCCCTGTTTCACATCGTCGATTACCGCCGCGATCAAGTCTGCGAGTCTCACCACCCGGCAGCCAGCTTCTTCCACAAAGGAGAATGGATAGACCGCTGACGCCTTCTGGTCCTGATCCGCCAGCATCTCCAGTTCGATCGCTGCCTGCGCCTCGTAGTCGATCTCTCCCCGTATGCCAGCCAAGGTCGACACAGCATCAAAGAGTCGCCCGGCGCTGGAGGTCAGCGGCGAATTGACCCTCCGCTCTATCTGCCGCGCGACCACCACCAGTTCCCCCGGATCAAGCGGGCCGAGTATAGGCAGCCCATGAAGAGGGAAGTCCGGTCCCAGCAGAGCATGGATGTATCCTAGGACCATCCGGTACGGCTTCCTGATGGCCGCCGTCCCGCCGGGCATTGGCACGTGCTCCAGATGCCCCACCCGGCGGAAGCCCTTCAAGTCGGCTACCAGCAACTCCCCACCCCAGATCGTCCGGTCGCCTCCGTATCCCGTACCGTCGAAGGCCACCCCGATCACCGGTTGCTGCACGCCGTTTTCGATCAGACAGCTCGCGATGTGGGCATGATGGTGTTGGACAGGTACGAAGCGCAGACCACTGTTCTTCGCCTTGAGTTCAAGGGCGTACTTGGTGGGCAGGTACTCGGGATGCAGGTCGTAGGCCACGACCTCGGGCTCGATGCGGAACAGCTTCTTATACAGCTCGATCGTCTTCTCGAAGTGCTCCAGCGTCTCCTCGTTCTCCATGTCGCCGATGTGCTGCGACACGAAGGCGTGCCGGTCCCGGGCCAGGCAGAAGGTGTTCTTCTCTTCAGCGCCGCAGGCTAGTATCCGGCGCGAGTCGAAGGGCAGCGCGATGGGATAGGGCGCGTAGCCGCGGGCGCGACGTACCACGCGCGGAATGTCCTTTTCCACAATGCAGACGCTGTCATCGTACTTAGCATAGATGTCCCGGTTGTGCAGCAGGAAGAAGTCGGCGATCCCGCCCAGACGCCTCAATGCTTCATCGTTGTCCTTGGCGATCGGCTCCTCGCTGAGATTGCCGCTGGTCATCACCAGAGGGCAGCCCACTTCGTTCATGAGAAGATGGTGCAGCGGCGTGTAGGGCAGCATCACACCCAGGTATTTCAAGTTCGGAGCCACTTCGGCGCAGATCGAGGATTCTTCACCCCGCCACATCAGCAGCACTATCGGGCTCTGTGGCGACAGGAGCAGCCTCTCTTCCTCTGGGGACACCCTGCAATGTCTCTTGACCTCCGCTATGGAAGTCATCATTACGGCCAGAGGCTTGGAAGGACGATGTTTCCTTTCCCGCAACTTCTTCACCGCTTCGGCGTCGGTGGCGTCGCAGGACAGCAGGAAGCCCCCCAGCCCCTTGACGGCCAGGGTCTTCCCGTCCCTGAACAGCTTGGCTGCGGAACGGATGACGTCCCCATCTCCCACCGGCACTCCTTGTGCATCGACCAGGCTCAGGCATGGCCCGCATACCGGGCAGGCGTTCGGCTGGGCATGGAAGCGCCGGTCCAGCGGATCGTCGTACTCTCTCCGGCAATCAGGGCACATGGCGAAATGCTTCATCGTGGTAAGGGGGCGGTCATAGGGAATGTCCTCGATGATGGTGAAGCGTGGCCCGCAGTTGGTGCAGTTGGTGAAGGAGTAGCGATAGCGCCTGTCCTCTGAGGAGAAAACCTCCTGTCGGCAGGCCTCACAAGTGGCGATGTCCGGCGACACCAGTTGATATTGGCCAGGCTCCGGACGGCTCTCGACGATCTCGAAACCAACGTAGCCCGTGGGCGGGATCGAAGAAGAAGTGAGCTCTTCTATCTTGGCCATCGGGGGAGACGAAATCCTGATCTCCGCGACGAACCGGTCTACAGACAGCTCCTCGCCCTCAACGTGGATCTCCACGCTGCCGGACGTGTTGCGCACCCATCCGGCCAGACCGTGCTCGTGGGCCAAGCGGTAGATGAAGGGTCGGAATCCTACTCCCTGGACCACGCCGCGGACGGTTATGCGCAACGACTTCATGGATTTCGGAACTCCGATGGCTTCATTCCCAGGTTAGTGTAGCACCGGCTAGATCGGCAGCCTTACCGGATTCTGCATTCGGATCATCAGCCCCCTTTGTCCCCCACTCTTGGGGGAAGAGAAAGAAGAACATGGGGGACACCCCCAAACCCCCGGCAGGAGTCTTCTCCTGCACCTCTTCGAAACGGCCTAGCCCATAGGAGGATTCGCCCGTCAGCACACCCCAATATGCAACCATGTAGGGGCGCATTGCGATGCGCCCAGCACTCTACAGCCTGGCAATCACGTTGCCCATCTGGGACACGTCATAGCCGCCTAGGTTCTCGATCTCGGCCTTGAAGGAGGCATCCTTCAGGATGGCCAGCATGGGCTCCAGCAGCTTGCTCTCGTAGTGCGCCCGCGGGATGACTAGGTCATAGCGCTCTTTCAGCACCGGCACGAAGTCCAGGTCGAGCGCCCTGGCGGCCGCCAGAATCCCCAGCCCAGCGTCCGCTGCCCCACCGGCCACAGCTACGGCCACC
>JAFGCL010000218.1 GCA_016932645.1 Dehalococcoidia bacterium | reverse complement strand
GTGGGTGGAGTCTCCACCATCGATGCCAAGACGGCCGCCGAGATCGTCCGGCTCCTCAACCCCAAGATCGTGATTCCGATGCACTACCAGACCAAAGTCACGAATTGGCTGGAGCCTCTGGACAAGTTCACCACGGGGATGGGACTGAGGGAAGTTGTGCCGCAGCCAAAGCTGACCGTGACCAAGTCCAACGTGCCTTCGGAAGCCAAGGTAGTCATCCTGGACCGCCCCTAGGCAACCACCCCAGCGACCGTTAATCCAATGCAAAGCGGAGCCTCCCTTTCCCAGAAGGCTCCGCCATAATGTTCGAACAACCAGCAAGTCTCGCCGGCTACTTGATCTCGGCTGTAGCGCCCGCTGCCGTCAACTTCGCCATGACGCTGTTCGCTTCTTCCTTCGACACGCCTTCTTTGACCGGCTTCGGAGCCGCCTCTACCAACTCCTTGGCCTCTTTCAGGCCTAGAGTCGTGACTTCCCTGACGGCCTTGATCACGTTGATCTTGTTGGCGCCGATATCCTTCAGTATGACGGTGAAAGCCGTCTGCTCTTCCGCCGGGGCCGCCGGACCCGCAGCCGCCGGACCCGCAGCCGCCGCGGGGGCCGCCACGGCCACCGCCGCGGCGCTGACGCCAAACTCCGTCTCCAGAGCCTTCACCAGATCGGCCAGCTCCATAACCGTCATGCCCTTGATGGCAGTGATAATCTCCTCTTTCGTCATTAGTTCGAACCTCCTTCCAGTTGTTCCTTTCTAGCCTGCAAAACACGCGTCAACCCTGCCAGGTTGCCGTTGAGCACCGTTACCAGCATGTACAGCGGCGACTTCATCTGCCCCACTACCCTAGCCACCATGAACTCCCTGGGCGGCATGGAGGCCAACGCCGTTACATCCTCGGCAGACAGCATTCTCGTCTGCAGTATCCCGCCTCTGATGCTCAGAGAAGGCTTTGTCGTCCGGATGTACTCAGTGAGCACCTTCGCCGGCGCGACCTCATCGGTACTGCAGAACGCCACCGCTGAAGGCCCCACCAACAGATCCTTCAGGCCCTCCCTGCCAACGTTCTTCGCCGCGATGGCAGCCAGGTTGTTCTTCACCACCCGGTATTCGACGCCGGACTCTTTCAGCTTCCGGCGCAGCTTGTTCATTTCGGCCACTGTCATGCCACGGTAGTCAGTGACCACAGCAACCTTGGCCTCTGCAATCACCTTTTCCGCCTGTTGGACTGCCTCTTGTTTCTTCTCTTTCTTCATCCTTCTTCCCCTGCTGTCAGGCAACCTTGACGGAGCCCGACGCACCTCTGATTCAACAACAGAGCCCCGAAGCATGCTGCCCCGAGGCTCCCATGAACCGATGATCTGGTCATTTCGCCTCGGCAGGCAGACTTACTGCATTAAGCCCCGAGGGCGCCTGCTGTCTTCAGCAACAGTAGATTCTATCACAAACCGACTTGGCTGTCTCTCCTACTTGGACGGCGGCTCGCCCACGATGGTGATTCCCGCCACGAAATTGCCCGGATGGCCACCCTGGTTGTGCGATAGTCCCATCTTCAGGTCCTTGAGCTGCCGACTCGGATCCTCCGCCTTCCCCTGGAACTGCTTGTAGAACTCGTAGACTTCCCGGCCACCGGAAGCCCCGGCCGGGTGCCCGAACGCCTTCAGCCCGCCGCTGACGTTCACCGGTATCTCCCCGTTCTGCTCCCAGGCACCGGACTCGATGTCATCCCTGGCATGGCCCTTCTGGCACAGGCTCATGGACTCCGCGGCTATCACCTCCGCAATGGAAAAACAGTCGTGGATCTCAGCCAGGCTTAGCTCTTTCCGGGGGTTCTTGATCCCGGCCATCTCGTATGCCTGCTTGGCCGCAGCCTCGGTCTCCTCCCAGACAGTGTACCCATAGTTGGTCCTCTCCTTGCCCCAGCCCGGCCCGCAGGCAATGGCCGAAGCCTTGACAGTGACGTAGTCGCCGTTGGGACGGTAGCGCTTCGCGTCCTCGGTGCGGCACATGATGGCCGCCGACGCGCCGTCGCAGATGCCGCAACAGTCGAACAGGCCCAGCGGCCAGGCGATGATCGGCGCGTTCAGCACCTGCTCGATGGTGATCCGGTTCCGCAGCATGGCCTTCGGGTTCCGCGACCCATTGTAGTGGGACTTGACCGAAACCTTGGCCAGCATCGTCTTCCCTTGTTCAGGAGTTAACCCATATGTGGAAAAGTACTTCGTGGCTGCCAGGGCATACCGGCCCACCGCCCCACCGACCTCCGGCGCCGCGCCGTATACGGGATGCCACTTCCCGGGCCAGGCCTGTCCAATGCCACCAAATCCGGCGTCCTTCATCTTCTCGAAACCCAGCGCCAGCACCAAGTCATAGGTCTTGGAGGCCAGCCCGAGGGCCGCCCCCCTGATGGTCTCGGCGCCGGTGCCACAGGCGTTCTCCACACGGGTCACCGGCAGGAACTGTAGCTGTAGCGCGCTGGAGAGAATGATGCCTGTCATGGCGGTATCGGATACGGTGTAGCCCACCCAGGCCGCCTGGATGTCCTTCGCCGTCACACCGGCGTCTTTGAAGGCCTCATCCGCCGCCTCCACTATGAGATCGATTGTATCCATGTGCCAGAATTCCCCGAATGCGGTGCACCCCATGCCGACTATGGCTACTTTGTCCTTCAAGCTTTCCATCGTTATCTCTCCTTAGCACCTTACTGGGCGGACCCGCCAGAAGTAGTTGTACAGACCCGAACCTTCCAGAGGAAGGTTCTCGGAGGGGCCCATCTGTATACGGAAGGTCATCTCCACCGGCATGCCTACCGATATCTTGGTGGTATCGCGATCGGTCATCACGCTGTAGAACCGCCCACCTTCGTCCAGGTTGACCACTGTGAACACCTTCGGCAGAACGATCTCCTGGGCGCGCTGGTCCATGCTGAAGGTGAATACCTTGCCGGTCTTATCTGAAAGCCGGATGGGATCGAAGTTGTCCTTTGCCTGACAGTAGATGCAGATCCTCTGTCTGGGATATTGAATATTGCCGCACGCCCGGCATTTCTGCCCGTACAGAGCGAAGATCATCTTTCTCTCGCGCCATATGACCGGCAGCGACGAGCGCCGTGCGCCGCGTCGCGCCGATTCCCACTCCATCAGCTCGCGAATCTCCACGTACTTGCCATAGTTGGGCAGCATCATCTTGGAGGCCACGTGCCTCTTGATGCCTCGTCTGTCTCTTATCTTCTCGATTTGCTCCGTCACCTTAAACAGGAATGCATCCGCGCCGTCGCCGTAAGTAGCGAACAGAATACGGTCGCCCGGCTTGGCCTCTTCCAGCGCCGCCACCAGGATCATGGGCGCCAGCGCCGTGCCAGTGTTGCCCACGTTGTCCAGCATCGGATTCTGCACCTGGGTCTTCGGGTCCAGTTTAATCGCGCCGGCTATCGCACCGTGCGTCCTGGCGTCTGCTGCATAGAAGGCGGCCTTGGTTATGTCCTTCGGCGCAATCCCCAGTTTCTTGAACAGGCCACCGACTGCCTGCGGAATCATCTTCATGTAGGCCTCGTCCCTGACAAAGCGATCCTCCCACGTCAGCGCATAAGTGTCCTCTGGTTTCTTCCAAGTGTCGATGAACTCGCTCGTCAAGTGGTAGCTCCCTTCCAGGACTGCCGCCACGTCAATGTCGCCGATCAGAAAGGCCGCCGCCCCATCCCCGAACTGCAGTTCGGAGTCGCTGTTTGGAGCCGGTATGCGCCGCTCGGATGCAGCCACCATCACCCTCTTGGCGCTGCCGGCGGCCACCGCATCCGCTGCCGCCCTCATGGCCGAACCAGCCCCTCTCAGTGAGTGAGCCACGTCAAACGTCAAGATATCCTCGCGGAGATCTGCTGCGGCCCGGATGATACTCGCCGCTTGCTTTTCAATGTATGGTGGAGAGTCGGTCGCAAAGTACAAGCCATCCACCTGACTGCGGTCCATCCCATGCAGGCAGTCAATGACCGCCTCCACACCCATGGTGACGCTGTCCTCGTCGGCATTGGCAATGGCCCGCTCGCCCTTACCGACGCCCTTGTTCCACATCGCTCCGATGGCCTCACGGCTCAACCTGTAGATGGGAACGTAAGCACCATATGAGACTATGCCTACCATTATCTTGTCCTCCCTAGCGAATCTAATGCACTCACCGCCGGAATCTGTGCCACAGATGGGCACGAAAACCCCAACGTTGCACTACTGTAGGAGCGATGGGTAGCCTGCACAGAGATCGCGCCTCGCCATAGACGGGGCACTCGATCCAATTCCATCATCCCCTTAAGCTGCCGCCCCGACAGCCCTCAGGTCCAATGGAATTCCAGGTCCCATTGAGGTGGTGATTGTGGCGCTCTTTATGTACTGGCCCTTGGCTCCGCTTGGCTTGGCCTTCACGACGGCCTCGATAGCCGCCGCCAGGTTCTCCTCCAACTGTCTCGGCTCGAAGCTGGCCTTCCCGACAGCCATGTGCACGTTCCCTGTACGATCCAGCCTGAACTCCGAACGCCCCTTCCGCGAGTCCTTGATCACCCTTGGCAAATCGGCTTGTCCCACGACTGTGCCCAGCTTGGGGTTCGGCATCAGACCCTTCCGGCCCAGAATCTTCCCCAGCTTGCCGATCTTACCCATCATGTCCGGAGTGGCTACAGTCACATCGAATTCCAGCCACCCTTCCTCGATCTTCTTGATCAGGTCTTCCGCCCCAACCGTGTCCGCCCCGGCCTCCTCAGCTATCTTCGCCGCCTCGCCCTGAGCGAAAACCAGTACGCGTATCTTCTTGCCCAGGCCATGGGGCAGAAGCGCGATGCCCCTGATCTGTTGATCCGCAGCGCGCTGGTCCAGGTTCATGCGGAAGTGCAACTCCACCGTCTCATCGAACTTGGCATAGGAGGTCTTCTTGGCTAGATCGACGGCCTCCGCCAGGGCGTATGTCTTCTTGGGGTCGATCTGCTTTGCGGCTTCCTGATACTTCTTTCCGTGACTTGGCATAGATCACTCAACCTCGATTCCCATGCTG
>JAFGCL010000217.1 GCA_016932645.1 Dehalococcoidia bacterium | reverse complement strand
GTTCATTCCCGCCATCGGTTCGTCCAGCAGCAGCAGCTTCGGTTCCTGCGCCAGCGCCCGGCCCAGGTCGATGCGCTTGCGAATACCATACGGAAGCGTGCCTACCACCGATTTCCTGTACCGCTCCAGCTCCAGGAAATCTACGATTTCCTCCACCGCCCACCGCTGCTTCACTTCTTCCTTGTGCGGACGGCCGTAATACAGAGCGTTCTCTATCCACGAGGCCTTGAATACAAAGTGCCTGGCTGCCATGAGGTTGTCCACCACGTTCAGGCCCGTGTAGAGCTGTATGTTCTGAAAGGTCCGGCTTATGCCCAGTTTGGCTACAGCGTCCGGACTGAGCCTGGTGATCTTCTTGTCCTGAAAGTAGATTTCTCCGCGCTGGGCGCGGTAGAAACCGTTGATGCAGTTCAGGGTGCTCGTCTTCCCAGCGCCGTTGGGCCCGATGATGCCGAACATCTTACCCTTTGCCACATCGAAGCTCAGACTGTCAAGCGCCTTGACTCCGCCAAAGCTCAGGTCGAGGTTCTCGACCCTCAATTCGGTTGTACCTGCACTTCTGTCTTTCATGCCGTATCGCCCCTTCGCTGACAGCTACCGTTGTCGGCTCCAGGAGCACTATGTGGTCGATTCTCCGGAGGGCTCAGTGCCCTCCGGAGAATCGATTCCTCACCCAGACGTCGATCCCACCGGTCCCTGACTATGCGACTATGCTATCGTCAGGGTGTAGGAGTAGTTCTGGAACTCATCCTCGTGAGACACTTGGATATCCGCCTGCGCGGTCCAGACAATCGTCCCATCCTGGATCTTGTCGAAGACCTCATTCGCCATGGCTCTGGCCGTATTAGTGTCAACGCCAGCCGTCGCCAGCCAGCTGAGGATGTCGTAGGTCTTGGTTATCGCGATGACCTTGAGGCTGACTTGGCCGTCAACGTCACCTTCCTTCGCGGGTACCCATATGTATTCGAGCACCTGCCTCGCGGCGTCAATCAGCTCTTCTGAGGCGCCGGCGGTGGTTCTGAAGTACAACTGCAGCTTGTCGATGCAGATCATATACTCGTTCGGGTTGGTGATCTTGATGTAGAACTCACCGGCGCTCTCCCGGATCAGAACGGCAGCCGCGGCCGACTCTTTCACCGACTCCTTGGCCAGCCACCTGTAGAAGGCCGACCGCAGAAGCACCCCGTCCTCTACGTCCGCCTTGAAGTTGGCCACAGCGGTCTCGCTGGAGAACCCCTTGGACGCCATTGTGTTCCGCAGCGTCATAGCGAGTGTCGTCTGGTCTATGGCCACGGCGTCGGTCATTTCCGCCTGGGCCTTGCTGAAGATCCCCGAAACCACACTGGCTCCATAACCCTGCTCGCCCGCGCCAAGAGTCGCCCACATGTCCTTTGCCACCGACCCCTGCTGGCAGGGATCAAGCGTAGCATAGGTCTTGCCTGTCGGCATTACGGCATCCAACTGGGTGGGATAGTATACCTGTTGCGCAATGATGCCGTTGCGGAAGCCTTCATAGGCCATCCACTTGTAGAGGGCAAGCTCACGATCTACACCTGCGGCCGCCTCCGCCGCCCACCCATCAGCGGCAGCGGTGCTGCCAACCTTGTATTGCAGCGTCTGGTAGATTACGTTTGAAGTCAGAGGTATATCATCTTCATCCGACCTCTGGGCAATCGAGAGATCCCTCATGCCCGTGTCTGCCTGGTCAATCAGCGCCATGGCGTCAGTTGACAATGCAGCGTAGTTGTCGGTACCGAAGTACTGATGCGTGAGGGCAGCCTGCCATTGCGGGTGGCCATACTTCAGCTCCGCGTAGAAGTCGCCGCTGCTGTCATAGTCATGGGGCTTCCCGGTTACATCCGCCAGCCAGTTGTCAGCAGCCGCCGTAGGCGAGGAATTGTCGGTGACCAAGTATGGATAGTCCGTTCCCAAATCCTTAAGCGTGGTGTAGTAGATGTTCTCGTTGTCAGGCATGACGCCGTCCAGTTGCTCCGTGGCGAGGTCGAACATTCCGGAGATCTGGGAGGTCACAGCTGCCTGCTTCGTCGCATCCAGACTCTTATAGAACTCCTTGTCGAGATCCGGTTTTTGCACACAGTCGAGCTGCGCATACGTCTTGCCAGGATATAGCTCAGCCACTTTTGCATCCCGCTCGTCCGGCCACCTGGCCGAGGCATTCCCGTTCCGGAACGAGTCCTTCACCAAGAGGCGCCAGAAAGAGTACTCGGGGTTGATGGTGCCGTAGGCGAACACTGTCGCCTCCACAGTCTTCCTCTCAACATAGGTCAACTGTGCATAGGTCTTGCCGCTGTAGTTGGCGGCAGCGTAAGTGTTCAGGGCCGTCATCCAGGCCGTGGCTTCCGTGGCCCAAGCGGCCGCACTGGCGCCACTGTCGGGTATCGAGGAGTACAGCACCAGCCAGGCCGTATTCTGCTCCATGGCCTTATGGTCGGCCGTCTCATCGGCATACAGACCAAAGAAACTCTCTACTGCGTTCATTACAACCGCCTGCTCCGCCGCAGTCAGCCCCTTGCTAGGGATGGAACCGGCGAAGATGGCCCCATCCACCGCAGTCTGGTCGGCAGACGACAGATATGTGTAGTAGGTATGGACGCCATCGCCTCTCCAGTACGGCGCCGGGAACAAGGTCTGCGCCACAGTATCCTTGTTGGCAGCCCATACCGACGGGTAGATCGTCTTGGCAATGTTGTACAAGAAGCTGGCCTGGCCATTCGCGGCCATGTTGTTGAGCGTGTCTTCATCGAAGTCAACCGTGGCGCCAGTGACGTAGCTGGTGAACTGCAAGCCAGGTTGCTGGAGAGCCGCTTCCTTCTTCTTGCCGCAGCCAGCAAGCACCATACCGGCGACCAGAACCAGGCACAGCGCAACCAGTATCCCTCCGCGTGTGATCCTGCTCATTCTGCCTCCTTAACTCTCTTATTCGATATGTTACCTTCCCCGTATTCTACCATCAACAGGTTGGCTTGGTCAGTACAGGGTCATACACCATCTCCAATGGTACGAACTTCTCCTCTGTGAGGCTGTATACAAACACCCTCTGCTTCCATTGAAGGGCGTTGTTGCATCCCTCCGACAACTGCCAACTGTTGATGTACCCCTCAGGCTGTGCGTTGATCCCGAACAGTCCATCCCTCAGAGCTTGTCTGTCTATGTTCTCTGCCCCTACCGCCTCAACGGCGTTTCTGATGGCCATCTCTATGGCCATGCCCAACTCCCAGCCGGAGATGACCGACGAAGCTATCCGCAGCTCTTTGGCCTCTTCACCACTGTAGGTTTCGTCAACGTAGGCCTCACAGTCATGGATCACGGGTACGTCCTCGCCCCACCAGGGCCACCAGGCCACGTAGTAGCAGCCATACAACTGGTCCATGGAGCCAATCTGGTCAGTCACCAGAGGCCAGAAACCGGGGAAGCCCTCCATCCCGGTGAGGAACTTGCCCGTATAGCCCGCGGCGCGCGCCTGAGCGACAAAACTGGAAAGCATCGCCCCGGCCACGCTCACGATGATGTAATCGCAGCTCTTTAACTTGATTGCCTCGCTCGTCCAGGTCACGTTGCCGAGGGGTCCCACTTGAAAGTCAATCTCTTTGCCCGCATCGCCGGCGAACTTGCCGGGGTTTGCGTCTACAGTCTTCTCTATGCCCTCCTGATAGTATTCCGAACTGACGAGATCGTACCCGAGATGACCCACCTTCGGGCTTCTCCCCGTGTCCTCATAGTCCCAATCGCCCATGATCCAGAGCATCTGCACCTCACCCTGGCTTTGTATCGGTGACCAGGTGGTCATTGCCCATTCGCTGCCCAACGCTGCCTGCAGGCCCATGGTTCCTATCACCGGCATCCCGTCTTCATCCAGTCGCTCCAACAGCATCTTTGTGTCCTGGGCGTTCATGATGACCATCATGTCCACTCCCCGGGCCTTCAACTCCTCATACCCACCGGTGACCTTGGAGTACTTAAGCTCGGTGTTGAAACGCGTGAACTTCACCTTCACACCCGGCAGCGGATTGTCGCTCGCCGGCACCATCTTTGTCAGATAGTCCTCCGTGGCTTTTATCGTTGGCTGCATGGCAGTCCCCGCCACCCCCGTGAAGTCCGCCATGATGCCAATGAGAATGGTGTTCTCTTCTTCCTCGCTCTTCCCCCCGCCACAGCCCGCCAGCGCCGGAACCGCCACCAGCAGGGTCGCCAGGAGAATCAAGATTGCCAGTCCCACATGTCTCCGCTTCATGCTTCCCCCTTTCATAACTTACTCTTCATCCCGACAGCGCAAAGGGCGCACATCCGACCGCATTCTCACTCTCTATCCAGATATATCATATCCAACACCTCCAGCCTAGTAGGCGAATGGATTAAGGCGGTAGTACAGCTTGATCCTCTCCAGTCTGTGGTAAAGCCCTTTCGGCTCAATCATCAGGAAGAACATGACGACCAAAGCGAACATTATGAGCGATACAGCTCCAGAGACCTGGTACTTGAGCGACGGAAACGCATCCTGCACTGCGGTCGACAGTGATGGCCCTGCCTTGTCCACCAGCATGATCGCCACCGTCCCCATGACCGCGCCGCTGGTGCTGCCCACGCCCCCGACGATGATCATGCCCAGGAACCAAAGAGAGAGCTGGAAGGTGAACAGCTCAGGTTGGACAGATCGCAGATAGTGCGCCCACAGCCACCCGGCCACTCCGGCGTAGAAGCAACCGATGAAGAAGGCCAGCAGCTTGGTCCGGAACAGGTTGATGCCCATGACCTCAGCCGCTAGGTCGTTGTCCCGTACAGCCACGAATTTCCTCCCGGTAGAAGTCCTCTGGATGTTCTTGGCGAAAAATAGCATGACCACCACCATGCCCAGTGTCAGCCACCAGAACTCCGGCGTGGGACCGGCCAACTCTACGCCTCCGAGGCTGAGCTTGTCCATGTCCATGATCCCATACGTGCCACCCAGCCAGGACTGGTGCTTTATGAACCACATGATGACGAACTGGGCGGCTATTGTGGCCAAGACCAGGTAGAATCCCTTGATCCGCAGTGCCGGGATGCCAAAGATCAGCCCTCCAAACCCAGCCACGACGCCTGAGACCGGCAGGGTGATCCACGGAGACACGCCATATGTGGTTCCCAGGTAGGCCGTAGTGTAAGCGCCGAGCGCCATGAAAGCTGCTTGACCCATGGAGAACTGCCCGCACAACCCAGTCATTATGTGCATCCCAAGGGCGGCTATCGTGTACACTCCCACCAGGATCAACCAGTTCATCCAGTGCCCGGGCGCGTACAGCCCCAGAGTGACCAGAAATGCGAGGGCACAGGCGAGCAGCAGCCATTGCGCCCTGGTCCTTATGACAGCCATATCTTCCTGTGGCCGTCGATTGAATACGCCAGATGGAAGCATAGCGCTATATCCTCTCGATACGCTTCTCGCCGAACAGTCCGTACGGCCTGATCAGCAGGATTACCAGCATCACGATCCAGGGAATGACCTCTTTCATCGCCGAGAACCAGTGACTCCCCAGCAGCTCAGCCAAACCAATGATGAGACCGCCTACTACCGCCCCCGGAATAGAGTTCAGCCCACCCAGCAGGAGGACCGGGAGTCCCTTGCCCAGCACGGTGTCTCCCAGAACCGGAGTCACGGTGAACACCATCCCTACCAGAACGCCGCACATGGCGGCAAAGGCGCCGCTCAGGGCCCAAGAGATAGAGAACACCCGCTTCACGCGGATACCGAGGCTCTGAGCCACCTCATGGTCGGCTGCCACCACTCTCATCGACAGGCCGACCTTGGTGTAGCGGAACAGAAGCATGAGCAATACGAACACCAACATAGCCACCACAAAGGCAAGGGCGCTCGAGGGAATAACCCAGTCAGGCAGAACCGTGCCAAGCCATCCCTGGCCCTGGCGGGGTGTGAATGGCAGTGTGAAGGAGTCAGCTCCCCATACCAGGATCCTCACGCCTTCCAGCAGAAAAGATACCATCAGAGTCATCATCAACACGGACAGAAAGGGCTGTCCCAGCAGAGGACGCACTGCCAGCCTCTCTATCAGAACGCCAAGAACCGCTCCCAGCGGGATGATCACAACTATGGCGAGCCAGGACGGCAATCCCCAGACCGCAATCATTTGATACAGGAGGTAGGATAGGATGGCCACCGTCTGCGCGTGGGCTAGATTCAGAACACCACTGGACTTGAAGACGAGAATGAATCCCAGGGCGATCAGGGCATAGACCCCCCCTACCAGAAACCCCTGCGCCAGTACAGCATCCATTGGGAATACCTCAGCCCACGTGGTTGACGGTGATTTCCGCCTTCACAACGGCCTGCCGGCCGTCTCGGTAGAACACAGGCACATCCATGGAGACTCTCTCGTTGTCCCCATACAGGGCCGCTATGAAATCCTTGTACCTTTCCTCCACCAGGCGCCGCCTCAGCTTCATCGTACGGGTAAGCTCCGCCTCATCGGGATCAAGCTCCTTGGGCATGTTGAGGAACCTCTGTATCCTCTGTCCGCCCGGCAGTTTTGCGTTGAGGGTCTTCACTTCATCGGCTATGAGCTGGCAGACCTCTGGCTTCTGCGACAGGTCGGCAAAGGTGGTATAGGCGATCCTCTTCCTCTCTGCCCAGTGCCCCACGTTATCGTAGCTGATGTTGATGGCTGCAGCAATGTAGCTTCGTGTCTCGTCCCCCACTACGAAGGCATCCTTAATATAGGGGCTGAATTTCAGCCGGCTTTCGATGTACTGGGGGGCAAACTTGGTGCCATCAGCCAGGCGGTTGACATATTCCAGTCTGTCGAGGTAGTAGAGATGGCCGTCTTCTTCCAGATGGCCGGCATCGCCGGTGTGATACCAGCCCCCGGCGAAGGCCTCCTCGGTGGCCTTGGGGTTCTTGTAATAGCCCATCACCAAAGAGCCGCCCCTGGCCAGTATCTCGCCACTGTCCGCTATGCGCACTATGGTCCCGGGATATATCAGTCCCACCGAGTCAACCTTGATGTCGGTGCCCGCATGTTGCGAGACCCCGATCTCCGTCATCCCGTAGAGCTGACGCAGGTCCACGCCTATGGCCGTGATCAATCTGAAAACGTCGGGCCCCAGCGCCGACCCGGAAGTGAACGCAACCCGAATCTTCAGGAGCCCCAGCTTGTCCCTCAAAGGATCGAATATCAGGAACCGGCTTATCCTGTGCGGTATCCACCACACCCAGCCGAGTCTCTCCCCCCTGCACTTGGCGTCGGCCGCCCTGTAGGCTACAGGGAGGAACAGCTTGAATGCCTGCCTCTTCAGGAAGGTAGTCTGCGAGATCTTATTTTGGATGGTCGCCGCCGTCATTTCCCAGAGACGGGAGGGGTACATCAGCACGCTGGCGCCAATCTCGCGAATGTTCTCCTGGACCGTGGCCTGGGACTCCGGGAAATTCATCCTGGTGCCGCGGTTCAGGCTGCCCAGAAGACCCAGACCCTGCTCTGCGGACCAGCCCGGCAGAATGAAGGAAACCCACTCATCCTTCTCGGTGATTGGATTCATGAGGTAGAAGGCAGTGTTCGAAGCGACTAGACTGGCATAGCTTACCATCGTCGCCTTCGGCAGTCCGGTGGTGCCTGACGTATACATGAGCAGAGCCAGGTCGCTGGTGTTGCCCTTGGCAACGCCATCCTCGAAGGCCTCGCGGTGGTCCTTGCCGTATTCCACTCCCATCTGCACGATGGAATCGAAGCTGGCCAGGATGGGATCGTCGTAGCTGCGCATGCCCTTGG
>JAFGCL010000216.1 GCA_016932645.1 Dehalococcoidia bacterium | reverse complement strand
CCAGTTCCTAGAGCTGCTGGCCCTGGAAGGGCCGCGTCACATGGCCTACTACACCGAGTTTCTGGTCGCCGAAGTAGATGGACAGCCGGCGGCGGCGCTTGAGGGCTTCGATCCGGTGAAGAACGGGGAGGATACAATGACCCTGCCGATGGCCAGCGTCATCCAGAAGATGGAGCTGTCGGAGCAAGACATGGCTCCCGGCGTGGAGAAACTAGCGGCCTTCATGACTTGCCATTCCGATTTCCTTCCGGATACATGGGTGGTCGAGCAAGTGGCCACAAGGCCTGAGTTTCGGCGGGTAGGAGCCATAAGCAAGCTGCTCGATGCGGTTCTTGAGCAGGGGCGCAAGGAGGGCTTCAAGCAGGCCCAGGTCAGCTTCTACATCGGCAACACGCCGGGCGAGCGTGCCTACCAGAAGGCGGGCTTCAGGTATCTGGACGAGAAGCGCCATCCAGATTTCGAGAGGGTCATCGGCTCACCGGGTATGATCCGCCTTGTCCGTGATCTCTAGGCGATTGGGCCGCAGCCGTCGATGGGTACGGCTCCTGAGGCTGTCTCGCGATCGTCTTCCGCCCCGAATCCCTCCGGAACAAGGCATCGCTCATTATTTGTGCAGCCTAGCAACATGTCCCATGCAGCGAGCCGGAAGGATGCCAGAGGGCAAACCTTGACAGATCTGTTGACAAAGGTGGGAAGGGATGTTAGTATATTAAAATATAATAATATACCAATAATCTGAGGCAGGGGTAGAGGATTGGCTAAAGAAACAGACAACGGTGGACTGACTGAGGTCTACAGGCGTCAGGCGGAGTTGTGCAAGTCGCTGGCCGACCCGAAGCGTCTCATGATATTGGACGCACTGAAGGATGGGCCGAGGTCGGTCAGTGAGCTGTCGCAGATCGCCGGCCTGAAGCAGTCAAATGCTTCCCAGCATATCGGCGTATTGCGCAGAGCCGGAGTGATCAAGCCCGAGAGGCAGGGGAACACCGTCTACTACAGCTTGGTCACCCCCAAGATCGCCGCAGCCTGCGATCTGGTGCGGCAGGTCGTTGCTGAAGAGATTCAGAGAAGCGAGGTCCTGCGGAGGATAATCTGAGGTCTCGCTGCACTTCTATGTGTTGAAGAGAGGATAGGAGGATGGAGATGTCAGTACCAGGATATCAGTGCCAGCAGTGCTGGGCCACATTCACGGACGACCGGTGTTGCGGTGATCCGAACGAGAGCGGCCCGAAATGCCCCACGTGCCAGAGCACGAACGTCAAGAAGGTGGAGCTTCCGGAGAGCTGGGCAGACAGGGTGCGCAGCGGACTGCGCTTTGGCTGACGGTAGACGGTTCGAGGCCGTGAGCCTCATTTCACAATGTACAACTGGGCTAGTCGGAGACTTCGGGCTTGTCTGAATTGACGGAGGTGGCAGGGGGGTAACGCGGTGGTCGGGCAACGTTCATATCTGGAAGGCAAGTTTGGGGACAGGGTCAGCTTCTGTGAGATCGAGCACAAGCTGTATGGCCACGATATTGCTAAGATTCCCGGCCTGATCAAGCCCTTGATCGGCGACACCACGCTGGACGCTGTCGTCCAACCGGAGTCCGAAGAAGAGTTGGTGGAACTGGTCAAATGGGCCGTGAACAACAATGTGCGGTTGACGCCGCGCGGCAAGGGCCACCCCTCCGGTTATGGGGAAGGCGATCCCGGTCAAGAAGGGCGTTGTGGTCGACTTCTGCCTGATGAACAAGTCTGTCCAGGTCGATTTATTCCAGTTTGCGGCTTTGTCGCTGGGCTTCGAATTCCCGGCCCCCAACTCCGAGGTACAGAAGCGGTGGGTGGTGTTCGAGGGCATGATCGCACTGATGACGCCGCAAGGCTTCGCTGACCTGATGGACAACCTGATGCCGCACATGATAGGCGACGTCGTGCCATTGGTGATGCAGCCGATGATTGACTACCTCCGCGGCAGGAAATCGGCTGCCTGAGAAAGGTCTTTGAATTGATCAGGGGGTTATGCTATAGTGCTGGGCCAAGTAAGTCACATGTCCGGCACGGCGCGAGGTAATTCCCCAGGCTCTCTGCTGTCCCGCTTCAGTGCGGGAGTCCGCTGCCTTGTGCTTTCCCGTCGCGGGGAAGCCGGCGAAATAGACACACTGACCCTCATCATCATCTTGCTGGCGCCCCTGGTTGTCCTGGGAGGATTGGCCTTTGTCCTCATCGTTGCGTACGTGAACAGAGTATCACGCGTAACTGCAGAGTTGGAATCGAAGCCAAAACCGACGGTCTGCCCGGCGTGCGGTCACAAACTGGTGGAGATACGCAAGTTCTGTGCGGAGTGCGGGGCCTCCATCTGGCCCCCTGAACCGGAGCCGTCGGGAGAGCCCGAAAACGGCACTAGAGAACCCGAGTAGTTCGCCTGTCTCCTGCCGGTTCCAACCATCTTTCTAGAGAAGGAAGCATGAGACGAATGCGTTGCGGCGAAGTCCTGGATGCACTGGAGAAGCTGGGAGACCCGAGGAATGTGGCCGGCATGGCCCGTTTCGGCATCAAGCCTTCCGTGGTTCTGGGGGTTCCCAAGCCTGCTCTGAGGAGGCTCGCCAGAGAGCTGGGCCGGGACCATGTCCTGGCGCAAGAACTGTGGGCTTCGGGCGTGCATGAGGCCAGGTTGCTGGCGAGCATGATTGATGATCCGGCTGTAGTGACTCAGGAGCAGATGGACATGTGGGCAAAGGATTTCGACAACTGGGATACCTGTGACCAGTGTTGTATGAACCTCTTCTGGAAGACGGCGTGCGCTTATGATAAGGCTGAAGGATGGACCGCCAGCGACACTGAATTCGTGAAGAGGGCCGGCTTTGTGATCATGGCAAGCTTGGCCATTCACGACAAGAAAGCAGGGGACGATGAGTTCGAGAGATTCCTGCCCGTGATCGAGAGAGAAGCGGCAGATGACAGGAGCTATGTCAGGAAGGCGGTTAACTGGGCGTTGCGGCAGATCGGAAAGCGGAACGCTAGGTTGCGGCAGAAGGCTGCAGGGGTGGCGCTGGATTTGCGGCAAGGGAAGTCTAAAAGTGCGCGCTGGGTCGGTTCGGATGCGCTTCGGGAGTTGTCCAGTGATGAGATTCGAAGGCGGGTGAATTCAAGATGACGTAACTTGGCGATTGGTGTTAGCGGTGATTGCTCACTGAACAGTGAGGTTGTTCTCGGGCTGTATAATAGGCGATACGCCGGGAAGGAGGTCAGGAACGATGGAAGTAGAGCACGTTGCAGGCAAGAATGCTGGTCACGCCATGCTGTATGCGCTGAGCACCTGTCCCTGGTGTCAGAAGACGAAGAGGCTGCTGAACGAGCTCGGCGTAGAGTACTACTACATAGATGTTGACTACCTGGATGGCGATGAGAAAGCCAAGGTTATCGAGGATGTGAAGAAATGGAATCCGGCCTGCTCTTTCCCGACGCTGGTGCTGGACGACAAGAAATGCATCGTCGGGTTTAAAGAAGATGAGATCAGAAAGGCGTTGACGAGATGAGCGTACCTGCGGTTGCGCCGGAGGAAGTGGACGGCCTGTACGAGAAACTCAAGAGGGAAGCCGATGCCGGCGGATACCACCTGAATCCCGATGTAGAAATGACCAAGTCACTGGTCAAGGGGCTACTGACAAACGAGAAGCGGTACGGATATCAGGCCTGTCCGTGCCGGCTGGCGGCGGGCAGGAAAGAGGAAGACCTGGATATTGTCTGTCCGTGTGACTATCGGGACGCCGACGTTGTGGAGTTTGACGCCTGCTATTGAGGGCTTTATGTGTCACAGGCCGTCGTGAATGGCCGGAAGGCAGTCGGTTCCATACCGGAGCGGAGACCGCCGCCGGATGAGCGGAAGAAGACGAAGCCGTCGCTGGTGACAGCCGGCCCGGGCAACCTGCCCCTGCCGGTATGGAGATGCAAGGTCTGCGGTTACCTTTGCGCCAGAGATGGGCCACCTGAGGTGTGTCCCATCTGCAAGGCCAAGAAGGATCGCTTCGAGCGATTCATGTGACGCGGCCACACTTGCGTGGAGGTGGGAGTGGAGAAGACCTGTTCAAAGTGCGGCGTGGTGAACAAGGAGGGCAGCAACTACTGCCATTACTGTGGCGCCTATCTCTTCTCAACGGGTACCGGAGTTGAGACCAAGACCGCGGAGATCAACGTTGCCTATCCTGAAGCCGCTGACCTCCACTTGATAATCCGGGTGGGGGCCTGTCGTCTCAAGATCGTTCCCGGTGATGGCGCGGCGTGGGTCAGCGGAGCCTACCAGTATCCCCAAGGCGCGCTTCCGCTGAAGATTGAGAAGAGCGGTGGGAAGGTCACGATCACTCAGGACTATGACGTGACCGGTCTAGGCGGTCTGTTTCGATACACGCCCAGATTCGATCTGGTGTTGGGCAGAGCGAAAGCATATGCACTCACGCTGGAGTCTGGTGCCAGCGACCACTCTGTGGATCTCGGGGGGCTTCCTCTCAAGGGGCTGATCATCAAGCACGGTGCCGGAAGGGCCGATTTCGATTTCTCAGCTCCCAACCCACAGGAGATGGTCTCGCTTCTCGTGAACTCCGGTGCTGTCGGTCTGCAAATGAAGAGCCTGGCCAACGCCAATTTTGCCGAGATGGTCTTTGATGGAGGAGCAGCGTCCTACAGATTTGACTTTGGCGGGCAACTGCGGCGCGACTCCCGTGCCAAGATATCAACCAGCCTGGCGCAGGTGGAGATCTGCATTCCCTCCTCGATGTCGGCTAGTGTTGTTGAGAACACGGTGGCGGCCAGCCTGGACTTGGGCGACGGATTCACAAGCAGGGGTGGGGCCTTCTTGACAGATGCGGCCATGGCGGGCAAGACGCCTGCACTCACCATACGGGCGAACGTGTCGCTGGGCTCGCTGGCCCTTCGAGTGGCCTAGGTCCCGATGGTTACCAGACATCACCCACAGCAGCCCCGGATTCGCGACACCGCTCCCATGCATGCGCAGCGCACGGACTCACGCTCAAATTGGGAAGCGGCGCTGTCTGGCTTCCTTCGAGTCCGCTTGATCAGCGCCGACTCAACACCCTAGACGGTGATATTAGTGATATGTATAGTTGTGTTACCACGGGGAAACAGGAATGAAGCGATTGTTTCGGCCTGTGCCCACAATGTCCGAGCGGGACGCGTCGTCCGGACTGCGCTGGCTGCTGCGGGAAGGCATGGCCTCGCTTGGCCTGGGCAGCATCACGACGAGCGGCTTCATGGCTGCCTTTGCCCTGATTCTGGGGGCAAACAACCTGCAGATCGGCATTCTGGCAGCTATTCCCTTCCTAACCCAACCCCTCCAGATGGCAGCTATTCCCTTGGTGGAGCGAGTACGAAAGCGGAAGCTCATCGCCGTGGCGGCCTGGCTCCCGGCCCAATTGCTATGGGTGCCAATCGCCCTGATACCGGTATTCCTTGATGTGCCCGGAGCCGCTGCCATCTCTGTTCTTCTGATACTGATGGCGGCCCGTGGCATACTCACGGCTGTCTGCAATTGCGCCTGGAACAGCTGGACCAAAGACCTCGTGCCGCAGTCGGTGCTGGGCCGCGTCTTTGCCAAACGGCAGACGCTGGCGGCCATCGCCGCCATGGTTTTCGGTCTGTCCGCTGCCTTCTTCATTGACTATTGGCGTCACTCTCATGTGACAAGTCAGTCTGAAGCCATGGGCTACATGTATCCCCTGCTGATCGGGGCCTTGACTCTGGGCTTGGCCAGCCCCCTGTTTATGAGCTTCATGCCGGAACCGCTGATGCAGCCCCTTGCTGGCCCGCAGCCATCGCTCACTTCCAAGATCGCGTCACCTTTCCGGGACGCGAACTACAGACGTCTCATCCGGTTCCTCTTCTTCTGGGGAATAGCTATCAATCTGGCAACGCCTTTCTTTGCAGTCTACATGCTGCAGAGGCTTGGTCTCCCGGTATCGCTGGTGATTGGATTCAGCGTTATCAGTCAGGCAGTCAACATCGTGTTCTTCGGGTTTTGGGGTCGCCTGGCTGACAAATTCAGCAACAAGACCGTACTCTCGCTGAGCGTATCGCTGTATCTTCTGGTGATCCTGGGGTGGGTATTCACTACGATGCCGGAGCGGTACTTCTTTACGATCCCCCTGCTTGTCATTCTCCATATACTGGCTGGTATCGCAGCATCCGGCGTGGGCCTCACCACTGGTACCATCGGGCTTAAGCTTGCTCCTCAGGGCCAGGCGACGTCCTATCTGGCCGCTTCGGCACTGGCCTGGAACCTGGGGGCCGGGCTTGGCCCTCTGCTCGGAGGCTATTTTGCTGATTACTTCAGCGTCAGAGAGTTGGGGGTTAACCTGACGTGGATGGATCCCACACGGTCCTTCGACTTTGCGGCCCTGCATCTCACGGGCTTCGACTTCTTGTTCGGTATCGCCTTCATTCTCGGCCTCATGACCCTGGCGTTTTTGTCTTCGCTCCGTGAGGAAGGTGAAGTCGGCCGTGAGGTTGTCCTTGAGTCGCTCTTTGCTCCGATGCGGTCGCTGTCGCGTCCCATGAGTTCGGTTCCCGTGCTGCATTCTCTGGGCCAGTTCCCGTATGGACACCTCATTCGGAGCAGGGTGCCCGGATTGGACGTGGCCATGGGAGTGACAGTCTACGAGATTGCCGGCATGGCCAAGGCAGCAGCTGCTTCTGTTGCAGAAGGCAAGAAGGCCTTTGAGAGACTGGCGAAGCCGCTGGAGGAGGCGCTCTCATCTCTTTGGGAGTCATTGGAAAGTGCGGCTCATCATGGGGGGGAGTTGGCTCACCACACTGCACGCGGAGCCATGCATGCGGCTGATACCATGCCCCATTCCACGGATGCTGCCTATGACATCATGCTGGCTGTGACCGGGTCGATGGTCCAGGCCAATGTTGACCCTCGAGAGTCGATCAGGGGAACCGCGTCCGGGATTGTTCGCGGAGCAGGCGAGGCAGGATTGGATGTTGGCCGGGCTGCTCAGTGTGCAGTACTGGCAGCCACTGAAGCATCCAGACAGACTGGAATCTCGTCGGAAGTCGCTGTGACTGAGGCTGTGACCGGCATTCTGGAGGCTGCTGAGGGCCTTGGCCCGGAGGCTGTCTCGAAGGTCAAGGAGGCATTAGGCGAGCAACCGGACCAGTCGTGCGTCGGCGAGTCGACCTGATTACGAGCAGAACCGGCCGTATGATGGCTCTGGCCTGCCAGCGTACTCTACTGATCCTGCCTTCCGTACTTCAGTTTGGCGTACATGAGAGTGGCTACCAGGGTCGCACCGATCGCATTCCAGAGTATGACCGGCACCAAACGAAAATAGATGCCGTAGGCCAGCCACATCAAAATGCCCACCAGGAGCATAGTGGTGAAGACAAGGCTGATCTCACGGGCGCTCTTGAGTTTGAACACACGCACCGTTTGTGGCACCAGGCTGAAGGTAACGAATGCTCCAGCGACGAAGCCGACATAATCTCCAGCGGACAAGAGTTCCCTCCTTTGTGCAACCACCCGAGCTGTGGACGGCACTACACTGCGTCGGTTGCCTGTGAGTAGTGGGATCTGGACACGTGTAGGATTCTACCACAAGGATCTTCCGCTTGATATGACAGGTATCAGTCAATGACCCGCCAACAGAGGATCATCAACTGCCGGCGGAAGACACTGAAGTCGGCTGGGAACCTCTACTTGACGATGACTCGCATGCCGTCGAGGGCAAAGCACATTGAGGGATTTCGCGACTCCAGCGCACGATAGTCATCGTAGGTGCGGTTCCAGTATTCCTCCAAGTGGACGAAGAGGGTTCTCTTGGCCTGCAGACGTTTCGACAAATCAACAGTCTCGTTGAATGAATAGAGTGTAGTCCTGGACGGGTGGTTTCTGGGGTACTTGAATCTGTGCTTCAAGCCGTCCTCGAACCTGCCGGGTTGGATGATCAGCAGGTCGGGCCTCTGGACTTCATCACGGTGCTCGGGGAACGGCTTGATGTCGCAAGGCGCGTAGACTACCCTGCGCCCGGACTTCTCGAAGGCATACACGAATGACATCAGATCGCCGCGGCCGACTGGAATAGCAGTGATTCGGACTTCTCCCAGAGAGAGCCTGTCGTGGAAGGCCTGAATCCGGACGAATCCGCTCTCCTGATAGAAGTCGATGAGAGATCCATGGCAGGATCTGATTTGCCTCGACGCCTCCTTGAGTTGTTCGGGGATGATTAGAGAGATGGCCTTCTTCGGGTAGCCGCGCCAGTTCCGGAAATCCAGGGCAATCTGCTCGACGACACGAAGCCCTTCGACGTGGTCCGGGTCCAGATGGGTAAGAACCAGGTAATCGACCCGCCCGACATGCCACCGATTCAGGAGATCGACGATCTCTGCCGGCGTGTCTATAAGCAAGTTGATGTCATGCAGGAAGGCTGATGGACCCGATCTCGAGTACGGGATCCCCTTCTCCCTGGCTTCGCGACACACCCGACACCGGCACAGGGGCTTGGGGATGACCGCACATCCTCCGGAACCCAGAATTGTCCATCTCATGGCGCGAACCGCGTATGTCTGCTACAGGAACCGGCGTTCCAGGGATTCTTCCTCAGGACCAGTCTAGCGCGAAGGTGACCTTTGAGATCCCTTTTCGGCCAGCGCCGATGCCTGCCCTATGAGCCTGCTCTTCTGGGAAAGAAGTCCGGCCTGAAGGGATCCCACCTGCCAACCAGTCGATCGTAGCAAGGATCGGGCAGCGTCTTCTTGAATATGCGGTAGTAGTACAGCTCCTCGACCGACGAAAGGAGAGGGTTTTCGGGGGTTCTGTTGAATTCGTCCAATTCGGTCTGGGAAATGTGCTGCTCGGCTATGGAACGCATGGTGTAGGCTACCCCAGACCCCTGGGCGAAAAACCGCTTCGTCTGGTAGATGATGTGATCTGGCAGGCATCCTTCGAATGCCTGGCGGACAATCCATTTGCCGGTCTGCTCACTGCCATGGATCTTGTGTTCGATGGGTATCTTCTGGCTGAAATCGATGACCTTCAAGTCCAGGAATGGAGTCCGGCTCTCGTATGAATTGGCGGCGTTCAGTCTGTCCAGTCTCTGTAAAGCCGTATTGTGCGCCACGTTGACCAGGTAGTCGACTATCGATGCGACCTCTTCAGCGTTCTTGCCTTGCTTGAACTGCCCATCGTAGCCGCCGAACAGCTCATCTGCTCCCTCCCCGGTGAGGACGCACTTGGCCAGAGGGCTGACAAACCTTCCGGCTACGAAGTTGGCGATAGCCCCGTGCACGCAGCTCTCCTCGAACATCTCCTGGTGGTGGATCGCCAAGGGGAGGACTTCTTCTATCTCTTTCTCGCCGAACATCAACACGTTGTGCTTGACACCAAGATATGCTGTCACATCCCGGGCCAGCGGCAGGTCCTGGCCGCCTTCCATGCTCACGGTGAAACACTCTATGTCCGGCTTAATCTGATGCGCCATGTAAGTGATTAGGCTGCTGTCCAGGCCACCACTGAGCAGTACGCCTTTCACGGCATTGTCTCGCATCCTCTTCTCGGTGGCCTCCATCAGGAGTTCCTTGACTACCTTCTTACCCTGCTCGTAGTCCTCAAATTCGGGCGTTTGCACCGCTGACTGGGAGAATCCCTGAAATCCCAACTCGACGGAGTAGACGTATCCCGGCGGGAATTCCTTCACGTCGTCAGCTATGCCGACTAGGCACTTCGCTTCTGACGCAAAGCACAACCTGCCTTCATGATGACCATAGTAGAGGGGTTTGACTCCGGCTGCATCGCGGGCCAGGAACAGCTTGTCGCCATCCAGCAGGGCACAGGCAAAGTCGCCATCCACCTTCTCGGCAAATCGGGAGCCAGACTTCTCATATATCTGCAGCATGGCTTCTGCGTCCGTCATTTCCCATCTGTCGCGATTATAGATCCGCCCGTCAAGAACGACTCTCCTTGTTCCTTTCGAAGCGTAGTGCGAGCCTATTCTGCAATCGCCGCCCACATTCAACTCGTTGCAGCCTGCCACATAGCTCCCGTCGTTGGTTAACCATGTCTCGTGCGGGCCACGGTACTTGATCCTCTCAAGCATCGTTGCCAACAGTGACTTGTCCGTGCCCGCAGTTCCAGCAATGCCTGCCATGAATCGCTCTCCTTTAAATCAGCTTTGTGGTCACGAGCCTATGCCCGCACGAGGTTCTCAAGGACTGACACAGCTTCGAAGGCGTCCGCACAGTAGGCGTCTGCCCCGATCTCGTTGGCATAATCCTGCGAGACTGCCGCTCCGCCGATGACAACCTTGACGCTGTCTCGCAAGCCGGCTTCCTTCAGTGCGCCGATGACTTCGGCCATCACAACCATTGTCGTGGTAAGCAGCGCCGAAAGGCCGAGTATTTGTGGTTTCTGCGTCCGTACGTAGTCCACGATCTTCTCGGTCGGCACGTCTATGCCGAGGTCGACCACGTCATAGCCTGACCCCTTGAGCAAAGTGGCCACTATGTTCTTGCCGATGTCATGGATGTCGCCCTTGACTGTGGCGATGGCGAACTTGCCCTTGGACTGGGCGCCCGACCCTTCGAGAAGAGGCCTGAGAATCTCCATGGCCGCACCCACGGCTTCGGCGGAAGCCAACATGTCCGGTATGAAGAACTCCTTCTTTGAGAACTTCTCACCGACAACGTGCATACCCGCGGTCAGGCCGTCCTTGACGATAACCGCCGGCGGTATGCCTTTCTCGATGGCGAGGTTGGTTAACTCGAGTACTCCGGGGCCGGACATGTCGGCATCTATGCCCTCGTCCTCCGCAGTCTTGCGCCCCTGGATCACGTTCTCTCTGAGCAAAGTGATAATGTCCTCACTCATTGCTGCCTCCTTTCACCATAGACATTCAACCGAGGCAACAACCCAGGAATCTCGCGGAATATCAGCTCGGTTGTGTCTGGGTCAATATGCTGCACCGGTCGAGCCAGGAGATCATTCATCTGTCTGTATGCCTGTGCGAAACCGCTGTCTCCATTTCCGTTCCCCTCGAAAGGGTACGGCGGCGAGATCTGGCCTCCGCGCATCATGGGGCGGATGTACTTCACGTAGAGCTTCTGCTTGGTCGGCATCACTTCCCTAACCTGCTTGAGTGACTTTGCCAGTTCGGTTTCGTCGATCTGCGGTGCCCGCAGGAAAAACTTGATCATCTGAAAATGCGCGTCATCGAGCACCGCCTGAAGCAGGCAGAATGTGGAGTTGCAGTCAAGAAGTCCGTAAGCGCAGTGCAGATACTGCGGCCCGCTGAGGGTGACCAGTATATCAGAATAGAGCCGCTCTACGGTGGACTGGAGTCCGGGCTCTTTAGCGTCACATACACCAGAGGTGGCATATATGGGCAGCCCGTAGAAGCGTGCCATCTGAACGCAGTCAACATTGAACTGACTGCTCTCGGGAGCGCCGTACGAGTCGGCCAGATTGTCCAGCCTGGCCCTCACTGGGACGCTTCCATATATGAGCGGCGCTCCAGGATACGCGAGTTGCCCCAGGGTTATCCCGGCCAGGACCTCGGCATTGATCTGGGCTATGATGCCATCTTCCTTCATCGGGGCCGTCGTCCCCGCCTGCGGTGCGGATGAGACCACCACGGGCAACGCTTTCTCGCAGATGGCTAGAAAGGCGTCAGTCGTGTCCTGGACAAACTGGAGCGGGCTCTTGACCAGGCAAGTGATGAACGAGACTATAGGATTGTCTCTGAGTTGCTGTTCGCCGCCGACTATGATCCTGGCCATCTTGACGACGTTGTCCAGCTGTCTCAGGTCGGTGAGACCGGCCATCACGTGCTTGGTGGTATTGTTGAGCGAGGCGAAGTACTTGTTCACATCTTTGTTCTGGGGCGTGACGTCCCTGTCCTGGATATTGACGGTGCGGATGTAACCGTCCAGAGTCCCTAGGTGTTCACACACGTGTGCAGATTGGCAGAGATCCGCCACCGTGCCTCGCCTCGGATGGAACTCAGCCACACTGGTTTCCTTCGAGCTGTCGCCCTTCTTCATATACGTCGCCATCTCGACATCCAGCCAGATGTTGGTTTCTGACCCGGATACGAAGTACACCCTCGGCTCGTTCCCATGCATCACCAGGGCGTTCTCCGGGTTGCGTGCACCTAGGGTCACCGTCTTCGGCGCGCTGGACAGCGCTCTGGCCACAAGCGCCTCCGGGATCTTCACCGTCCAGCAAGGAACGTCGCCTGTTGAAACGCGTTCCACCTCCGCTCCGTTGGCATGGAATATGTCTGCGGCTTTCTCGTTGAAGCTCAACAGGCCTGGGTCCCTCAGTATCTGCAGGGAAGCCTGGTGTATCTGCAACACCTGTTCCCTGGATATTCTCTCCAATGGCCGTTCGATCAGAATTCCTTCTCTTGGCATTTGCCTCTCCTTGCATCAGGCCACAGCCACCCGGTTGAGTGCCGGACGGTCGACCTGTCTGGCATATCTGCCGGAATATGCTCGGCCCGGTCAGAGTCTTGTCCCCGGGGTGCAAGTCCCCGTGAACACTAGTCTGCCAGAGTGCCTGCCCGATATGCCCTGACGTATGATCTGCATGCTGCATCTTTCCCGAGCAGCATGCGGGCTGCCTTGACGTAGCTCATGGCCTTGGCGTCCAGCGGATTCAGGATAGCAGCGTCGAGCCCTGCTGCGGCTGCCATCATGAGAAACGCCCTGTTCACAAGGCCCCGGCTGGGCAAGCCGTAGGAGACGTTGCTCAACCCGATGATAGTCTTGGCTGATGGGAAGCGGGCCTTGATGCTCTCGATCGTTTTCAGAGTTATTGCAGCCTGCGTGGCATCCACGGAAACTGGGAGCATCAACGGGTCAAACAGCACCTGCTCCTCCCTCATTCCCATGGGCTTCAGGTTCTCCATTATGGTGTCGCACGCGGCTACCCGTTCCTCAACCGTCTTCGGTATGCCGTCCTGACCCATCGCCAGGGCCACCAGGAAAGCACCCTTCTCAGACGCCAGAGGCCCGATTGCCTGGATCCTGTCAGGCTCAGCGTTGACGGAGTTCACCATTACCTTGTCACCGTGGTAAGTGCGCAGCCCCGCCCTTATCACTTCAGGGCCATCGCTGTCGATGACCAAAGGCTTCTTGGTGACCGATTGCACGGCTTGGACCAGCCATTCCATGGCAGCCTCGGGGCTGACCCATGAGCCGTGTGACGACCCCACGTTTACGTCAATGAAGTCGACCCCGGCCTCTTCCTGTCTCTTGGCCAGGTCCTGGATGAAGTCAAGATCCCTGTTGGCAATGGCTTGCCCCACGGACTTGTTAGACGCATTGATGTTTTCACCGACAACCAACATCAGGAATTGCCTTTGTCCACTATGCCCGGTATCTCCGAGAGCACTCTCTTCCTCACCACCGGAGCAATGCTGTGATGTTCAGCGGCAAGTATCTCTCTGGCTCTCTCCGCTGCTCTCTCCCAAGTGACCTTCGCCCCCTTCGCCTCCCACTCTTCCCTCGTGTCTCTGTCGCTAAGGGTGGGGAAGTAGTGCTCCCGCCGCATGAATCTCCTGGTGTGCCTCGTACTGACGAAGTTTCCGCCTGGACCGACGGCGTTTATCAAATCGACTGCCAGTGACTCCTCATCCACCTCTATTCCCTGTACCGCACGCATGACCATACCGAGTATCTCGTTGTCCACGACATACTTCTCGTCGCATACGGTAAGCGCGAATTCCATAAGGCCAGCCGAATCGTGGATGAAGTTTGAACCGGCGAGAGCGCAGAGCAGGTTGGTGATCGCGGATTCGTATCCGGCCTGGACATCCAGGACTTTGGAATCCGTCATGCCGCCGGTGGCATAGAAAGGCACTTTGTAGAATTGAGCCATCTGTGCCCCGGCCGCGTTGGCGAGACCCATCTCCACGGAACCAGCCAGGTATCTCAGATTACGTAGGTCTGTGCTAGTGGCCACGGATCCCATAACAACAGGAGTGCCGGGATTGACGATCTGGGTCAACATAACGCCCAGGAGGGAATCCACGGTCTGCATCAGCACATTCCCCGAGACAGTCACTGGGGAAGTCGCCCCGCACAGCGGTTCGGCCGGGCAGACTACTGGTATGCCTCTCTCAGCGAGCTCCACTGCAAACTCGCCGTACTGCTTATCGATTTTCAATGGGCTCACGATGCACGTGATCATTGAGACTAGGGGACGCTCACGCAGTCTGTCTGGGGAACCCGCTACCATCTCGGCCATCCGAACGACCTGCAGGGCGCCTTCGAGACTGTAGAGCCCCCCCATCACGTGCTTGCGCGTGTTGTCGAGACCGGCAAAGAAGCGGTTGACGTCAACGACTTCTACTGACAGGTCGTTAGGGTATGTCGGCAGCAAAAACAAGTGGATGTTCTCGAGATGATCAACCAGCCTGGCGATGCGTTTCAGGTCCTCCAGGGTGGCCAATCGCCTCTCCCTGGTCTCATGCCGGTATACGTAGAGAGCAGTGCCTCCTGTGCCCGTGTAGACACTTTTCCCTCCCAGAACCAAGTCCTGTCTCTCATCCTGACCGCAGAGCGTGACTACAGAAGGCGCCTTGCCTATGAGTTCCATCGCCTTCTCGCGAGGTACCTTGACCAGGCAGGTTTCCTCGTCTACCTTTGCACCGAAGGCCTTGAAGTGCTTCAGCGCCGAGGGGGAGTAGACCTTGAACCCAGTCTCCTCAACGATCCGCATCACGGCCTCATGAATCATTCGTATTCCGGATTCACTAAGAGGCCTGTACAGCCCGCCGGGCAAACCTCTACGAGGGGATTCCTGCAATGCTATCTCCTGCCGGCGCACTCGCGGCGGTCACAGTCTGGACAAGGATTGTAGGACTGCACGTTGCTGTCGAAGGGCCCAAGCCCAATGATTCCAGACACGGACTTCTGCGGTATCATGAGACCGGAATCGGTCAATCTGACGCCTATCAAGTGGGCATCAGCCAGATCAAATAGCAGGCTCTGCTGCTCTATCTTCCAGTCGCAGTAGCCTGGGCTGAAACGTCTGCTGGCGGCCAAACCCCAAGGGCGACCCACGTCGCCGGCCATCTCCTGAATATGATCTGCTACCTGCTCGACGGCCACCGACCCGGTGGCATCCAGCGCAAATGAGCGTAGCATGTTGCCCTCGTCCGCCGCTTTACGGGCAGTGTCCTCCAAACGCTCACCGATGGTAGCTACGAATACTATGACCTTCGTACACTGCTCCAGCAGCCTCGATATCACATGACTCTCGAAGGCAAGTGTTTCTCTGATGACAGCGGCGGGGTGTGCGACCATAAGTACGTTCTCGAAGGTGAAGAGGTACCTCGCATCGATGAGACCGGCGGCGTCCCTCAGGCACTCATCCACAGCAGAGGCTATAGCTGAACGCACCTCGCGTTTTTTGGGATATCCCATCTGGTACATGACCTGCTTCTTGCCCACGCGTACGTTTATGCTTCTCTTGAACGACGGCATTTGAATCCCCCGGATGGCCGGGCGCTGGATTGCGCCGCGGCTGAACAGCTAAGTGAGTATATGATTACTTACATGAATACTACCACTTCCCAGTTCGTGTGTCAAATTGAGCGTAGGCTCGCATATCACCATTCAGCCCTTCATGAGTGTCGAATACCTGGTTGATGCCTGGTGACCCACCGCGATATTCATAGCCTCTTTTGCCAGCCCGGCAAGTGGGCAAAGATTGACAGCATGAGACGGGCGGGGATATATTCAGGCCAATCGGCGCAACTGTCGTGCTCGCCTTCACTTGTTGTGTTCGGCGGCCAGCAGATGGGCACTGAAAGGAGGGAGTTGTGGCTGGAGTAAGTGGCTTCTTCAAGGCGCTCTTGGGCAAATGCGAGACCAAGCCGTTGAGTCCGGAACTGTGGAGCGTCGAAGGGAGTAAGGTGGTCGTCAAGATTAGCCAGAAACCCGACGCAATCCCTAAGGGAGGGGCGGCTTACCTTCAGGGGAAAGGGCTTCAGGAACCTTTGCTGATAGTTCACACTGATGACGACAAGTATCTGTCATTCACCAACCGCTGCACGCACGCCAAGCGTAAGATTGACCCCATCGCAGGAGAGCGAAGGCTGCGGTGCTGCAGTGTAATGCATTCCAAGTTTGACTATGACGGGAAGCCGCTGAGCGGTCCGGCCAAGGATCCCCTGAAGCGTCATCAAGTGGAGACAGACCAAGGCAATCTGGTGGTGAGAGTCTAGAGCAGATCCCTGCATTCGGAGACCGGGGTCAATGGGATGCTCATGCCCTCTGTTTGCCCCACTCCTCGCGGACCTTCTCAAGGTGGCTCTTGGTTGCCGTAGCCAAGTCGCTGAGAATGCGTTTCAGCTCTGGGGCATCCGGCACGAATACCTCGAAGAAGCGCTGCTCTATGATGCTCTCTTCAATATACAGAGCGACCGACAGAGCATTAATTGGCGACATCCCCGGCTCTCGCGCACTGGCCAACTCGCGCTCCAGATAGGCCGTGAAGCCGCGCACCGGCTGGATCTTGAAGCGCTCTCTGTTGATGCTGAGAGACCCGTCTCTCATCTTGGCCTGAAGGCCGCGTATCCACGCGGCATGGGTCATCTCGTCAGCGGCCAGGCCGGACCAGAAGGCTTTCTGATCCGGGAACCTGTCGGCATATGCCTGATATAGCCGGCTGACGGCCTCCTCGTTCTTGGCCATCGCCTCTACAACCTCGCCGACGTTTCCTCTGAAATCCATGTTGCACCTGTGAAGAGGATACCAAATGGGAGGGGAACAGGCAAGATGTGCAGGTATACCTGTGATTCTCTCAGGGACAGCGGGCTTGAGATGGACTGTCGGCGAGAGTGAATAGATGCTTTTGCCGAGAGATTATAGCGGCCGACTGCTGACGGCAGCCCAGACGACCTCCGGAAGCATGACAACGCGGCAATCATCTCTGGCCCTCAGGGCCTGTTCCAGACCCATGGCGCAGCCGCCACAGGGCGTTATCACGATCTTACTCTTGATGCTGGCTAAGAGAGACTCCAGTTGCTGGGGCCGGGTGCAGCAAAGGCGGCTGTCAAGGAGGTTAAGTCTCAGCCCTTCGATGCGACTGAGTACCTCCATGGCTGAATTCAAGTCGGGCAATGAGCTGTTGATTCTTCGATGGTAGTAGTAGCATCCGGCATAGTAATCGGCCACCAGTTCCAACCTGCCTCCCTCGAAGAGGCGGTTCAGGAAGGTGGGATACCAGAGAATCTCTTCCGGAATAGAGTCCCTGAAATGAGCGTGCACCAGATCGCAGCCCGCGCAGAAGGCGAGAAGCTTTGTGGCACCAATCCGGCGGGCCTGCGTAAGGTTCTTCTCCAGGAATTCGCGAGCGAGCGCGTCCGCCTGGGCCATCTCAATACCCGTTTTCTCCTTGGCCGCCTGCCGCAGCAGTAGATTGCCGCAGCAGTGCTCCATTGGCAGCAGCGTGTAGTTAACCTGATAGTGTTCCAGAAGGAGTCTGAAGGCCTTCAGACTCTCAGGCACAAGCGAAGGCAGAAAGCAACTGGCGATCAGGGCGTATTCCGCCTTCTCCACGCTACGGAACCCCATGTTCTGAAGGAGCTTGGTTCTATGATCAACTTCCGCAGTCCCCTGAGCAATGCCGCTCTCGCGGATATCGGCGATCAGTCTCTCATCAAGCATCAGAGAGCATTCATTCTGGCGCAGTCAGCGCCCAACCCTCTCGTTGAGAGGCATGGTAGATGATGCGCTGGTGG
>JAFGCL010000215.1 GCA_016932645.1 Dehalococcoidia bacterium | reverse complement strand
GGCTTCTCTATGCGCCGCAGCCCGTCCGTGAAGGGCAGAAGGGCCTCCGGTATGAGCACGCTGCCATCCGCCTCCTGGTAGTTCTCCAGGATCGCAATCAGCACCCTGGGCAAAGCGAGCCCTGACCCGTTGAGCGTGTGCACGAACTGCGGCTTGGCGCCAGGCTCCGGCCTGTACTTCAGGTTGGCCCTTCGAGCCTGGAAGTCCGTGCAGTCGCTGCAGCTGCTGACCTCCAGCCATTCTTGGCAGCCAGGAGCCCAGACCTCCAGATCATAGGTCTTGGCTGAGGCGAAGCCTAGATCGCCGGTGCACAGCTGGAGCACGCGGTAGGCGAAGCCCAGCTTCTGGCAGATGTCTTCGGCATCTCCCACCAGCTTCTCCAGTTCATCGAAGGAGGTCTCCGGAGTGGTGTACTTGTACATCTCCACTTTGTCGAACTGGTGGCCCCGCTTGATGCCCCGCGTGTCCTTACCGGCCGCCATCTTCTCGCGGCGGAAACAAGCCGTGTAGGCCACATAGTTGCGCGGCAGAGAGCTGGCTTCGAGAATCTCGTCCCGGTGGATGTTGGTCAGAGGGACCTCGGCGGTGGGTACGAACCAGAAGTCCTCTTCTACGTCGTGATACAGGTTGTCAGCGAACTTGGGCAGGTTTGACGAGCCGATCAGGCACTCCTGCTTCACCATGTAGGGAGGGTAGATCTCCGTATAGCCATGGTCCTTGATGTGGCAGTGCAGCATGAAAGCGATCAGCGCCCGCTGCAACTGTGCTCCGGCACCCTTCAGCAGGTAGAACCTGGTGCCGCTTAGCTTCGTTCCCCTGGCGAAATCGATTATGTCCAGCGCTTCGCCCAGGTTCCAGTGGGGCTCGGGATGGAAACCGAAGCGGCGGGGCTCTCCCCACGTCCGCGCAATCACGTTGTCTTCCGGCGGCTGACCGACGGGAACGCTGGCGTCGGGGATGTTGGGAATTCTCAGGAGCCTGTCCTGGAGCTTCTCATCGATAGCGTCGGACTCCGTTTCGATGGCCTTTACCCGGTCGCGGATCTTGCCCAGGTCCTGAGTGAGCCCTGCCTGGCTTTCCTCAGAACCATCAGCCTTCGCGGCGCCGTACTTCTTGCTTTCCTTCTTATGATGGGCCCGGAGCGCCTCCGCCTCCGCGATCAGCTTGCGGCGCTGCTCATCCAGCGCCAGGACATCGTCCAGAGAAGTGGTGTCCTGGCGCTTGGCCAGCGCTTCCCTCACCAGGGCTTGATTCTGCCGGATGAACTGGATGCTCAGCATGTCTTTCTCCTGCCGTCAACTGTTCAGGCTGTCTTGAGCTGCGGGAAGAGGATCACCTCACGGATCGATTGTTGGTTGGTGAAAAGCATCACCAGGCGGTCGATGCCCACACCCAGGCCGCCCGTGGGAGGCATGCCATACTCCATCGCCTGGATGAAGTCCTCCTGGTACTGCTCGGCTTCTTCGTCGCCGAACTGCTTTCGCCATTCTTCCTGGATGGTGAAGCGGGCGGCTTGTTCCTCAGGGTCATTGAGCTCAGTGAAGGCGTTGGCGAATTCCATGCCCACGGCGAAGGCCTCGAAACGCTCCACAATGGCCTTGTTGTCGCTCTTGGTCTTGGCCAGCGGCGTCGTCTCTACCGGATAGTCAATTAGGAACGTGGGTTGAATCAGGGTCGGTTCGACGTACGTCGATACCAGCTTATCGAAAAGATACGCCGGGCTCATGGTATCGTCGAGTTGAAGCCCCTTCTCCTGCATGACTCTGCGCAGGCTCTCCGGGCCGGCCTTCAGAGAGACCTCGAAGTCGATGCCGGATGTCTGAAGGACGGCATCGCGCAAGGTAATGCGCTTCCAGGGCGGTGCGAAATCGAGTGTCAAGTCCCCGTAGGAAACCTTCGTGGTCCCCAGTACGGACTGAGCCGTCTGGGCCACCATCTCCTCCAGCATTCTCATCACATCGTTGTAGTCGGCGTATGCTTCGTAGGACTCCAGTGTGGTGAACTCAGGGTTGTGCTTGGTCGATATTCCTTCGTTTCGGAATATGCGGCCGATCTCGTATACCTTATCAAAGCCTCCTACGATCAGGCGCTTCAGGTATAGTTCCGTAGCGATGCGCAGGTAGAAGTCCTCGTCCAGTGCCTGATGATGAGTGGTGAACGGTCTGGCCCTGGCTCCTCCTGCCATCTGCTGGAGCACCGGCGTCTCCACTTCGATGAAGCCGCGTCCGTCGAGGAAACGGCGAATCGCCGATATGGTGCGGCTGCGCGCCAGGAAGGTGTCTCGGGCTGACTGGTTGGAGATGAGGTCGAGGTATCGCTGGCGGTATCGCTTCTCCACGTCCACCAGTCCGTGCCATTTCTCCGGCAGAGGCTCTAGCGACTTAGCCAGGATGGTGAAATCGGACACGTTCACCGTCATTTCACCCGTGTGAGTCTTGAACAGAACCCCCTGTACGCCCACGAAATCGCCAAGGTCCAAATCCTTCACGAGTTCGTGTCTCTCCGGGCCTATCTGGGTCTTGTTGAAATACGCCTGGATCTTTCCTGACCCGTCGCGAAGGTCGAGGAAGGTGGCCTTTCCCATGTGCCTGAGCGCGGTTACGCGTCCGGCTATGCTGACCTGGGATGCCGGATCAGCCTCGCCGCTCTCGAAGAGCGATCTCGCCTCCTGTGCAGTGTGGGTCCTGTGGTAGGCGTTGGGATATGGATCAATGCCTCGCTCACGGAGCTTCCGCACTTTCTCCAGGCGCTGCTGTGTTATGATTTCGAGTCTTTTCCCCATCGGCCTTGTCTTCGAAGAGTAGCGATCGTTATTATAGGCGACCCCAGGGCGCCGTGCAAAGGTCAGAAGGAAGGCAGCCGAGTCTGTCGTTTCTGGTAGAGAGACTTCAGAGGAGGTACTGCGCGGGATGACTGTGGTAGTGCAGGATGGGTGGAATGCTGCTGGGCCGCGCTTGCGGTGGTATTGAGGGGCGCGGTGCAAGAAGGTGGAGGGAAGACTGGCGCAGAGTGCTATCCGTCGTAGCCGGGTTCGCGGTCTTTGGCCTTGCCACGAATCTCCAGTTCGAGAAGCTCGAGCATGGGATACAGCTTATCGTATCCCTTCTCCTCCCATCTCTCGGTGTCCCTGAACTGTTCCATCGCGTGCCTGATTTCCTTGATAGCTGCTCTCAGGGCTCGGACATCACGCTTTCGCACCCAGCCCTGGATACGGATGCAGTCCTGTACGTCATGCACGACATGCTCCGACTTCGGCCCCATATTGGCCCGAATCTGCTGAGGATAGGCATCAAGCCTCTTCAAACGCTGTTCAAACTGATGCACCTGCCATCCGATGACGATGAGTCCGATGGTGAAATAAGAGCCGATCACTGCGGTGACGATTGCCACGAATGCCGGCCACTGTGTCATGAGATCCCTCGGGCAATCCTGTTCATGTTGATCAGAAGTTCATTATACTCCAAGGTAGTCAACTCATCTCGCGGAGGCAAATGGGGTGCTGGTGGATGAGCCGCCGCACCATCGTATCGGACACTGCTGGTAATGGAAATGGCGTTGGTCGTTGTCCTTCTGGGGCCGTGTGGCGCGCCGCGGAAGGACCATGCTAGCCTCCATGAAAGACATAAGATCACATTGAAGCTGGCACAACAGCCATTCCTTCACTGGTTCGGAACCAGATCGATGTCCCACGGTGCCTTTCTCTGCGGGCCTGTTCACGCGGCAGGCGTGGCGGGGGGATACATCAAACCTAGAACGACAATTGCCAGAACCAGAGACCCCAGCAGGAATAGCACCGAGAGCACTAGTGCTATGCCGATGGCAAAGAGCGGAGTCGGAAAAGACGAGTCATTCATGCTTCCTCCTTGCGAAACAAACCGCCGCTGCCACTAGGCCACCAGAACAATCAGAATTACTGACACCAGAGCGTAAATGCCGACGGCCTCGGTGAGAGCGGCCACCAAGATCATGTTAGTCATGATGGCATTTCTGGCTTCCGGGTTGCGTCCCAAGCCTTGCATTGCCGAAAAACCAATAAGCCCTAGTGAAAGTGTCGCCCCTAGAAAACCAAGGCCACCCACCACCGCCGTAGCCAGCCATTTTACTATCTCGGGTTCCATCTCGACCCTCCTTTCTGACCTGGGGATCTGCAAGTGTATCCGCTTTCAGCTATGTGACCTGTACTATTACAGCTATCCTATTCAACATCCGAGCGCAACACGCTGGGTATTGACCCAAATGAGATCGGGGAACGGATAACCGGCCTTCAAACTGACAGCACTGGGCCTATTGCCCATCACCCCCTCCGCCCGATGGATCCTGTTCTCGCTGTGGTACTAGAACGCCATCTGCCAGGACTGTCGCGAGGTATACGATACTTGCGAGTACCGAGATAGTGTCGGTTACCATATAACACACCTTGACAGGTGTTGTCAAGGATAGGATAGGACCGCGAGCTTTCAATAGAGAACGCCATTCGTGCCGGAGCATGTGCACTGATGGCAGACTTCTCCAGTTGACGAAAGATCACAACCCATGTATGATGCTTCACGAGCAGAATGATCAGGAAAGCACGCTTCTGTTCGGCTGCGACTAGTGTGGGGGTGCTGGAGGGGGCGAGCGTTTCGTACACCATAGGACAGGAACGCTGAACTAGATACGCAACCACGTTTACGGGAGGTGTACTCATGTATGATAGGATTCTGGTTCCACTGGATGGTTCTGGACGTGCCGAGCATGCCTTGCCATACGCGGAATGGCTTGCCAGGCGGCTCAATAGTGCGGTAACCCTGATGACGGCTTGTGCCCAGAATGACCCGGTGGTACGCCCTCTCACCATATACCTGGAGAAGAAAGCCGAGGAACTGGAGAAGGTCGGCGTAAATGTTGACTACTCATGCGTGATCGGGGATATTGCTGAGGAGATACTGGAGCTTTCAGAGAAGAACCGGATCGGGTTGATTGCCATGACTTCGCGCGGCGCCAGCGGGACCAGCCGCTGGTCTCTTGGAGGAGTGGCACTGAAGGTGGTGCTTCACTCGAACACACCGATCCTCCTGGTACGCACAGCAGAACGCCATGCGGCCCGCCTGGAGGAAGGAGTGCGCAGCATTCTGGTTCCTCTGGACGGGTCCCCGGTGGCGGAGAGCATACTCCCTCACATTCAGGACCTGGCGCTCGCAACGGGGCTGGAGGTGATTCTCCTTCAGGTCACCGTGCCGATAGGTTATCCAGCCGTAGCAAGGGATAACGTCGAGTCTGACAAGCACGAGAAGGATGTCAAGAAGCTCAATGAGGCGCGCGCAGCGGCAACTCAGTTCTACTTGAGCGAACGGGAGAAAGAACTGACAAGCAAGGGAGTCAAGGTGAGGACCGTGTCCATGACTGGGAAGCCTGCCTCCGAAATGATACTGAAGTACATCGAGGACAACCCTATAGGGCTGACGGCCTTGGCGACACATGGTTTCTCCGGGATCAGCAAGTGGGCCTTTGGGAGTGTTGCCATCGATATCCTGGAGGGGTCAACCAGACCACTCCTGCTGTTGAGGCCGCCGCTACCGAGTGTCAAAGCCTAGGGTGGATGTCAGTGCGTATTTCGTCCAGCCCTGGAGTACGGTGGGCGTCTGCCCAGCGGGAGAGATTGGCAGATGCTGCATCTCTTATGGCGTGCTGCATGTCCGCAAGGATTGAAAGCAGAGAGTAAGTCTCCTTTTGACTGCATCGGCATAGTTGGTGGCATGGGTGGACTCGTGGGGGGCTTGTGCGTAGGACTCACCGTCGGTGTGGCCTCAGGATGTCGGGGAGATGCCTCTACACACGGGATACACAGTTGATCCATGGCTGATAGCGCGAGCCGTGGCGTTGATGTCGGCCTTGTTGTGTGGAGTCACCTCCCAGGCAGAGTACAAGAAATCATCGCCCTGACACCACTATGTGTCAGAGAGCATGACAGCATACACAGCGAGGACCATGGGAACCCAAGCCCTGGTCGAAGCTATACTATATCCTCTTAACGATCTTGGCGTACTCCTCGCTTGAGAAGGCCTTGCAGGTCGTCGTCTTGAAATCGCCGCGCATGGCTAGGGTCAGGAGCCGCTGCAGAGCTGACTCGTCGTTAGGATACTCCACAATCACCACGAAGTCGTACGACCCCATCAGGGAATAGAACGAAACCAGCTTGCCCCCGGCTTTCTCTATGTCGTCTTTCCATTGCTCGGTCGCTTTGCCGATCTCTCTAATTCTCTTCGCACCCTGCTCTGTGTAGTTGGCCAGGATCACATAGGTAGACATGGTCCTTCCTCCTTTCTTGTTGCTGTCGCCTTAGCCAATGCTTCTTGCCCGCAGCCATCTGGGACCGGCTTGGATGACCCGTATGACAAGGCTTCTAGGTGCGGAATCATGCCGGTACTGCACAAAGATCAGTGACTGCCACCAACGGGTTCTTCTTGGGAGTCCTTCGCGTCCCGCCTACGACAGGAGATGAGAACCACAGGCAATGCCGTCGTGTGCTGGGCACAGAAGGACGCTCATAGAGACTCCAATCGACCTTGCCTCGCAGTTGTGTGCCAATCTGCCCCCGTTTCTGCACCAATCACAGATCAAGAGCAACAATTGGGGCACAGCCCCACTTTGACCGAGACACTATCATAAACGACCATTGCTGTCAACATCTCGCACTTGGTGAAACATCTGCAAGCGTCGCCTGCGCATGAGGCAATGAACCCCCAAGGGCAATGCCAGCTTGAATGAGGAGGTGCCATATGCTGCGCGAGGAATGCTGCGAGGATCGTTGATTACTCCCGGGCGTGTCTCCTATCACGCGAAGGAGTATAGAGGGCAGATGATCTTGTGGCAGGCCAGCGCGGCGTTGACGCAGATCAAAGCAGCATAGTATACTGAATTTCAGCTATGACAACAGGGAGCATAGAAGCAGGGGTGGGATGGAAAAGTGGGTCTATGCGTTCAGGTTCGTCGGCATCGGGTGGTACATCGCCATTTGCATCGGCGGTGGCATTATCGGTGGCCTCTGGCTTGACAGACACTTTGAGACATCGATAATATTTACATTAGCTGGTGTTTTTCTGGGGTTGGTGGTGGCGGCTCTAGGAACGTACAGGATGATAGAACCGCTGATCAAAGAAGAAGACGACAGGACACCCGGAGGCAAACACTAGTGTCGCGTCGGGGCTGCGGTCTGGTCGGCGGCGTAGTCCTGATTCTCTTCATTGTCGGATTGGCCGGTGGCGCCATCGGCCGCGGGATGAACCTCCCGTACATATCCATCCTTGACGTTCCCACTCTGGAGATCGAGTCCTTCTTCCGAGGAGAAGCGATCTTCCTGACGGAAGGGCCCTTCCCCATCACCAATACCCTTATCGCCTCTTGGATCACCATCGTGGTGGCCACTCTGTTCGCCTTTGCCGCCACGCGCAAGATGAAGATCATCCCCGGTCGGCTGCAGGGGCTTGTTGAGATGGCTATGGAGACGCTGATCAATTTCATAGAGAGCGTGGCCGGGCACAAGAACGGCCGCAAGTTCCTACCGGTGATTGCCACCATATTCATCTTCGTGATGTTCAATGCCTATCTGGCTCTCCTGCCCGTGTATGGGCCTAGTTTCAACGTTACCGTCAAGGACGAGGTTGAGACGAAGTATGCAGGCACGGTGACGGCGGTGGTGCACCCTGAGATTGAGGACGAAGAAGAGGTCATCGCCCTGATAGATGCTGCGGATGGCAGTCATGTGAAGGTGAAGGCACCTGTCATCGATGGTGAGGCGGTCGAGGGTGAGATGGAATACCATGTGGCGGTTGGTGATGCTGTCTCAGAGGGACAGGTTGTGGCAGTTATAGAAGATGGGACTGTCGAGGTGGAAGTGGAAGCGCCGGTGGGGGGGACGATCGCGGAGTTGACGGTACTGCCCAAGGTACATAAAGAGGATGACCCAATCCTCTGGATTCAGACTGATGACGGTATGAAAGAGGTAAGCGCTCCTGGTAAGGGCCACCTCGAGTACCATGTGGCAGTGGGTGACACGGTTGAAGAGGACGAGGTGGTCGTGGAAATCGTCGCCAAACCACCATTGATCCGCTCTGCGAGCACAGACATCAACATGACACTGGCGATGGCCTTAATAGCGGTGTTTTTCGTAGAACTCATGGGGTTGACAGGCAGGGGATTCAAGCATTACATCAGCGAATACATCAACGTTGGTGAGCTCATCCGGGGCATCAAGCTCTTCTTCAAGGGCAAGATAGTGGATGGGCTCATGGCCACGGTGACTGGAGTGATCAACGTTATCATCGGTTTCCTGGAAGCCATCAGCCACATGACCCGCATGATCAGTTTCGCCTTCCGTCTCTTTGGCAACATGACGGCGGGGGAAATCCTGGTATTGTCGGCCACATTCCTTATCCCGTGGATCATGGCGATGCCATTCTACGGTTTGGAGCTTCTCATCGGGTTCATTCAAGCGCTGATCTTTGGCGGACTGACGCTGGTGTTTGCCAGCATAGCAGTTGGACACGGAAGCGAAGAGCACTAGCAGCTCTAGGAATAGAAGGAGGACGCATCAATGGATCCAGAGAGTGTGAAATTCCTGGCGGTGGGGTTGACGGGGAGCATAGGTCTATTGGGGCCGGCACTGGGCCTGGGCCTCATAGGCTACGCTACCGTTACTGCCCTGGGACGCAATCCCGAGGCAAGAGGCGCCATCTTGACCAACATGATCCTGGTGGCCGCCCTTTGCGAAGCGGTCGGCATTTATGCCCTGATCGTCTCGATCATTCTTGGCATGGTGGCATAGCCGCCGGAAGGGATCAAGGAGGGAACCATGGGAAATGACAGTTTGCCGATTCCGTTGGTAATCTTTGTGCTGATGGTACTCGTCACGTCGATCGTGTTCGCAGGCGCAGTGGCCATAACAGTCCTGTTAATTGGCCCCCCGGCCGCGTGAAGCCGCGCTCTATGGAGCGCATGTGGCCGAGAGCCTTGAGGAGGAGGTGAAATGCTCGGAATAAGCTGGCAGTATCTGGTAGCCTTCATGATCAACTTCGGCCTCTTGCTTACGCTGCTGACTTTTGTTCTGTACAAGCCGATCACCAAGACGCTGGATGAGCGGGCAGAGAAGATTAAGGAGAGTCTAGAGAAAGCCGAGCAGATCAAGCAGGAGTCCATCCGGGCGGAGGAGTCCGTCAAGGCTCAGATTGAGGCCGGACGCAAAGAGGGGCAAGCCATCATAGCTCAGGCCACACAGAATGCGGAGAGGGTCAAGGAAGAGGCCAAAGCCGAAGCGCGCAAGGAAGCAGAGGCTTTGATACTGAAGGCTCAAGCCCAGATCGAGAGTGACAGAGAAGAAAGCTTCAACAAGCTGCGCCGGGAGTTTGCCGACCTGGCAGTCCTGGCAGCAGAGAAGGTCATAGAGCAATCACTGGACAAGAAGGCGCACGAGAAATTGATCGAGAAGGTGCTGGAGGAAGGGTTAGCTTCGAAGAAGAGCCAACTCAACTAGAAGCATGGCAAAAGGCGTATCAGGCAAGCGGCATGCACAAGCGGTCTTCCAGATCGCTCTGGAAGAGAAGCAGTTGGACAAGTGGCTGACTGACGTCGAAAAGATTGCGGCAGTTCTTGGAGATCTCGAGATCGCCGCCATTCTGGCCAATCCCAAAGTCAGCCCGGAGAACAAGAAGGACGTGCTGGACCGTGGCCTGAAGGGAGTATCGCCGATGGCCATGAACTTGGCTCAACTGCTGGTGGCGAGGAATCGCCTCCACTTGGTTCAGAGCCTGGCGGTTGAGTACAAGCGTCTGATGAATGCGTACGGCGGCATGGAGCTGGCTGAAGTGAGGACGGCTGTGCCCATTAGCTCCGAAGAGGGAGAGAAGGTTGGCAAGGGTCTGACGGCCCTGTCAGGCAAGAGGGTGACGCTGGAGATGAGCGTTGATCCGGAGATACTGGGCGGGTTCGTCGCCAGGCTCGGGGACAAGCTGATCGATGCCAGCGCCCGAACCAGGCTACAGGAGTTGAGGAAGAGCATAGCTTGAGTCGGACCAAGTCAGTTGATCTCGATGGCGCCTGCCGAATCCGGGTTGGAGGTGAGATGAATGGCTACACGTAGTGATGATATTGTCTCGGTAATTAAGCAGCAGATACAGCAGTTTGGCACGGCCGTGACCATGGTGGACGTGGGCACCGTTGTCGAGGTGGCTGATGGCTTGGCTCGCATCCATGGGCTCTCGGGTGCCAAGTCGAACGAGCTGCTGCAGTTTCCGAATGACATCATGGGACTAGCCCTCAACCTGGAGGAGGACGGTGTCGGCGCGGTCATCCTGGGTGACCCGTTGTCTATCAAAGAAGGTGACGAAGTACGGTCCACGGGACGCATCCTGGAGGTGCCGGTTGGCGCAGGGCTCATCGGCCGTGTGGTTGATCCCCTGGGGCGGCCGCTCGACGGCAAGGGCCCGATCAAGTACGACAAGGTGCGCCCCATGGAGAGGGTGGCTCCGAACGTTGTGACACGTGCACCGGTGAATGTTTCGGTTCATACCGGTATCAAGGCTATTGATGCCGTCATCCCCATCGGCCGCGGCCAGCGTGAGTTGATCATCGGCGACCGCTTCACCGGAAAGTCGGCGATCTGCATCGACACGATGATAGCCCAGAAGGGCGGAGATCTGATCTGCATCTATGCCGCTATTGGGCAGAAGGTCTCCAAGGTGGCTCAACTGGTGGCCACACTGGAGGCGCATGGTGCGATGGCGCACTCCGTCGTCGTGTGTGCCGGTGCCTCTGACTCGGCTCCGATTCAATACATCTGCCCTTACGCTGCCTGCGCCATGGGTGAGGAGTTCATGGAGCAGGGAAAGGACGCTCTGGTTATCTACGACGACCTGAGCAAGCACGCTTGGGCCTACCGTCAGATTTCGTTGCTGCTTCGCCGTCCGCCTGGACGTGAGGCCTACCCCGGAGACGTATTCTATCTTCACAGCCGCTTGTTGGAGAGGGCGGCAAAGCTTTCTCCTGAGTTCGGCGGTGGCTCTCTGACTGCTCTCCCCATCATCGAGACACAGATGGGCGACGTGTCGGGTTACATTCCGACGAACGTCATTTCGATTACCGATGGCCAGATATTTCTGGAGACCGACCTGTTCAACGCCGGCATCCGCCCTGCCCTGAACGCTGGTACGTCGGTGTCCCGTGTCGGCGGCTCGGCGCAGACGAAGGCCATGAAGAAGGTGGCCGGCAAGCTGAAGCTCGAGTTGGCGCAGTATCGTGAACTGGCAGCCTTTGCCCAGTTTGGGTCTGCAGACCTCGATAAGGCGACGAAGGCGCAGTTGGAGAGAGGTCAGAGAAGCACGCAGTTCCTCAAGCAACCTCAGTACACTCCGCTGGCGTTGGAGAAGGAGATCATGATCCTGTACGCGCTGACGAACGGGCATCTGGATGATGTGCCCGTGGACGAGGTGACAGCCTTCGAAGCCGATCTGCACAAGTTCATGGACGCGAGCCATCCTGAGATAGGCAAGACTATCGCAAGCGCCAAGGACATCAGCCCTGAGACTGAGGAGGCTTTGCAGAAAGCTATCGCGGAGTTCAAGCAGAACAGGGCCAAGAAGTAGGCTGGGGGCACGAATTCTAGGTAGGAACGTGTAACGCTGGAGCAAATGACGCAGAATGCCTAATCTAAGGATAATCCGCCGGCGCATACGCAGCATCCAATCGACGGCCAAGATCACCAAGGCCATGGAGATGGTGGCGACATCGAAGATGAAGAAGGCCCAGGATCGCGACCTGGCCGGCCGGCCTTATGCGGAGAAGATACAGCAGGTTCTGGCTGACCTGGTGGCGCAGCAGGGCGGTGGCAAACATCCTCTGCTGGACAGGCGGGAGATGAAGAAGATCGAGATCATCCACATCACGCCTGACCGCGGCCTCTGCGGCGGCCTCAACGCCAATATCAACCGGGGCGCCGGCAACTTCGTAGTCGATACAAGTCAGCGTGGCGTTCCCTCAGTCCTCATAACCGTGGGTCGCAAGGGCAGGGATTTCATGCTTCGCTACGGACGCGAGGTCAGGGCCGAATTCACTGCAATCGGGGACAGGCCTAGTCTCCTCGATACGCTGCCGATATCCAAGATCGTTATTGATGACTACACCAGCAAGCGCTGCGATGTGGTCTACCTGTCCTACAGCAGGTTCGTCACCACCATGACGCAGCGGCCGGTACTGCAGCAGCTACTGCCGGTGGAGCCGGCAAAGAGCGAACGAAAGGCAGAGATCGAGTACATATACGAGCCGAGGATGAAGGATGTAATGGCGGAACTGCTTCCGCGGTTCGTGGAGATGCAGGTCTACCATGCGGTTCTGGAGTCGATTGCCAGCGAGCAGTCAGCCAGAATGGTAGCCATGCGCAATGCCAGCGAGAATGCGAACGAACTCGTTGAGGAACTGACCCTGATGTACAACAAGGCTCGTCAGGAGATGATTACGAAGGAACTCCTTGACATCACTGGTGGAGCGGAGGCAATAGCCTAGGAGGGTAGAACATGGGCAAGGGAAAAGTAGCTCAGGTTATCGGTACAGTAGTTGACATCGAGTTTCCCCCTGAGGAATTGCCGGCTCTGTACAACGCCATTGAGATCCCTCGCAAAGAAGGCAACATAGTCCTAGAGGTTGAGCACCACATCGGCAACAACTGGGTAAGGTGCTTGTCCATGATGCCAACGGAGGGTCTCGAGCGGGGCATCGAGGCCATTGACACCGGCGCTCCTATCTCTGTACCTGTGGGCAATGCGACCCTTGGCAGGCTGTTCGATGTACTGGGCGCACCATTGGACACCCTCGGTGAGGTCAAGGCAGAGCAGAAATGGCCGATTCACCGAACGTCACCTGCCTATGATCAGCAGGAGACAAGCACGCAGATACTCGAAACCGGTCTCAAGGTTATCGACCTGATCGCTCCGTTTACCAAGGGTGGCAAGATCGGCGCCTACGGTGGGGCCGGCGTGGGCAAGACGGTTGTCATCCAGGAACTCATTCACAATATCGCCACGGTTCATGGTGGTGTGTCTGTATTCGCTGGAGTGGGCGAGCGCTCCCGCGAGGGGAACGACCTCTGGGCGGAAATGAAGGCGTCCGGCGTCCTCGCCAAGACGGCCTTGGTGTTCGGCCAGATGAACGAGCCTCCCGGGGTGAGGGCCAGAATCGCCCTGACCGGACTGACGATGTCGGAGTACTTCCGGGACCTAGAGGGGCAGGATGTGCTGCTGTTCATAGACAATATCTACCGCTATGTATTGGCGGGCATGGAGGTCTCAGCGCTGCTGGGACGAATGCCATCTGCCGTGGGTTATCAGCCGACTCTGGCCACCGAGGTGGGTGAGTTGGAGGAAAGGATCACTTCGACGAAAAAGGGATCCATCACGTCGTTCCAGGCCATCTACGTTCCTGCTGACGATTACACCGACCCGGGGATCGTGACCACCATGGGACACCTCGACGCGGTCATCGCTCTGGAGCGCTCCATCGCCGACCTGGGTCTATATCCTGCTGTGGACCCGTTGGCTTCAACGTCTCGTATTCTGGACCCGAAGATAGTGGGCGAAGATCATTACGCCGTGGCCCGGGGCATACAGAAGGTGCTGCAGAGATACAAGGAACTCCAGGACATCATAGCCATCCTGGGTATCGAAGAACTTTCGGAAGAAGACAAGCTTACGGTGGCGCGCGCCCGGAAGATCCAGAGGTTCCTGTCTCAGCCCATGTCTGTGGCTGAGCAGTTCACTGGCAGAAAGGGCAAGTACGTACCGATCAAAGAGACAGTGCGCGGCTTCCAGGAGATCCTCGACGGGAAGCATGATGCTCTGCCGGAGCAGGCATTCTTCATGGTGGGGACTATTGAGGATGCAGTTGAAGAGGCCAGACGCCTGGGGATGTAAAATATGGCAACACTGAAGTTGGAGATTGTCACGGCCGAGAGTCCGGTTTTCACGGGTGAGGTGGATGCTCTCATTGCCCCGGGGACTGTGGGGCAGTTTACCGTGTTGCCGCACCATGCTGCGCTCATGACCATGCTCGAGCCCGGTGAGCTTTGTCTCAGGGTGGGCGGGCAGGAGACGTTCATGGCTATCAGTGGCGGCTTTCTCGAGGTATTGGACGACAAGGTCATTGTGCTGGCCGATGCTGCTGAACGGGCTGACGACATCGACTCCGCGCGTGCAGAGGCGGCCATGAAGCGTGCTCAAGAGCAGATGAGACGGCCGCTGACGGGGCCGGAGCAGGCAGCCGCAGAAGCCGCTTTGAGAAGATCACTGGCTCGTTTGAGGGTCAGCGAACGGAGAAAGAAGAAGAGGGGGGACAGGATCACCTAGGGTTCGAACGGAAGTCGGAAACCTTAGAGGATTTCCAATTGGACCCGAACGCCTCCCCTGATTGCTGCCACTCTCAGCAGGGTTCGCATAGCTTCTGCGACTCTGCCTTGCTTCCCGATAACCCTGCCCCTGTCTTCCGGGGCGACCTGCAGCTTCAGGATGACGTTGTTGTCTGCGGTGGTCTCTTCGGTAACTACGACAGCATCAGGTACTGTGACGATCGACTTGGCGATGTACTCCACCAAGCCTTTCATTTTGCTGCCTCAGGAACCGGTGAGTCCTTGGCCTTCGGGGACTTGTTGGGGACAGCCCAGAGGCCTTGCTTGGAAAGGAGCCTGGCAACTGCTTCACTGGGTTGAGCCCCTCGCTTGAGCCATTTGTCGGCTTTGGCCTGCTCAATTAGCACGGTCTCCGGGTTGGTCCGGGGGTTGTAGTGCCCGATTCTCTCGATGTATGCGGTGTCCCTCGGAGCCCGGGAATCCACAACGACAACACGATAGCTGGGTTGGTTCTTTGCGCCTACTCTTTGTAGTCTTATTCTCACCATAGTATTTGCTATTATCAGGCGTTGTTCGGCAAAAGTCAACATCGCTGAGAGCCGTGCTCATTGACTTCACTCTCGCTGGCCTGTATTCTGATTTCTCAAGACATGGCTGAAGATATCCACCAAGATGCCGGCGCTGCGACGCCCCGCAAGAATGGCTGGCGCCTGGTTCTGCTGTCGGCGCTTCTCATAATCGCTATCGGCGTCCTCGCCGCCGTTTTCAGG
>JAFGCL010000214.1 GCA_016932645.1 Dehalococcoidia bacterium | reverse complement strand
CTGCTGCTTCAGCACGGGCTATGGCCGGAACCTGGTGCCGTTCGCCCAGAGCAACATGAGCGAGATATCCTGCCATGGCCGGGGTGCTCACTGGCTGGTGCCGAGTGTGAGAACCGTAATCGATGGTGGCGGGCAGGATTGCAAGGCCATACGCGTTGATGGCCACGGCAGGCTGACCGATTTCCGGATGAACACCAAGTGCGCGGCGGGGACCGGCAAAGCCCTGGAGTTGATGGCCAAGAGCCTGGGTGTCGATGTGTCCGAGTTGGGGCCTCTCTCTCTACAGGCAAAGGACCCGGTGAAGATGAATAAGCCTTGCTGTATCTTGACGCAGATCGAGGTCAAGCGCTTGGTCTTTGATGGAAAGGACAGGGCTGATATAGCGGCTGGGATCAACGATATTGTGGCCCGCGAGATGATGCACCTGGTGCGGGATGTTGGTCAGGAGAATGACATCGCTGTGACTGGCGGCGTGGCGAAGAACGTTGGCTTGGTGAGATGCCTCGAGAAGTATCTCGGCGTGGCTTCGGTTCGCTTCGAGGTGGACCCGCAGTTGATCGGGGCCATCGGGGCGGCGATCCTGGCTGCTGAGAGATGCGGCAAGACCGTTGCAGGCCAGCCCGGCGGTGCAGTCCCGCGGTGAAAGCGATGAACATCCTGGTGATGGGGGCTGGTGCGGTGGGCAGCGCCGTGGGCGGCTTCCTGGGGCGGGGGGGGCACCGCGTGTCTCTGGTGGGTCGAGACCCCCATATGGCAGCGATCCGTGAGCGGGGGTTGCGCATCGAAGGCATCTGGGGAGAGCACCTGATTCGCGGGTTGCGTGTCTTTACGAGTGTCCAAGAAGTGCCCCGGGAGCACTTCGACCTGGTTCTTGTCACCACGAAGTCGTACGACACCGGAGACGCGGCCAGGGAAATACTGCCGTTGCTTTTGGAGGACAGCCTGGTTATCTCGCTTCAGAATGGTCTGGGGAACGTGGAGACGATATCGCAGATTGTGGGGGATCAGCGAGCGGTCGGAGGCAGGCTCATCTTTGGCATTGAGGTTCCGGAGGCTGGCCGGGTGGAGATAACCGTCTACGCTGACAAGGTGATGCTTGGCAGTCCTTCGCACAAAGTGGATTTCGGGCGGCTGGAAGCTATCGCCGCTGCCTTCACTGGGGCCGGCATTCCCACGCAAGCCACGATGGAAATCGGGCAGTTCATCTGGGGCAAGGTGTTCTACAACTGCTGTCTGAACCCGCTGTCAGCTTTGCTGGAAGTGACCTATGGGGAGCTAAGTGAGCACTCCCAAACCAGGCAGATAATGACCTCTGTCATGGAGGAGATCTTTGCTGTGGCTGGCGCGAAAGGGGTGTCCTTGGCGTGGCGGTCACCGCTGGAGTACCAAGAGGTCCTTTTCGGTCGCCTCATTCCTGACACCTATGCCCACCATGCCTCTATGCTGCAGGACGTGATGCGTGGCAACAGAACCGAGATCGATGCTCTGAATGGCGCTATCGCCAAAATGGGAAGAGAGACGGGAATACCGACGCCGGTGAACCTGATGCTGACGCAACTGATAGAAGTCAAGGAGCAGATTGGCAAGGGACGCGTCCTTGAGACACCCGGGGGGCAGCCAAACCGGCCTTCTGCCGGCACGGCCTAGCCCGTCCGGGATACAGAAAGGCGGGCTGCACCCAAACCAAGAACCCTCCGAATGGAGAGTTCTTGGCCTAGAAAGGGGGGTGCCTTTCGTAGAGGCGTCTGGTGCTAGTAGTATCTACCGTGCCGGTGGTCCTCCTCAGACCCGGCACCGAAGTAGAAGACCCTCATCGTAATGGCCAATACCCATGTTGCCACCAGGGCGATGAGTCCGTAGGCGATGCTGTAGAGGTCGGCGCACGGTCCCAGAATGAGAAGAAAGACCCCCAGACCAAAGAGAAAGACTGAGAATGCGTTCACTGCGCTTCTCTCGCCGTCTTCCATTTCACACCTCCCTGTGTTTTATTTGCTCCAATAGTAGCCAAGAAAGCCATGCCGGTGGTAGGAGCTGGTTTACAGAGAGTGTGTAAACGTGGTTACATTGTGGCGAGGGAAAAGGCAAGTCACACACCATACCTGCCCCATGGGGGGCACTGAAGATGTCCGGCATGCGATCGCCGTGGTGACGAGGGTCAGAGGCATTGAGAGACCGGATCAGGGATTCATGCCGTGGACCCTTGTCAGTGCCGTGTCGGCCCTGGACAGCCAGTGCGTCATCTCCATCTCCTGGAACATTTCCTGAGCTTTCATCAGGCTGCCCAGTGCCTTCTGCTGCTGGCCGGTATCCGAGTAGAGTTCCCCCGCCAGCAGGTGTCCTTCTGCCTGCCATGGCCTGATCTTCATCTCCTCCAGAATCCCAATCCCGCGCACGATTTGCTCTTCTGCTGCTGCGGCTTGCGATATGTCGGCCTTGCCCAGTGCTCTGCCGAGCCAGGCCAATACTCGGCCCTCGATGTATCTCTCATCGCATGTGTGAGAAAGCTCCAGTGCCTTCTGGATGGAGTCAAGTGCCCCGGCCGCGTCTCCCGAATCCAAGCTGATGGTGCCCAGCAGCAGATGTGTCAGGGCCGACATGGCAGTTGTTCCGGTTTCAGTCTGAGTGGTGACAGCCTTCTGCCCGTAGTCCTTGGCCATGTCCGGGTTGCCCCGCAGCCAGTGTGCCCACCCTGTGCAAGTCCAGGCCAACGCCAAATAGGGGCTGAATCCTGTCTCTTCGGAGTAGCGGATCCCGTTGTGCAGATGCTTGAAGCAGGATTCCAGGTCTTTCCCTCTGATTGTTGAAACCAGACCGCACACCACCTCAGCTACTGCCATTGTGCGGGGATGCTGCAGATCCGTGGCCAAACGAATCATCTGCTCGCAGCAAGGCTCTCCCTCCGTGAAATCCCCCAGCATGGCTTTGGAGTAACCGTGCACAACCATCAGCGCCGGATAGAGAGGGAAGCCTGTTCCGAAACTCTCCGTCGTTCTCCCATTCTTCTCGATGAGAAGAACTCCCTTCTTCGCAATCTCGATTGCCTTGGTGAAATCGCCTCGGAAGCAGAGGGATCCGGAGACGTTGGTGGCGGCTATGGCGGCGGCTGCGATCTCTCCCGCCTTCTCGGCTTCCAGGAGTGCTTTCTGGCCATACTCCACAGACTGCGCGGAGTCTCCTTTGAATGACATACCATGTGCTATGAAGGCGCAGAGCTTCGCCAGGCTGCCGCTGTCACCGATCTCTTCTGCCAGTCTCCGGCCCTCCTGAATGATCTCCAGAGACTCTCCTTCAAAGCCGAGAGCCAATATAGGCTGCCCCATTGAGACAGTCACCTCCACTCTCCTCCTCTTGTTCTGTCTGGTATCAGGGAGGCGGGCGAGGGCGTTGAGGGCTTGACGATAGTACGAGAAAGACTCTGACATGGAGTAGTTGCGGTAGGCCTTGTCGCCAGAGAGCGTCAGGTACTCGCAGGACTTCTCCAGATCCTCGGCCTCTGTATAATGGTGGGCCAGCGTCTCACAGAACTCGTCTTGTCTGTGTGGATAGAGTTGCTCGATGGCCTTACCCACCCTCTGATGAATCTGCTTCCTGTTCCGGACGAGCAGGCTGCCATAGGCCACATCCTGTGTAAGGGCGTGCTTGAATGTATACTCCGTCTCCGGGAAGAGGTTCTTCTCGTATATGAGCTCCAGAGCCTGGAGCTCGCTGAGGGCTTCTTGCAGTCCCTCGGACATTCCCATCGTCATCTGAAGTACGGTGGCAGAGAATTCCCGGCCGATGACAGAGGAGACCTGGAGGGTGTGTTTGAGCGCTCCTCTCAGGCCGTCTATCCTGGCCCCTATTATTCCTTCTACGGTCTCTGGGACCTGGATATGGTCCGGTTTGATGGCCAGCACGTACTGGCCATCGGATCGCCTTATGTAGCCTTTGTCCAGCAAGGCACGGGTGAACTCCTCAATGAAGAGCGGATTCCCGGCACCCCGGTTCAGGATCAGTTGAGTCAGGCTGGGCGCAGGCTTGCCGTCCTTAAGGATGGCATGCACCAGCGCCTCGCTTACCTCCGGCGACATCTCATCGACGCGTATCTGGCTGTAGCAGGTCTTGCTCGTCCATGGATGGCTGTACTCCGGACGGTAGAGCAGTACGAGCATGACGGGAGCGGTTGGTAGCCCGCCGATGATTTGGCCCAGGAATTCCTCAGATGTCTTGTCTATCCATTGGACATCCTCGATGGCCATGACCAGCGGCCTGTCACGGCTTTCGCGAAGCAGAAGACTCCGAATAGCCTCGAAGATCTTCTCTCTCCTTTTCTGCGGCTCCAGCGCCGTGTAATTCTGGTCTTCCACTTCGAGGGAAAGTAGATCATGAAGAGGAGACAGAATGACCTCGAGCTTGTCGTTGAGTCGTCCTATCCTTTCCTTGATTTTCCTCTTGGCTACCGATTCGGGGTCACCATCCTCCAGGCCGAAGTAGGCTCTGAGAATGTTCAGAATGGGCAGGTAGACGACCGTTTCTCCATAATGGAGGCACTCACCCTCCAGGCAAAGGCATTCCTCACGCGGCAGAGTCTCTATCATTTGCCGAAGAAGCCTCGACTTGCCTACACCAGCCTCCCCGACAATCCCTACCACTTGACCATGGCCCTTCCTCGCCATCTCAAAGCAGTCCTTCAGATGATCCAGTTCTTTCTGGCGTCCGACGAAGGGCGTCAGCCCTCGAACCACTGATGCTCCGAACCTGGTCTTGGCTTGGCCAAGTCCCCTTAACTCGTAGGCCTTTGCCGGCTCTACTCTCCCTTTGAGGCGCATCTGCCCCAATGGCTTGAACTCGAAATAGCCCTCGGCGAGCCGATAGGTGTTCTCGGAGACGCGGATGGTCCCCGGCTGCGCCGTCCTCTGCATCCGTGAAGCCAGGTTCACTGTATCTCCCATGGCCGTGTATTCCATGGTGAGGTCATCGCCTATGCGGCCGACGACTACGAGGCCGGTATTGAGACCAATCCGCATGTTGATCTCAATCCCCCGCTGCCGCAAGCTTCTGGCGTAGTTGCTGAGGTGCTTCCTGATTCCCATGGCGGCGTAGAGGGCTCGCTGAGGGGCGTCCTCGTGGGCTATGGGAGCGCCGAAGAGCGCCATTACCCCATCGCCGAGGAACTGGGCAATGGTGCCTTCGTACCGGTGCACCTCCTCAGCAATGGAGGTCAGAGCTTGACTGATGAGAGCGTGGGTATCCTCAGGGTCGAGCTTCTCTGACAGGGAAGTGAAGCCGGCTACGTCCGCAAAGAGGACGGTCACCTGTTTCCGCTCTCCCTCCATGGTGGCCCGGGATGCCAGGATCTTCTCGGCTAGGCTCTTCGGTAGAGGCTTGTCCGGCGCTGCCGCCACTGCCTTCAGGATTGGGGAACTCATGGTCTTGAGGTCCGGATATATGCTGTGCGCTTTGAGACGGTCAACCAGCTGAGCGGTGGCGTCTTCCATGCCACCGGCGCCGATGGTAACCGTGGCAACCCCGCTGACGGCGCGCCGCCACCTTGGTTGAGACTCACGCAGTTGGTTTAGTGTAATATCCAGAAGGAATGGGACGAGCAGCTTGCCCTCATCGAGAGCTTCAGCGGCTTCCGGAGGGGGCTCATGCGTGTTTACCAAATGGGACGATAGAACCAAGACAACGGCTTCGCACTGAGCGACTGTTTCACTTGTCCGGGTGGTTTGGATTGCGCCAGACTGTATACCCTCTCCAGGGTGCTGTATACGGTATCCAGCCTGCCCAAGGCTCGTGGCAATCGCAGCACCGATGGCTACGTCATGCCGCGAGTAGCTGACTAAAATGGTGGCCACGCCAACCCCCCGATCTCCCCGAACCTCTGGCCACGTGTCCTCCCTGGATGCGAGGCGTCTGCACTCTATTAAGACATCCGGTAAGACAATTAATCATGATAACATAGCGCCAACGTAGGTAGTCAATAGAATATATTGCAAAAACGTGACGTCATGCCATCAGGCCGGAGTCCGGCGTGGCTGCGCCATTCGGTGCCTGACCAGGGATTGTCCGCAGTCCACGAAAGGGGCTGGCCGCGGAGTGGAGGCCCGCGGCCAGCCGGGGGTGCTACAATGGGCCGGAGCGCAAGATACTGACAGACCACGCAGACGCTTCCATGGAGGGGCCGCAGGAGAAATGACCGTCACCGAGGCTGAGGCCAAGTCCGTACTCAGGAGGCACCGGAAAATCGATTCCTGGTTCGTCTCCCGCTACGGGATGAACCTCTACCGCGGATGCTTCCATAACTGCATCTATTGTGATGGACGTGCGGAAGGCTACTATGTGTCCGGGGAGTTTGGCGAGGACGTCTTGGTGAAAGTGAACGCTATTGATGTTCTCCGCCGTGAGCTTGATGCGAAGAGGAGGAGGAAACCGCTCCCGAGAAGTTACATTATGCTGGGTGGTGGCGTTGGCGACAGCTACCAGCCCATCGAGAAGAAGTACGAACTGACTCGCCGTGCACTCCAACTTGTCCACGACTCCGGTTTCCCTGTCCATGTGCTGACCAAGTCTACCCTGGTGACCAGAGATGCCGATATCCTGAAAGCGGTCAATCAGCGCGGCCGGGCGATTGTCAGCTTCAGCTTCTCGTCAGTCGACGACCGGATCAGCGACATCGTCGAACCCCGTGTGCCGCCTCCCAGCGAGAGGCTGGAGGCAATCCGGTTCTTCAAGGGCGAGGGCCTCGCCTGTGGCATGTTCCTGCTTCCGGTGATCCCCGGCGTCACCGATTCAGCCGAACTCCTGGAGGAGGCGGTGGCCAAGGCCAGTGGGGTGGGGGTAGACTTCATCATCTTCGGGGGGATGACGCTGAAGGAGGGGAGGCAGAGGACATACTTCGAGGAGAAGATCAAGGACCACTATCCCCGGCTTACCGTGGACTATCGGCACATATATAGAGGCAGTAAGTGGGGAGAACCGGCATACGAATACGCCGACTCGCTGAACCGGTCCTTTGGCGCCATTGCCAGGCGGTACAACATGCCTATTCGCATGCCGCCTGCCCTTTACCAGGACATCCTGGGCGGGAATGATCTGGTGGTGGTCATACTGGAGCACATCGACTACCTGTTGAGGAAAAGGGGCGAACGATCGACCTTTGGCCGGGCCGCCTATTCCATCTCGCAGGTGCCGGAGTACCTGTGGGAGATGAAAGGAGACCTTAGGAAGGTGAGAGGCGTCGATGAGACGGTAGAGTGCGTAGTGCTGGAGATACTGGATATGGGTAAGTCCTCGTACTACGAACAACTACTGTCCGGCGATACTTGAGGATTTCCTCACATTTGCAGGATGCTAATGTCTGGACTTGGGCAGAAGCGAGGCCCGCCTGAGGTTGTCAAGCGGGCCATCGATTCGATGAGGTCCAGGATTGTGCTAAGTGTATGCTTTCTCTAGGAGATTATCATCAGCCTAGAAGACCTGTCATGTCGAACTTCCACTTGCCGTCTGCTTTGGTGAAAGATACCGTGTTTGTCTGAGTCTGTCCCATCACCTTCACCGTGACCTTGGCGGTGGCGGAATCCTCGTCAACACTAATGTCCTCGATGCTGGTGACTTCAATCTCCCCGCTGATCCCGCGGGCTACCTCCAAGCCAGCTTTTGTGGCATCTTTAGTCGCGTCCGTGATGCCCAGCAAGTAGTCGGTGCACTTCTCGTAGTTTTCGTCGTTGTAGGCGTCCACGAATCCTTCGATGGAGTCTTCAATAGCGGCCTTGTCACTCTTGCCGCACCCCACCAGCGTCACCGGGATAACCAACAGTAGCGCGATGACCAGAACCAGCTTCTTCACTAACCCTCCTTATAGCTTCATATTCTCACGATGCACCGCACCGCAAGCCGCGACCGAGACGACCAGAGACCACATTCGCCTCTGATTATACTCGGCCTGTCTAGTGTTTCCATCCCTTCTTGGCCCGGTTGGAGGGTGATTCGTCAGAGAATCCGGATGTCCCGCAGGTTGATTCAGGTGTCGTCGGAGACTCTTCCAGGCGCTGTGACCTGTGACCGAGGCGGCCGGTTCTCTGGTGGTGGCGTTCTTGCCTGCCCAATAGACAGTCACCGTCTGTCGAGGCATTGACATCGCGCGTTGGGTTTGTTACATTCGGCCCAAGCTGCAACGGCAGGGAACTAGTAGGACCGGCCAGTCATGATACACGCAGGCACCTTGGTCTTTCCCTGCTCTATGTAGAAGGAGGTGCTCAAGTCATGTCTGGATATCCTGCCAGGAAAGTCATCACCTTCAGCGTGCTGATCGCTATCATTGCCATCTTCGTTCCGTTCAGCATTTCCTGCAGCAAACCTCCTGCCCCAGTTGCGGCGTTCAGTGTCAGCTATGTCTCCGGGAACCTCATGATTTCTGAGGAGTACATTGCTGGAATGCCACCACTCAAGATTCAGTTCAACGACCAGTCTACCGGGGAAATCACCGAATGGAAATGGAATTTCGGGGATGGGATTGTCGTTGAAGGGAAAGACGAGAGCTCGCGAAACCCGGTCCATGAGTACATCACTCCCAACACTGGCTACATAGTGACGCTCACCGTACGGGGGCCCGGGGGCATGGACAGAAGGGAGGAACTGAGCATTGTGACCGTGTTTCGCTGCTCGGAAGCAGCGGTCGCAGAGTTGAGTCAGGTGGGGGCTGCTATCGAGGGCTGCCTTAATGCTGCAGGCGTGCAGAGCCTGGACGCGCCCGTCGCGGCATGGGACGGCAGTCGGGGGGTAGTCATGGCTGGCGGTATTGATGCAGCGGACCACCTCGGTGTATGGGACCATTTCAAGGCCACGTACGAGATTGCCCAGGACGGGTCGATAGTCTCTGGCACCGACATGTCTTGGGGATGCGTTCTTTGGAGTGCTTCAGGCCTGATTGGGAGGGCGGGATGGGTGGCAAAGGAATAGGGATTTCGGGCCGTGGCGACGGGTTCCGAGGGCGCGCTTGGCCTGCCCGCAGCTATTGCAAATGGGGCGGTTGACAGCTCTCTTCCCGCTCCTCGCTGGCCTCACATCGCGTGCTGCGTTGACGCCGGTCCACTTATTGTCGACCTCATCTGGTTCAGTAGTCTTCCGCTTGTGACGTAGCGGTTCCGTTCTTTCCTGCCAAGTGTATGGGGGCTGTCTATCGAGGTGTTGACAATAAGCATCCACTTTGGTAGATTCGGCCCAAGCTGCAACGGCAGGGAACTAGTGAGACCGGCCAGTCATGATGCACTCGCAGGCACCTTAGTCTTTCCCTGCTAAGTGTAGAAGGAGGTGCTCAGGTCATGTCTGGAAGTCCTGCCAGGAGAGTCATCACCTTTGTTGCGCTGATCACTCTTATTGCTGTGCTGGTTCCGTTCGGGATCTCTTGCAGTAACCCTCCTCCTCCAAGCCCGGATTTCAGTGTCAGCTACGTATCGGGAGAGCGCCTCTTGGAGGATCCCATTACTGGTATGGCGCCGCTCACTGTCAAATTCACCGACCAGTCGACTGGCGACATCACTTCCTGGAGATGGAATTTCGGGGATGGCCCGGCTATCGAAGGGAGCAGCGATGAGTACCGGAACCCGGTACACACGTACCAGACG
>JAFGCL010000213.1 GCA_016932645.1 Dehalococcoidia bacterium | reverse complement strand
GACAACGAAGGCAACTGGAGCTACTATCTGACCGATGCCATGCAGGCCGAGATGCAAAACCCGCCGGCAGGTCAGACGATCACCTATCTGCCGGTCACAGAAGGCGATTTCTATGGGTACGATGACTGGACTTTCTTCGGGCTGTACGGTGTGGGGTGGGGTTTGTTCCAGGCCTTCGCCGAGGGCGGGGCCCAGGAACTCAAGGAGGGATCATGGGGCGGCGTGGGCTACGGCTGCACCTACAACTGCGCCAAGGTGAACAAGACTATCGGCAGCTACACCTTCTCCGCCTGGTCGCTGGAGTACAGTTGCACCGCTGAGGGCTCTACCGGCGGGTACAAGGGCATCTTCTCTGAGGACCTCCCGCTGCCCATCTATGCGAAGTTCAGCTCCAGCAGCGGCGGCGCCAGCGACTACTGGGAATACACACTGACAGATCTGGAACTGAAATAGTTCTGGGCATGTGCCCGGGTGAGAGACACGAAGGTGGGGTGGGTGCGGTCAACACAACCGACTGTCTACCCCACCACCCACATCCCGTCGAACCACAGACGGCTGACGGGGGGTAGGCAGGGTCATAATACAGCGCCACCGCGGGGCTAGACAGACAGGGTGCCAGTCTTCACCAGAGCGGTTCACCGTAGGGGCTGGGCATCATTTCACGCAGCATTTCGATACCCTTGGCGCGGAGTTTCCTGTTCATCTTGTTTAAGGACTCAAGCTCCTGCTTCGAAAAGCACGCCGTTATGTTCCTGACCTTCCTTGCCGTAAGCTGACGCTTGTAGGCTTCCTTCCCCTTCTTGGTCAGTGACACCCTGACCCAATTGCCCCTCTGCAGGTTGCGCTCCTTCTTCACCAAGCCCTGAGCTTCCATGCGGCTCAGCAACGCGGAGATAGTGTGCGGTTCCCGGTGCATCAGCTTCGACAGCTTCATCGGCGTGATCGGCTCCCCCGAACCGGCAACAATGTTCAGAACCAGCGCCTGCGGCACAGTCAGGCCGATTTGGCCCAACTCCATCTCCCAGGCCCTTCTCAGTATCGTGGACGTGACGGCCATCTCTGCCCAGGCTATCTCGTTCTCATTCATGTCCATGGAACCGCACCTCTTGCCGAAAAAGCACTAGTATTGATCCTCAACAGTTGCCTGCCTAATCATCTCCACATCCCATCGCCCTGTCCAGAGAGGTGATTGAACGGACTTGCCGTCGGTCGGCAGAGCCAGCGAGTGGCCTGAGACCGGATGATAACCTCTACCAGAGCGGTTCAGTGTAGGGGCTGGGCAACATGTCCCGCAGCAATTCGATACCCTTGGCACGGAGTCTCCTGTTCATCTTGTTCAAGGCATCAAGCTCCTGCTTCGAGAGGCACTCCGTGATGTTCCTGACCTTCCTGGCCGAAACTACACGCTCGTAGGCTTGCTTCCCCTCCCTGGTCAATGTCACCCTGACCCAGTTGCCTCTTTGCAGATTGCGCTCTTTCTTCACCAAGCCCTGGACCTCCATGCGGCTCAACAACGCAGAGATGGTGTGAGGTTCGCGGTGCAGCAGCTTCGACAGCTTCATGGGCGTCATTGGCTCAGTTGTCCCACCGACCATAGTCAGAACCAGCGCCTGCGGTAACGTCAGGCCAACCTGGGCCAACTCCATCGCCCACGCCCTCTGCAATATAAGAGACGTGACGGACATCTCCCACCAGGCTATCTCGTTCTCATTCAAATCCATGGAAGCGCTCCTCTCGCCGGAATAGCATCAAGACCGATCCTCCAATGGCGCCGTGCAACAGCATCTCCAGGATCCACAGAGCCCATCACCCCCAGTCCCGGGCCGGTAGCCACCCCTCTGATGTCACGAAAACGTGATATCTGCCAAGGGGTGAAATTGTAGACTCAGACCGGACATAAGTCAAGCCAAATGGGCCAGATCTGTATGAATGGCGTGAGGGCGCCTGTATTGCCAACCGCCGGTCACGAATTGACGGCCGAATGGGCCAGCCTCTACGATACCAGTCAGTCCTCCAACCGATCCAGCGGCCAGGTCGCATGTCGGCGAAACGATGATGGAAGCATCCAACAGAAAGGCTCTCAACTACGGTTGGGTGGTGATCGGGACCTTCCTGGCCATCGACGCCACGATCATGGGCATAACCTTCTCCCTGGGCCTCATGCTGCCACTGATGTCCAAGGACCTGGACATGACGCTCGGCCAGGCAAGCTGGCTGGGTGCTGTGAACTGGGAAGTGAGCGCTCTCCTCTCTATCCCTGTTGCTTTCCGCCTGTCCCGTTACAGCCCCAAGGCGCTGATCACCATATCCTGCCTGGGTGAGGCGCCTTTGCTCCTGGCGCAGGGTTTGGCTCCGAGCTACTGGATATTGCTGCTCTGCCGCATCGCGTACATGTCTATCGGGCTGGCCCGGTTTGCCGCCCGCCCCACCCTGATACAGCAGTGGTTCCCCAAGGAGAAGGTCCCCTTGGTGAATGGGGTCCTGACCGTAGGCATGGGGTTGGCAGGAGGCACGGTCGTGTTCTTCATGGGCGACATCATGGCGGCGCTCGACGGCTGGAGAAACACCTTCTATCTCTTCAGCGCCATCACGGCGGTGCTCATGGTGGCGTGGATGATCCTAGGCCGCGAGAACCCCGCGTCGGGTGTGAAAGAACAGCCCCAGGAACCCGGCGCCCTCAGAGCCATCCTGCGTAACAAGACTCTGTGGCTGCTCGGCATAGGAGTCACCGGGGACATGCTCTGTTTCGGGGCCATGGAGACCCTCTGGCCCACTTATGCCACGGAAAAGGGATTCATTTCCCTAGAGCAGGCCAGCTTCTGTGAAGGCCTGTCCTACTACGGATTCACCGTCGGTTCCATACTCGGGGGATTGCTGACAATGAGGCTCGGCCGGCGGAAGCCGGTACTCTGGCTGTCCGGGCTGATGCTGCCTTTGGTAACCATGGGCGTGCTCTACTCCCGTTCATTTCCGGTCCTGGCATTCCTCTGGTTCCTCTGGGGACTGGCGGAACTCTACTACCCGGTAATCATGACCATTCCTTATGAAATGCCGGGCATCAAGCAGCCACAGGGCGTTGTGCTGGCCACCGCCTTCGTGTTCACCGTGTTCACCGCCGGTTCCGGCTTGGGGCCGCTGCTGGCCGGGCATGTCGCGGGGGCCATCGGCCTCGAGAAGGCACTGCTGATCACTTGCTTCTTCCCGCTCCTGCTCTTCGCAGCCGGGTTGCTGATCCTGGAGACCGGTCCCCGCTCGGGCCACCATCGCCCCGCGTGAAGGCATTGGATCAAGGATCCGCAGGGCCGGGCAAAGATATAGCCCCCGCCTTTCAGGTGGGGGCTATGCAAGATCCGCTTGCCGTGAACGTCAGCAGCTACTTCTTAGCTCTCTTGTTGGGCCTGCTGTCGCCCTTGCCGTTGTCGTCCGACTTGCCGATTACCTTGTGGGTGGGCGCACCATCCCAAAGCAGCTTCCACCCTGTGCCGGTCTTCACCAGCTTCACTTCCTCTTTGGTGGCCTCGCTGCGAACCATAGCATTGACGATGGCGCTGGCCTCGGAGTCCGCGATGGTGATGTTCGTCACCCGCTGCACCTCTATGGCTCCGCTGAAATAGCGAGCCAGTCTCAGCAGGCCAATCAGTCTGTCTCTCTCCGCATCAACACTCGCCGCTACGTGGCCTAGGCATCTGTCATACTGCATCCCGTTGAAAGCATCGAAGAATCCCCGCACAGTCTCTTCTATTGCCAGCGGGTCCTCCCTCCAGGGGCTGGTCTCGACCAGCCACGGAGTTGCCTCTGCTATTCTGTCTATGCCTAGAAGTGCATTCATTGAACCCTCCTCTGCTCCTCGCTCTCCCGACCATCCAAGAGCGTAGTCCTCCAGAAATCCTATTACACCTTTGTTGCATGCACCTCTCTCGAGTGTGCGGTTTTGTCACAAAATAACCACATCGTCCACGCATGTCCGGTGGTCAACAGACGGCAGACTGGGTCCACCCGCTTCGAAGTGCTATAATGGAACACGCAAAGGGACCAGCCCGACTGATGAAGAAACGCGTTTTCTCCGGTGCCCGCCCCACAGGCAGACAACACATCGGCAACTACCTCGGAGCCATCCAGAACTATGTCAGCCTCCAGGCCGAGTACGAGTGCATTTACTGCATCGTCGACATCCACGCCCTGACCACGCTGCAGGGGACCGATGGCGTGAGGGGCCTGCAGCAGAACGTCCGGGAGATGATCCTCGACTGGCTGGCGGCCGGCCTGAACCCTGAGAAGAGCATCCTCTTCGTGCAATCCGAGGTCCCGGAAGTGACTGAGCTCCACACGCTGCTCAGCATGACCACGCCGCTGGGCTGGCTGATGCGGGTGCCCACCTTCAAGGAGAAGGTCAAGATGCAGCCGGACAACGTCAACTACGGCCTGCTGGGCTACCCGGTGCTGATGACGTCGGACATTATCCTGTACAAGGCGGAGTTCATCCCGGTGGGCGAGGACCAACTGCCTCACTTGGAGCTGGCGCGGGAGATCGTGCGGCGGTTCAACAGTCTCTACGGTAATACGTTTCCCGAGCCAAAGCCGAAGCTGACCCAGGCCCCTATGATAGTGGGGCTGGACGGCGCGCAGAAGATGAGCAAGCAGTTGAACAACCATATTGAGCTGGCGGCCACGGCGGAAGAGACGGCGCAGCGCATCATGACGGCTTACACCGACCCCACCCGCCAGCGCAAGAGCGATCCCGGGCATCCCGAGACGTGCAACATCTTTCACCTTCACGAGGCATTCGAGCCGGCCAAGGCCAAAGGAATCCCCGAGGAATGCCGCAGCGCCCAGATCGGCTGCGTGGACTGCAAGAAGCTCCTGGCACAGGAGGTGAATGCGGCGCTGGCGCCTCTGAGGGAACGCCGCAGCGACCTGGCCGGCAAGCCGGACTATGTCAATGACGTCCTGTCCG
>JAFGCL010000212.1 GCA_016932645.1 Dehalococcoidia bacterium | reverse complement strand
TTCTGAGCCATTCCTTCTACTCCTTCTCTATACACCGATCGGGTAGGTCCACTTGCCATAGACCTTCATGACAGCCGCCGCCAACTCACCTGGGGTAGCATGAGCCTCCACCGCTTCTTTGATGGCGGGGAACGTGTTATCAGGGGTGCGCAGCACCTCATCCAGCTTCTTCATCGCCGCGGCGTGCTTGGTCTTGTCCCTAGTCTCTCTCAGCTTCTTGATTCTTTTCTTGAGAACCTCAACCGAACTCCGGTCGGACTTGAAAATGGGCACCCTGTACGGAACCTTGTCCGGATCCAGGCGGAACTTGTTAACCCCTATGATAGTCAACTCACCAGACTTCAGCTTGTTGTCGTAGTCCACAATGGCTTGCTTGTATTCCCGATGGATCCAGCCGTTGGTGATGGCCTTCAACAGGCCACCCTGGTCTTCAATCTTTTTGATGTAGTCCCAGGCCCGACTCTCGATCTCGTTGGTCAGAGACTCAACATAGTAGGAGCCACCCAGCGGGTCGATGGTGTTGGTCACACCAGACTCGAGTCCCACAATCTGCTCTGTCCGGATGGCCAGCAGCATGGCCTCTTCCGTCGGCAGGCAGACCGCTTCGTCGTAGCCGTTGGCATGTATGGACTGAGCGCCGCCAAGCACCGCAGCCAGCGTCTGGTAGGCAATGCGGATGACGTTGTTCAGTGGTTCCTGATGCGTGTGAGTAGAGCCGGAGGTCTGGACATGGACGCGCAGCTGTCCGCATGACGGATCCTTAACACCGAAACGGTCATTGACGATCTTGCGCAGCATGCGGCGGCCCGCACGCAGTTTGCAGATCTCCTCAAAGAGGTCATTATTGGCCGCCATGTTGAAGGCGAACCTCTTGCAGAACTTGTCCAGAGGAACGCGGCCCCGCCGCTTGCCCTCTTCGAGGTACTGGATTACATCAGCCATGAGCATGCCCAGCTCTTGAACAGCGGTGATGCCATTGTCGCGTGGGTTGTAGGAGTTCATGGATATGGGATACCACCGCGGAGCGTACTGAGCACACCACTCGATGAGGTCCGTAGAGAGACGGAAGTAGGCTTCTGGAGGGGGTTGGTTGGCCAACTCCATGGAACTCCAGGTCAGCATGTCGTTGGCTGTTGTCCCCCTTACCTGGTCAAGAGGTATGCCCCGCCTCTGCGCCATAGCGAAATACGCCGGTGTCAGCAGTCCGCCGACCCTATCCGCGAGGAAGGCAGAGCATTTTTCAATTGGCAGGTCCTTGAAAACCGTCTCCATGTCCTCAATGGAGTAGATGGGAACGCCGGCATGGCCGATGTCATACGCCACCCGGGGATCGTCCGGGTCCATGCCGGAAGGGGTGGAGATGTCTGGAGCGATGGAGAATCCGGTCTGTCCCAGGGCATACTCTTCCTTATAGCGCGCGTTGGTGGCCTCCGGGCTGTCGTAGCCCGTCAAACGCCTGATGGTCCATAGCTGCCCCCGGTACATGCTGGCGTAGACGCCACGAGTGTAGGGGGGTTTGCCCGGAGAACCGATGTCCTTGTCATAGTCGATCGACTTCACATCCTCTGGGGTATAGATGTCTTTGACAGGAATCCCAGAGGCTGTAGAAATCTGCCCATTGTTGTCAGCCATTGAGCCTCCTTGATCTCTCCCGACTTTGAATCGGGCGCATTCTTACCTATAATATCAACAAGCACATATACAATGCAAAAGCAGCCGCAGTACCTGCCATAGCGCGTTCCTCGACTCCCAAAGCCGTGGCAGAGCCTGACAAGGAGCCGTGATGACTGAACTCATAGAGAAGATGCTCGCCGGTGACAGGCTGTCCCTAGCGCGTCTGATCACCGTGGTGGAGAGGGAGGGCGAGGAGGTCCCGGATATAATGCGGGCCATCTATCCTCATGCTGGCCGGGCCTTCTGCGTCGGGATCACCGGCCCTCCGGGCGGAGGCAAGAGCACCATGGTCAGCAGGCTGATTACCGTCGCCAGGAAGAAGGAACTGCAGGTCGGCGTGGTGGCTGTTGACCCCACCAGCCCCTTTTCGGGGGGCGCAGTGCTGGGCGACAGAGTGAGGATGCAGCAGCACTTCCTGGACGATGGCGTCTTCATTCGGAGCATGGCCACACGGGGCAGCCACGGGGGACTGCCCCGGACTGCCTCCAGCGTGATCAAGCTCATGGATGCTTCCGGCAAGGACATCATCTTTGTAGAGACGGTCGGTGTGGGGCAGACAGAGGTTGACGTTATGGAAACCGCGGACACCGTCGTCGTGATACTGGTTCCAGAGGCCGGCGATACCATCCAGACCATGAAGGCGGGCTTGATGGAGATCGCCGACATCTTTGCGGTGAACAAGGCCGATCGGCCCGGCGCGGACTTCGTGGTAGCCGACCTCATGGCCATGCTTCACCAGAGCCCGAAGCAGTCGTGGTGGCAAGTACCGGTGGTGCCCACCCAGGCAGCGAACGACGTCGGAGTTACCGATCTGTATCAGCATATCGAGAAGCACTACGAAGCTCTGAGAGATACCGGGAGACTGACCCAGAGACGTCAGAAGCAACGGAGAGCTGACCTGCTGCGCAACATCGAGAACACGGTAACGACCCAGATCGTGCAATTGGTCGTCGGGGATGACCAGCTCAACCAGTACTTGGAGAGGGTGGAGACCGGAGAGATCGACCCCTACGCCGCTGCGGACGAGATCCTGAGCCACAGGACTCTGGTGTCATGGGTGGAGAGGTGGCTGTCCCGCGCCAAGGACAACATTACTTGAGGGGCCTCATTCATCCGTAGCGGGTTCCTATCTTTTTACCACTCGTGGAAGCAATCGCCTCATCCACGGATCGGAACTCCGCCAGTTCCTTCAGGCTGTGGAATGTCGGAGGAGCGAACTTGAGCCTCCCTTCCTGGTGCTGCTCCAGAGCATCTTGCGGAGACACCCATCTAGCCTCCACTGCCTCCTGCCCATCATAAGAAGCCGCCTGACCCGGTGGAGCGGCGGCAACAAAGAACCGGGCATCGAAACGAATGGGCAGCACCTCAGGCGTGATCCAGTGGGCAAAGTAGAATAGCCTGTCAGTGGCGAGCTTCAGGCCCTCGTCCCCCAGCCGTGAAACGAAGATCGATGGATTCGCATGGACTTCTCGCCGGTATCCGCCCGAACGCACAATCTGCACTTCGTCTACCAAACCACGTTCGCAATTTCCGTATGCCAGAAGAATCCCCGATTCCTCGAAGGCCTCCCTGATGGCGGCTACGAAGAAGCCCAGTGACTTCTCCGATGGCAAGACGTCTTCAATGATGCGGCGAGCTTCGTCGAAGCTCAAACCCCGGCAGACCGCCTCCATCTCCGGAAGGAAGTCCGACTCCTCCACCACGCCACCGGGAAAGACGTGGGCGCCGGGCAGAAAGGCGCTCTGAGCATGCCTCTGTAGCAGCAGAACCTCGATCCCCCCATCGGGCCGATCGGAATCGCGAAGCAGAATCAGTGTGGCTGCGTCTCGCGGCCTGGTTACCATCGTGGCCAGACTCCTCTCTTGTAGACCATTCTACAACAATGCTCCTGTTGTCGAGGATGTCGCCGGACAACTCCTGCCTGGTCGCCGCTGAATGCTCGTTCCATTGAAGGCGTGGCGACCACTTGTCCCAAGCACCACATCCCAGAAAGGCTGTACATGTTGACTCCTTTGTGGTAGAATCCGTGGCCAGAGGGGGCACTTGGTTCATTTGTGTCCGACCGGGGGTGCGATACGGACGAGCTTGAGCGCGCAGCAGAAGAACTTGAGAAAGCCACTAGTGAGCTCGTGAAGCGGGCAGAGGAGTTGGCTAACAGATCCGAGGAACTGAACCGTCAGTTGCTCAGACTGGCAGAGGCACTTGCCAAGCCTACTATGATCAGACCTCGCGAGGTCACACCGGACGCTTCGAAGCCAGCGGAAACCCCAGGAACCGGCCAACCGCATCAGGACACTGGAATACTGGCTGAAGTCAAGGAGTTCCTGGATGGGCCGGAGGGGCAGACGGGGCTTCCATGGCAGGATCCCAGAGACTAGGCAACTGCCAGAGTGGTCGTCGTCTTCAGCCTGTCGTGCCCACGCTCGCAGCAGGCCAAACAACCTCCAGAAAGTGCTTGACTATCCTGGCTGTGGCTCCGTAGATAACGCGATCACGGTAGTGGTAGAAGTACTGCATTATCGGCCTGCCTCCCACCTCCACCATCTCTTCCGCGTAATTCTTCTTGTCCGAGAGGACAGGCAGCGGCACCTCGATTATTTCATCTACCTCGGCGGGATTAGCCGTGAACTTGTGCGGGAAGGGGATAATCGCCACAAAGGGCGAGATAACAAAGTTGGTGGTGTACGTGGCGATGTCGTCCAGTTCACCGAGAACCTCCACGTCTTCCGGAGGCAATCCGATTTCCTCCCAGGTTTCCCTGAGAGCGGTATCCAGGAGCGACCTGTCCCCAGGATGCAGTCGGCCTCCCGGGAAAGAGAACTGTCCCTTGTGGTAGTTGACAGTCTCAGTCCTCTTTGTGAAGACAAGGTGGTAGTCTCCACCCTTCTCGAATAGCGGCAACAGCACTGCCGCCGGCACGAAGTCCGTCGGGTCTTCCACCCTCTTCTGGCGCTGGGAAAGCGCCTTTCGAATGCCATCCTTGGTCATGCACGCCTTCTCTTGCCGAATCTCTCTTCCCACAACTCCTTGACCTTGGCCTCCACTTCAGCCAGGCTGACGTTCGTGTCGATCACCACGTCAGCGTGCTTCGCCTTCTCGTCCGGAGAGAGCTGAGAGGCCATCCGGGACCTGGCCTGAGCTTCAGACAACCCGGAGCGCTCAGCGCATCGCCTCATGGCATTAGAATCGCTGGCTTTAGCCACCCACACTTCATCCACCAGATCCAGCCAATTCGCTTCCACCAGGAGAGGCGCCTCCAGCACAACTACCTTGGCACCATCACGCTTCAACTTCTCGATCCTCTTCTCAGCCACGCGATGCATGCCAGGGTGCATTATGCCGTTCAACCGCTTGAGGGCTTCCGGATCTTTGAAGACGACCTCCCCCAGCTTCTTTCGATCGATTTCGTCGCCATTTGTCAGTATCTGTTTGCCAAAAGCATCGATGACCTGCTGCCAAGTCTCGCAGTGAGGCCCATACGCCTCGTGGCCAATTTCGTCGGCATCTACAACAGCGGCGCCCATTTGGGCCAGAAACTGGGCAATGGTGCTCTTGCCACTGCAGATGCCGCCGGTAAGACCTATGACTCTCATTCCAGGCTCTACATATATTGTCTCATGTGGCGGCACGCAGCGGCAAGCATTCACAACTGGGAGCCATGGCTGACACGTGCAGGAGGACTTCCTCCCGCACGGCTGAGGGTTTCCTAAGTGCATCCAAGGTCCCTCTGCGGATATTCGCTGTGATGGTGCAGTCCACGCCAAGCGGCCCGGGGTCACGGGGTGTGCTCGCTCACCGCAGGCAAGCCATGCTTAGCTCATGCCACCCATCGGGGCGAGCAGAGGGGTGAAGGGATCTTCAGGGCACACACTGCTATCATGAATCGCCAGGCCACTCCAGAACAGTATCAGACTGCTCCCGCCATACGCAGGCAACGATGATATACTCGTTCCAAGCGAAGCCAGTCCGGCGGGGTTTCCCGGAAGGAGGCCGAAATGTCCCACGATATCGACTACCAGGACTACCAGATGGCGCTCCAGTTCGACAAGCGGGCTTCCCGATTGGGGGCCCTGGAGCCACTTGTCCGCACGCTTGTTGACAGCCTTCACTTGAGGGAGAAGGATCGTGTTCTGGATATTGGAACCGGGACGGGGCGTCTGGGCCTCCTGCTTTATGACAAGCTGCCAAAGGGTTCGGTAGTGGGGATTGATTCCGGTCGCGGCATGCTGAAGCTGGCGAGGGAGAAGACACTGCAGCGGGGCGTCGAGAACTACTTCTTGGTGCGGGGCGAAGCCGAGTCACTCCCCTTTCTGCCCGAGGTCTTTGATTCAGTCTGCATGATGATGAGCTTCCATCATTTCGCCGACCCGGAAAAGGCCACCAGGGAGATCCATCACATCCTCAAGCCGCATGGGGTCCTCTCTTCTTTCGACCCCGTCTTGAATGAACCTTCAGACTCCGAAGACAGGAGGTTGAATGAAGCAATCGAAGAGGCCTTTCAGGAAGCCCACGGACCGGAATTCCGGTTCTTCACCGTCCGCCAGTTGCAGGACCTGTACAAGGGGGCTGGATTCACGATCGACGAAAGTCAGGTGAACGAGGTCTCCTTCGACCAGAAGGGAATCGAAGGGATACCCATGGGGACGCACTGGAACCAGGTCCGTGAGAACCTCTGGTTCCGACGGCAGAAGGAGCTTCTTCGGAGGTATGAGCAGACGTATTTCGACTTCAGAATGGAAGGCGGACAGGTGATGGTCAGGGGGAGGGCTCGGTGGGTGATCATCCGGGCAGTCAAGGCTTAGACGCGAAATGAACTGGTTGTCGCACAGATCCGCACTTGGGCATCATGATCCGGTCGGTCTCATATGCAAAGTTGAAGTGTTGTTCTTCCCAGAGATCACTCGCTTTCGAAGCACCCTGTCCGGCTCATCAACGCCGTGAGTCCCTTCCTCATCCACAATCGCCGAATTGTCTTCGCCTTCTCTCCTGCTCACTTTGGACCACACTGTAGTCGCCCGGAAACGGCCCCTGTAGTAGACCCCTTCGGGGACGCTAATCAGCTTTCGCAGCATCTGACAACCTCCATCACCAGCAGGGCGTCTAAACTCACGCCTCTGATACCTATAACGAAAAGGTCCGGCGCTTTGTTCCATATCGATTCAAATGTAGACGTATTCCAGGTTTGATGTTTGTCCGCCACACCACTATCATTGGAAGAGAAACAGCGATCAGGTGTGATTCGGCTTATGTCTACTTCTCGGAATGCGCACCGCAATCAGGAAACCTCCACGCATGTCTATGTCCACGCGTTCAGCGATCCCGTGCTGGATGACAAGAGGTTCACCACCTCGACCGAGTACACGCTGGAATACAAAGGCCGCACTGTGCTCTACCGATATGCCGAGGCCACCGCCATCACCTTCTGCAGCGCCTCCGGCGCCAGCTACGCCGGCAACATGACCGTGAAGGGCTACGTGGTTCGCTGGAAGTACGGCGC
>JAFGCL010000211.1 GCA_016932645.1 Dehalococcoidia bacterium | reverse complement strand
CTATTCACTTTTTAATGTGCTGGTGACTCGAATAACAAACAATCTGCTATTCTAGGACAAGCCGTGCGGCCTGTCAATCAGGAGCAACTAAAGATGATAACACTGGCAGCCCACCTTGTCAATCGTCGGCCGCCGAATGCTTCATGCTGGGACGGCCCGAGGCAAACCTTGGCTCTAGCTTTCCTCCGCCCGGTTGAGCTTCTTCATAAGGCGCGATTTGCGTCTGGCAGCCTGATTGGGATGTATCACTCCCTTCTTGGCCGCTCTGTCCAGGACGCTCAGCACCTGGACTATTTCTGCGCTGGTCGCCTCAGCTTCCTTCTTAGAGATGAGCCTCTCTGCCTTCGTGAGGCTAGTCTTGACAGCGCTGCGCACCGACTTATTGCGCACCCGTCTTCGCTCCACATTTCCGAACTTCGCCAACTGATTCAGACCTCCTTGCCGTTCCCTCGCTATTCGATCCGCCGTGCCATCTTAGTGTATTGCGTCGCGTCAGAAAAAGCAACGTTCAGGCAGGTCTGGCAACTATCCCAACTCAGAGCCAGCGGGAATGGGTGCGCTAGCGCGCAGCTCGCCCGGTGAAGCGCTACGATGGCATCCCCCAGCCAAGAGCGACGCCCCATGAGCCGCTCGGAGAGTGTACGCAGAGCATGAGGTGAAGTCAGCATTGCCAGAGAGGGGAAGCTTGACAGGCTGGCTATAATCGTAAAACAAGCGAGGGCGACTCCGATGCCAAGAGCGATGTCGAAGCACAAACTGCTTTCCTTTTACTCCCTATTGTGTTATATTGGGAGCGGGTGAGGTAGGAATGGCAAGCAGGTTCGAGAAGTTCTCTGAAAGAGCACGCCGCGCCCTGACCTACGCTCAGGAAGAAGCGCAGCGGTTCAACCACAACTACATCGGTACTGAGCACATACTGCTGGGACTGGTGCGAGAGACCGATGGCGTGGCAGCCAAAGTGCTCCAGAACCTGGACGTTGACCTGAACAAGGTCCGCTCAGCGGCGGAGTTCATTATCGGACGCGGTGGGAAGACGACTTCGGCAGAAGTCGGACTGACGCCTAGAGCGAAGAAGGTCATCGAGCTTGCTGTCGACGAGGCCCGCCGACTGAACCACAGCTATGTTGGCACGGAGCACCTGCTGCTCGGCTTGCTGCGCGAGGGCGAAGGTGTAGCCGGTGGTGTGCTGGAGAGCCTAGGCGTCAGCCTGGAGAGGGCGCGCGCTGAGACTACCCGTGTCCTTAACCAAGGCGCCATGCAGTCGCAGCAGGCCCCCCGCAGCACCAGCAAGACACCTACTCTGGATCAACTGGGCCTGGATCTGACCGCTATGGCTCGGGCCAACAAGCTCGATCCGGTCATCGGGCGGCACAAGGAAATCCAGCGCGTGATCCAGATACTGTCCAGACGCACCAAGAACAACCCGGTCCTCATAGGAGAGCCCGGAGTCGGGAAGACCGCCATTGTGGAAGGTCTATCTCACAGGATAGTGGCCGGCGAAGTGCCGCATACACTGCAGGGCAAACGGGTAGTGACCATGGATATGGGATCACTGGTTGCCGGCACCAAGTATCGTGGCGAGTTCGAAGAGCGACTGAAGAAGGTCATCGAGGAGCTGAAGAGCGCGGGCAACTGCGTGCTTTTCATTGACGAGATGCACACCATAGTCGGCGCCGGCGCTGCCGAGGGTGCTGTGGATGCCGCCAACATCCTGAAGCCGTCGCTGGCGCGGGGAGAGTTGCAGTGCATCGGCGCCACCACGCTGGACGACTACCGAAAACATGTTGAAAGGGATGCTGCTCTGGAACGGCGCTTCCAGCCCGTTTTGGTGGAAGAACCCTCCATCGAGCAGACTATAGAGATACTCCGCGGTGTCAAGGAGCGCTATGAGGAGCACCATCAGGTGACTATAACCGACGATGCTCTGAGGTCCTCGGCGAATTTGGCATCGCGCTACATAGCCGACCGCTTCCTGCCGGATAAGGCCATCGACCTGATGGATGAGGCATCGTCCCGCGTGCGTTTGAAGATGGGGGCCATACCCATCGGCTTGAAAGAGGCCAAGATGGCCCTGGAGAGTGTGCGCCGTGACAAAGAGACAGCCATCGCCGCGCAGCAATACGAATATGCCGTCGAACTGCGCGACCGCGAGTCTCACTTGGCGGAGAAGGTGCAGCAACTGGAGAGCAACTGGAAGGCCGATATCAGCAGCGAGCGGCCACAGGTGACCGAAGCCGACATCACCGAAGTGCTCAGCATGTGGACCGGAATTCCCACTTCCAGGCTGGCCACCGATGAGGCGACACGTCTGCTTCAGATGGAAGACGAGTTACATAAGCGCATTGTATCGCAGGATGAGGCTATTACCACGATAGCCAAGGCCGTCAGACGGGCTCGCACCGGCCTCAAGGATCCCAAGCGCCCGATCGGCAGCTTCATTTTCCTTGGGCCGACCGGCGTCGGAAAGACGGAGTTGGCCAAGGCGCTGGCCGAGTTCATGTTTGGCAGCGAAGAGGCGTTGATTCGCCTCGACATGTCGGAGTTCATGGAGAGGCACAGCGTGGCGCGCCTGGTGGGCGCTCCTCCGGGATACGTGGGCTACGACGAAGGCGGGCAACTGACCGAGGCCATAAGACGCAAGTCCTACTGCGCTATTCTTCTCGATGAGATTGAGAAGGCTCACCCTGACGTGTTCAACATCCTGCTGCAGATATTCGATGATGGTCACTTGACTGATGCCAAGGGGAGGAAGGTTGACTTCCGGAACTGTATCATCATCATGACCAGCAACATCGGCGCGGAGTTGATCAAGAAGGACTCGGTGATGGGGTTCGTCAGCCGCACCGATGAAGGGAAGACGAGACAGCGTTCCTACGAGAGGATGAAGGAGAAGCTCCTGGAGGAACTGAAGAAGACCTTCCGGCCGGAGTTCATCAACCGGCTTGATGGTGTGGTGGTGTTCCATCACCTCACCCAGGAGCATATCCGGCAGATCGTCGATCTGATGTTGCGCCCGGTCAAGGCCCAGCTTATCGAGCGTGGCGTCGGCTTGGCTGTGTCCGAAGGAGCCAAGGAGTTGCTCAGCCTGAAAGGCTATGATGAGGCTTTTGGCGCCCGCCCGCTCCGCCGGGTGATCCAGACGATGGTTGAGGACAAGCTGTCTGACATTCTGCTGCACGGCGAAATCAAGCCAGGCGATACCATCCGTCTTGACCGCGAGGGTGACGACATCGCTGTGAGGCTGGACCACAAGACTGACGAGGTTTCGGCAGGCGCGCAACCCTCAGCCTCTTCTTCATGACCCGCTAGGACAATTGCCCAAGGCAGAGTAAGAGGGGAGCCCCAAAAGGTGCTCCCCTCTTTTGGAAGACACAGACAGTGGACAGAACCCGCAAGACGGTCTTCGTGTGCCAGCAATGCGGCAAGGAAAGCCTCAAGTGGTTGGGACGCTGTCCGGGGTGTCAGAGCTGGAACAGCTTGGCGGAGACAGTCGTCGGTGCCTCCAAAGCAGCCGCTGGTTCAATCGGTGCGGAATCCGTTGCCTGCGAGTTGTCACTAGTCTCTGCTGAACGTGCACCCCGGGTAACACTCCCCTTTGGCGAGTTGAATCGCGTTCTGGGTGGAGGCATTGTGCCCGGCTCGCTGATTCTCATCAGCGGCGATCCAGGGATTGGCAAGTCGACCCTGTTGCTTCAAGTGTCGGCGATGATTGCCACCCAAGGGGGCAAAGTAGTGTATGCATCGGGCGAAGAATCACTGCACCAGACGAAGTTGCGGGCAGACCGCCTGAGCATCAACGGGAATGGGCTCTATGTCCTTCCGGAGACAGATCTTGAAATCATCCTGCAGCGAATGGGGGAGGTGTCGCCAGCTCTCGGGGTGATCGACTCCATTCAAACCGTCTATTTGAACGACCTGGAGGGAGCGCCCGGCAGTATGTCCCAGGTGCGGGGATGCACCTTGAGGCTGATGCAGTGGGCGAAATCGGCATCGGTACCCCTCCTTATTGTGGGTCATGTGACTAAAGAAGGGGCCATCGCCGGGCCCAAGGTTCTGGAGCACATCGTTGATGTTGTTCTCTACCTGGAGGGAGAGTCCTTCAGCTCCTACCGGCTGCTGCGTTGCGTCAAGAACCGCTTTGGCTCGACGAACGAAGTGGGCATCTTCGAGATGAAAGACCAAGGCATGGCTGAGGTGGAGAATCCTTCAGAGGTCTTTCTGTCCCACCGTTCCAGGGGTGCGGTGGGATCGGTGGTGACCTCCACGCTGGAGGGCACACGGCCCCTGCTGGTGGAGATGCAGGCGCTGACATCTGTAACCAGTTTCGGCCTGCCGCGCCGCACGGCCAACGGTGTGGACCTCAACCGGCTGCTACTGATCATTGCCGTGCTTTCCCGGCGGGCTGGGCTGAGGCTGTCGAATCAGGATATAATTGTCAATGCGGTCGGCGGCCTGAAGACCGGTGAGCCAGCCGCCGACCTGGCGGTGGCCTTGGCCATAGCCTCCAGCTTCAGGGACAAGGAGGTGGACCGGGGTACAGTGGTGATTGGAGAGCTGGGGCTGAGTGGCGAGGTCAGGGGTGTCCCACAGATGGAGCGCCGGATTGCCGATGCCGCAAGGCAGGGTTTCACCCGGTGCCTGGGACCAGTAGTATCGCTGAAAGGCCTGGATACGCCGCAGGACATCGAGGTTGTGCCTGTCGAAACACTGGGGGACGCCCTGCATACGGCGTTGGATCGTTGATCTAATGGGAGAGACTGCCCCACGGTGAGACTGGTGATCCGCGTTGACAGGGACTTCCAGGGGCGCATCGACAAGAGATGGCTGCGCCGGCTGGTCAAGGAGTCGCTTGGCGCACACGGTGTTGGGTCGCAGGTGGAGTTGAGCCTGCTCATCACCGATGATGCTATGGTGCATGAACTGAACAAGACATACCGCGGTGTGGATAGGTCCACGGACGTCCTCTCTTTCGCACTCGAGGCAGATGGACGCAACGGTGCTGCGACTGGATTCGTGATGCCTCCGGGCGAGAAGGTCCATTTGGGCGAGGTGATCGTCTCCTATCCCAAAGCTACGAAGCAGGCAGCCGAGAGGAAGCACCCTGTGGAGGATGAACTGGCGCTGCTGGTCGTTCACGGCGTGCTTCACCTTATGGGCTATGATCATGACAATCCAGATCGTGAACGTGAGATGAGATCACTGGAGCAGAGAGTTCTATCCGCGGTTCAGGAACGGGCTGGATAGGATTGGCAATGACTTCGCAGGTTTTCTATCGCAAGTGGCGTCCACAGACCCTGGCCGACGTGGTGGGGCAGGAGCACATCACCAAGACGCTGCTCAATGCCCTGGAGAGTGGACGTGTGGCCCATGCCTATCTGTTCTGCGGCCCGAGGGGCACCGGCAAGACGAGCACCGGACGGATTCTGGCCAAGGCGGTGAACTGCCTGAAGAACGGCAAGGGCGAACCCTGTAACACATGCAGTCAGTGCCAGGCTACTACCAATGGCAGCGCTTTGGACGTGATCGAGATCGATGCGGCCAGCAACCGCGGCATCGACGATATCCGCGAGCTTCGCGAGAGGGTGAAGTTCGCCCCCAACAGCGCCCGATACAAGGTCTACATCATCGATGAAGTGCACATGCTGACGACCGATGCCTGCAATGCTCTCTTGAAGACGCTGGAGGAGCCTCCGCCGCATGCCATCTTCGTCCTAGCTACTACCGAGCCATACAAGCTGCTGCCAACTATCCTGTCACGCTGCCAGAGATTCGACTTCCGCCGGCTGTCCCACAGCGCCGTGGTTGCCAAACTGACGCTCATCTGCCAGCAGGAGGGCATCACCATTGAACCCCAGAGTCTACGGCTCGTTGCGAGGGCCGTTTCCGGAAGCCTGCGTGACGCCGAGAACCTGCTGCAGCAACTCGTCGCCTACTATGGCCGCCAAATCGATGTCAGCCAAGTGCAGGACATGCTGGGCGTCACCAACGACTCCCGCGTCAAGGAGTTGGTGGGGCATATCGCGGCCAAGGATGTGGCAGCCGGACTGGACACCATCAACTGCCTGGTGGCGGACGGCCTTGACCTCATGCAGTTCAACCGCGGGCTGGTGGAGTATCTGCGTAACATGCTTCTGGCCAAGTCCGGGGCAGAGGCCTCCGTCGATTTGGCCTCGGACGACCTGGCCGAGGTGAAGCAGCTAGCTGACAGAATGGCCCTGGACGACGTGGTCAGGATCCTGAAGCTGTTCGGGCAGATCGACCTGCGCTCCAGGGACTATTCATCATTGCCCCTGGAGCTGGCGCTGGTGGAAAGCGTTCTGCCGAAGGAAGCCAAGGCTCCCGCCGCAAGCCGGCCACCAGCAGCACCCAGGAAGGCTGAGGCCGCACCGGCGAAGCCGACCGCGCCTGTCCCTGAGCCCATTCCTGAGAGGAAGGTTGTCACTACGCCGGAGGCATCGCCAGCCAAGTCAGCCGCTCCTGTCTCAGAGCCGGAAGAGCCCAAAGAGCCGGCCAGTTCATCGCCGGTGCAGCCTGAGCTGGAACGGGTCAAGAGTCAGTGGAGCGATTTCGTAAACACGCTGCGTGGCGTGGGATCCAGCGGCAGCCTGGACGCTTTTCTGAGGAGTGCCTGTGAGCCGGAGGCCGTTGAAGGTGAGACGTTGGTGCTGGCGTTCTTCCACGATTTCCACAAGAACAAGATTGAGGACACCAAGTACACTCGCATGGTGGAGAAGAAGCTGGCCGAGAAGTTCGGCTGCCCCAACAAGATCCGGTGCGTGCTCAAAACGAAGGAAGTGAAGCCCAGGCGGAAGATAGAAGATATCCCTCTGGTCAAGGCAGCCTTGGAGCATGGCGCCCGGGTTACCAGCGTCGTTGAGGATTCGTCGATGACAGAAGGAGAAGAGAAGAGATGATGAACAAGAACATGATGCGCCAGATAAAGGACATGCAGGCGAAGCTGGCCAAGACCCAGGAGGAGCTGGCCGACACCAACCTGGAGGTGAGTGCCGGCGGCGGCGCGGTGAAGATTGTCATCACTGGCAATCAGAAGTTCCTGTCCATCAAGATATCTCCTGAAGCCGTTGACCCCAACGACTTGAGCCTGCTGGAGGACCTGGTGCTGGCGGCCGTCAGCGAAGCCATGGAGAAATCGCAGCAACTGGCTCAGGAGCGCCTGGGCGGAGTCACAGCTGGTTTGAAACTGCCGGGCATGTGAGGAAAGGCGAGCCTTGGGTATTGATTCCGTTCCCACCGCGCAACCGGTGTCCAGGCTGATAGAGGAGCTTCACAAGCTGCCGGGCATCGGACCCAAGAGCGCGCAGCGTCTGGCCTACTACCTGCTGCGAATCCCTGAGGAACAGGCCAGGGCTCTGGCAGAGGCGATCTTGGCGGTAAAAGAGAAGGTGGTGCTGTGCACCGTTTGCCAGAATTTCACCGAGTCCGATCCCTGCTCCGTATGTCAGGACCAAGGTAGGGACCGCAGCCGTATTTGCGTTGTTGAGAAGCCGCTGGACATACTGGCAGTGGAGCGCACTCGTAAGTACAGCGGACTCTATCATGTTCTTCACGGCGTGCTGTCCCCAATGGATGGTATGGGCCCCGATGATCTCAAGATCAAGAGTCTGCTTGAGCGACTGAAGGATGGATCGGTAAAGGAGGTCATCCTGGCCACCAACCCCAATCTCGAGGGT
>JAFGCL010000210.1 GCA_016932645.1 Dehalococcoidia bacterium | reverse complement strand
TATTCCCCCAGCTACCTGGTACGCGGGCAACCCCGGCCCCAGGTCCACGGGGTTGCTGGCCAGCACCGGAGACACGGCGGCCAGCTTATCGAGCGTGGCCGCCGAAAGCTTGGCCAGAGTCAGGCCCTGCGTCGACGCGACGTCTATCGCCATGACCCCGGCCCCGCCGGATATGGTAACGATCCCCACTCTGTTGCCGCGGGGCGGTGGCTGGGTGGCGAGCACCTTGGGTATATCAATCAGCTCTCTGAAGTTGTCGACCCTGATAACGCCTGCTTGTTTGAAGGCGCTGTCGTAGACTAGATCCTCTCCCGCCAGTGAGCCGGTGTGGTATGCCATCGTTCTCTGACTCTCCCTGGTTCTGCCAGGCTTCAGCACGACCACCGGCTTCCTGGAGACGACCTCCTTGGCCTTCTGCAGGAACGACTGCCCGTCCCGTATCACCTCGAGGTGCATAGCGATTACCTTCGTGTCTGGATCGTTTGCCAGGTAATCGAGGAGGTCGATCTCGTCGAGGTCGCACTTGTTGCCGAAATCGCACATCTTGCTCAGGCCGTAGTGAGTTTCCTCCAGCGGCATGTTCTGTGGGCCGATCAACCCGGTCTGCGCGCAGAGAGCCACGCCGCCCATGATCATCTTCTCGTAGGTCACCCTGTACGGCGTCGTCATCAGCCCGATGGCCGGGTTGGCCACACCGATGGTGTTGGGCCCCAGGAGCCGCAAGCCGCCGGCCTCGGCAATCCGGTTCACCTCTTGCTGCAGCCTCCTCCCGTCCTCGTTTCTCTCGCCGAATCCGTCCGAGATGATGATAGCCACTCTGGCTCTGTTCTGCACCGAGTCTGTGATGATCCTGGGGACCGCCGGTGCTCCGGCCATGGTGACCACGAGGTCCACCGGCTCCGGGATGTCTTTGACGCTGGGATAGACCCTCAGGTCCAGGACCGTTTCGTACTGCGGGTTCACCGGGTATATCCTGCCTTTATAGCCGAAGCGCAGGAGATGGCTGGTGGTGACATAGCCGCCGAAGCGAGCCTCTCTCAGAGAACCGACCACGGCTATGCTTCTCGGGTTGAGCAGTCTGTCGACGGCCTCTGGTGCAGGACGTCTGAGCGACTTCGTCATGGGCTTGGCACCGGACAGGCAGAGTGAAGCATGGCTGCGTCTATGTTTGCCCCTGACGGCAGTTGTGGCCTCTACTTGGCCTGTACCGTCTACAAGCCTTCCTTCTTGAACTTGGCCGCTTGAGTGGCATCCAGCTTCTGAATCAGCTTGGTCAGTTCCGCAACGTGTTCCTTTTCGTCGTCGCGGATGTGCTCGAGGACACGTATGGCCTCTTCATTTTCCAGCGTCTCGATATGTGCCTGATACTGGTTAATGGCGTTCAGCTCTCCGACGAGATCCTCCCGCAGCATTTCCAGGTCAAACTCTCTCTCCTCGGCTTCGTTCGATTCACCATTGCCGTAAGACACCGTTCTCGCTCCTTTCACTCCCACTCGATGGTGGCTGGCGGTTTCGACGAGATGTCAAAGACGACGCGGTTCACGGCGGGCACTTCGTTGACAATGCGGCTGGAAATCCGTGCCAACAGATCATAGGGAAGCCGCGCCCAGTTCGCCGTCATGGCGTCCTCGCTGTTCACTGCTCTCACCGCCACAAGATAGCCGTAGGTCCGGTAGTCGCCCATGACGCCAACGCTCTGCACATTGGTAAGCACGGCGAAACTCTGCCAGAGCTCACGGTAGAGGTTAGCCTCCTTGATCTCATTCATGACGATCCAGTCTGCCGCACGCAGTATCTCCAGGCGTTCCCTGGTCACCTCTCCAATGACGCGCACCGACAGGCCCGGGCCTGGGAATGGCTGTCGCCACACGACGTCTTCCGGCAGCCCCAGCGCCAGGCCCACCCTCCTGACCTCATCCTTGAACAGGAAACGCAGTGGCTCCAGCAACTTCAGCGCCATCCTCGCCGGAAGCCCGCCGACGTTGTGGTGGGACTTGATTCTGGCCGAGGCCTTCATGTCCGGAGCCGCGCTCTCTATCACATCAGGGTAGACGGTGCCCTGCGCCAGGAAGTCCACTTTACCGATCTTGGCGGCTTCCTCTTCAAAGACACGGATGAACTCCTCTCCGACGATGTGGCGCTTCTTCTCCGGGTCGCTCACTCCCGCCAGTTTGTTGAGGAACCTGTCAGTGGCATCGACATAGACGACGTTCATCTTCAGATTCTTCTGGAAAGCATTGAGGTTCCGCTCCGGTTCCTCGCGGCGCAGCAGGCCGTTGTTGACGAAGATGCAGGTCAATTGGGCGCCGACCGCCTGGTGAATCAGCGTTGCGGTGACTGCCGAGTCCACCCCTCCCGAAAGGGCGCATATGACTCTGCCCGATCCCACCTGCTCGTTGATCTTATCGATGCTTTCCTCGATGAAGTTCTTCGCGGTCCAGTTTCCCTGGCAGCCGCAGACGTTGTAGAGGAAGTTCTTGATTATCGTCTTGCCGTCCGGTGTGTGCACCACCTCCGGGTGGAACTGCAGACCGAAGAAGCCCTGGTCGTTGCCCATGATGGCGGTGGGGCAACTGTCGGTGTATGCCAGTGATGTAAAACCAGGCGGTAGTTCCACCACCTGGTCGCCGTGGCTCATCCACACCGGCAGAGAGAAGGGAAGGTAGGCCAATAGAGGGGAGTCGGCGCTCAAATGCAATGTCGCGTGCCCGTATTCCCTCTTCTCGAGGTGCTCGACCTTTCCGCCCAGTTGCTGGGCCATGGCATGCATCCCGTAGCAAATCCCCAGGACGGGAATTCCGCTTTCGAAGACATACCTGGGTGTCAGTGGTGCCCCGGCATCGTAGACGCTGGCCGGGCCCCCGGAGAGGATGAACCCCTTGGGGCGAAGGCTGGCGATCTTGGACCAGGGGGTGTCGTGGGGCACTATTTCGCAGTAGACCTGGCACTCGCGCACCCGCCTGGCGATGAGCATGCTGTACTGGGAGCCGAAGTCGAAGACAACGACGGCATCACGCTCCGCCCCAGGCGCCACTCCCTTTTGAGGAATGGGGTGCTCGCCGCGTTTCTCCTTGGCGATTTCGAGGTACGTGGATAGCTCGACGTCATCGCTGGTGGCAACCCGGTGATCGGTGGTGGCCGTTTCCGTCAGTTTGGGATGGTCAGGGGGGCTCTTTGCAGACTCCGGTGCGGTCATGCCCCTAGATTATACCGATACCCTATTGTCATCACAAGGCTTGCGCTGTTCGGCCTCGGTTTGCCGCGTGTTCTCCACAGAGCGTATACTAGGGTTTTGGTGCGATCGTCCGCCCAGCTTGAAGGGCGAAGGTCATTGGATATTGATGAGCAACAGCCCCAGCCTCCCCACTGGTCAAGGGAAGCCGAACGCGCCTCTTTCCAGTGAGGATACTCCCGGTGCCGTCCCCCTGGGTTTTCACAATCTTGACCGGCGCCAGGTGTTCATCACTCTAGGGGGAGTGCTACTGGCCATGTTCCTCAGCTCTCTGGACCAGACGGTCGTGGGCACTGCCCTGCCCCGTATTATCGCCGACCTGAAAGGCTTCGAGCAGTACACCTGGGTGGCCACGGCCTACCTGCTGACGGCTACTTCCATGATGCCCATAGTCGGCCGTCTGACGGACATGTATGGCCGAAAACGATTCTACATTGTTGGCATCATCATCTTCCTGGCCGGGTCGGCCCTCTGCGGCGTCAGTCAGAACATGACCCAGCTCATCCTGTTCCGCGGATTCCAGGGCATCGGCGCCGGCATCATGATGGCCAATGCATTTATTGTCATTGGTGACCTGTTTCCCCCCAGCGAGCGTGGCAAGTACCAGGGATTGACTATGGCGGTCTTTGGGCTCTCTTCCATCATCGGCCCGCTCCTGGGCGGATTCATCACGGATCATATT
>JAFGCL010000029.1 GCA_016932645.1 Dehalococcoidia bacterium | reverse complement strand
TGCCAACGTACAGAAGATCTGGAAGTTGGATCCGGTGGAGTCCAAGAGGGTTCCTCCCGAACAGTAGCTTGATGAACAGGCGAGAAGAGTCCCAGTGCGGTCGGGGTACTACCTAATCTGGGGCTAGCCAAGTCAGTCACTATCGGTAGGAGATTCTCCGAGGCTATCCAGTATCCCATTTGCTCTCTGGGCTTCCGACGCTAGCACATAGATCTCTACTGGCACACCCATCCTGGTGAAAACACTGAGGAAATCACCTACAACCGCGCCCATCTTTGTCGAGCAGCGGATACCGTCCTATTCGAGGATTTCGGCCCACATCTGCGCAACCACTTCCTTTAGAGCAGTGGTGAGATGTAAGAGCGGCTCCTTCCCCGGTTTCTTTTTGGATGGCTCACGCTTGTTGCCCACTTGACTTGCAGACTCTTGCGTCACTGTTGCGTCATAGCTGCATACTTCTACAGGTGGACACAAATGGGCTCGCCCGGATTCGAACCAGGGACCAACCGGTTATGAGCCGGCCGCTCTGCCGCTGAGCTACGAGCCCATAGATTATGGCAAGATTATAGTGGGTCGAGAGCGGATTTTCAAAGGAGGCGACTACAGGCCCAGGAGTTGCTTCTTCTTGCGACCGAACTCCTCTTCGGTGATGATGCCTTTGTCAAGGAGAGAAGCCAGCTTCTCGAGTTGATCCAGGTCTGTGCTGGCCGGCGACGAGGGCCTGCCGGCGCCTGCGCTGGTCATCTTCGCCTCCAGCATCTCCCGAAACGCCTCAAACGCTTTCTGTTGCCCGGGTCTGAAAGACACAACAATGTCCTCGGTCTCGTTCTCAGGATTCCTCTCGCGCCTTTGGTGGTAGGGCATTAAAATGAACTCTATGTACCCGTTGCTGAGCAACCCCGCCTTCCTGAAATGCACGCTGACTATCTGTGAGATCAGCACGTCGTTCTCTATCCTGGAGGCTCCGCTCAGCAAGTTGCGCACCCCGGTGCGTTGCATCCGCACCACATCTCTGAACAGCGAGATCCTCGCATTCAACCCGGTGGCCTCTATCAGCGCATTCTCCACGTGACTCCTCCTGGCTCCTAATTCTACTTCGGGGGTGCAATAGCCGTCCCGGGCCCGAGACGAACAACGACTTGCCTGCATGACACGGCTGGTGCCGTCGCCAACCGGGAAATCTGGCAGACCGCCTTGGGGATCTGTGGCCTGCAGGGATCATGGTCGGGGTGAGAGGATTTGAACCTCCGGCCTCATGGTCCCAAACCATGCGCGCTAGCCGCTGCGCTACACCCCGCAATTGGGGAATATACCATGCTATTTGAGAGGAAGTCAAAGGCTTCTTTCCCCTTTAAACCATCGCCCTTGTATCTATCTCACGACAGCAAAGCCACCACCAACCACCTGACCCTCGCTCGGAGCTTGGGATTAATGAAGAGGGGATTCGCCCCCCCCCCTTACATGCCACGCCAGCACCACCAGACCCCCAACCCCATCCTGCCACAGCACCCCTCGACACTTTCCTTATGAAATTATGTCAACCTATCCATTGTACAAGCCATTTGCCCTGTTCTATAATGAAATTCACCACCATGATCGAGATCAGAATCCATGGCCGTGGCGGACAGGGCGCCGTCACTTCCGCTGAAATGCTGGCCCTCGCTGCCATCGGCACCGGAAAGTATGCTCAGGCCTTCCCCAGCTTCGGCCCTGAGAGACGCGGTGCGCCGGTGCAGGCGTTCGTGAGGGTATCCGACAAGCCGATCCGCGTTAGAGGCGAAATTAAGGAGCCTGATGTTGTGGTGGTGCTGGATCCCGGATTGCTCAACATCCTCGACGTAACCTCTGGGCTGAGGGAGAAAGGCATCGTAGTAGTCAACACGAAAGCGTCCGCCGAGGAGACAAAGAAGCGTTTTATGGACAACTGGCCTACCGCCGTGGTGGATGCTTCGGCCATAGCCATTGAAACCATACGTGTCAACATAGTCAACACCACGATGCTGGGTGCCATTCTGAAGGCCTGTGACGTAGTGCCCATGGAGTCGCTCGAGGAACCGCTGAAGCACAGGTTTGGCGGCAGGGCGGACTCCAACTTCGAGGCCTGCAAGAAGGCCTACGAGACGACTGTCATAGCTTGACCTGTACAAGAGACGGATTGGGATGAGCGCGAGAAAGAAAGACTCCGAGATCACCTGGCAGGACATCGACCTTGGCGCCGTTATCAGGACGGCAGGCAACGCTGCCGAATACAAGACGGGTGACTGGAGATCGGAGAAGCCCACCTGGAACAAGGACCGCTGCATCAAGTGCGGCATCTGCGCTCTTTTCTGCCCCGAAGGCTGCATCCATCACGACAAAGAGGGCTACTTCGAGGCTGATTACTACTACTGCAAGGGCTGCGGCATCTGCGCCAGGGAGTGCTGGACGCAGGCCATAACCATGGGACCGGAAGAATGAACAAGACAGCAATGACTGGGATGGAAGGCTCCCTGGCCATGGCTGAGGCCGTCAGGCTGGCCAACGTCGACGTGGTGGCAGCATACCCCATCACCCCACAGACCCACATAGTGGAGCGCCTGGCGGAGATGGTGGCCAATGGGGAGTTGAACGCGGCCTACATCCCCGTGGAGTCCGAGCATTCCGCCATGAGCGCCTGCCTCGGCTCATCCGCCGCCGGAGCCCGCACTTTCACCGCCACTGCCGGTCAGGGCCTGGAACTGATGCACGAGGTGCTGTATGTAGCCTCAGGCCTGCGGCTGCCGATAGTAATGGGTGTGGCCAACAGGGCGCTTTCCTGCCCGCTCAGCGTTTGGGGCGATCACTCCGACGTCATGTCCGTCCGCGATACCGGCTGGATCCAGATATTCGCCGAGAACGGCCAGCAGGCCTTCGACCTGACGCTGTGCGGCTTCCGTATCGGCGAAAACGAGAAGGTCCTCTTCCCGGTCATGGTGCATATCGATGGTTTCCATGTGTCCCACGTCGTTGAGCCCTTGTACCTGCTTGAGCAGAAACAGGTCGACTCCTTCCTGCCTCCGTTCAAACATCCCTTCCCGCTGGACCCTGACAACCCCGTTACGGTGGGCGCGTTCGCTGTGCCCATACTGTACACGGAGGCCAGGAAATCCATGGAGAACGCCCTGCGCTCCACCAGGCCTTTCATCAGCTACGTCTTCGACGAATTCGCCAAATTGAGCGGACGCCAGTACAAACCCGTCGAGCACTACAGAACGGAAGACGCCGACACCCTGCTGCTCACCATGGGCAGCTACAGCGAGATCGCCATGGAGGCGGTGGACCAACTCCGCGACTGCGGAGAGAAGGTAGGGTTGATCAGGATACGGTTATGGCGTCCGTTCCCGTTCGGCGAACTGCGCCAGGCGGTGGAGAACTGTCAGACACTGGTGGTCCTTGACCGATGCATCTCTCCGGCCGGACCGCCCGGGCCTGTCTGCTCAGAGGTCAAGGCGGCGCTGTATTCTCAGAAAAAGCGGCCGAACGTGGCAGGTTTCATCGGTGGCCTCGGCGGGCGCGACCTCTACGTACCTGAGTTCATACAGATGGTCGAGCGCGGCAGGGTCATCGCGGCGCAGGGTGGAGAAGAAATAGAGATGATCGGAGTCAGGGGCTAGCCAGTGGAGAGTTTCGCGGTATTTGTGCCCCGGCTGGTGCCACAGAAGGACTACCTTGCTCCCGGGCATCGCGCGTGCATCGGCTGCGGCGAGGCCCTCGCGCTCAGGCTGGTCATGAAGGCCCTGGGCCGGAATGTCATTGTGTCTAACGCCACCGGCTGCATGGAGATAATTTCCTCGCCGTTCCCGACCACATCGTGGCGAGTCCCCTGGATCCACACCCTGTTCGAGAACGCCGCCGCAGTGGCTTCAGGCATTGAGGCAGCGCAGAAGATAATGAACGAAAAGGGCAGCCGGACAAACATGGCCAAGGTGGTAGCTATGGGAGGGGATGGCGCGACCCTCGACATCGGCATACAGGCGCTCTCGGGCGCCTGGGAGCGCGGGCACGATATGCTCTACGTCTGCTTCGATAACGAAGCCTACATGAATACCGGTATCCAAAGATCCAGCGGCACACCGTTCGGCGCGGCCACGACCACTTCTCCTGCCGGCAAAGTCAGCATCGGCCAGTCCACCTGGAAGAAGAACATGCCGTCCATCGCTGTCGCCCATGACATCCCGTACGTGGCCACTGCCTGCCCCAGCTACCCGTTCGACCTCATGGAGAAGGTGAACAAGGCCGTGGCCACCAAAGGGCCATCATACCTGCATGTGCTTTCGCCGTGTCCCACGGGCTGGCGTCACGGCGGCGATCTGAGCGTCAAGATGGGCCGCCTGGCGGTGGAGACCGGCGTCTTCCCGTTGTACGAAGTGGTGAACGGGAAATACAAGCTGACGGTGGATTTCCCCAAGCTGCGGCCCGTAACCGACTACCTCACCCCGCAAGGCCGGTTCCGCCACCTGCCCAAGGACGAAGTGGAGCGCATCCAAAAGGGCGTCATCCGCGAGTACGAGAAACTGAAGAAGAAGGTGGAAGCTTAGGTGCCCAGCAGCATAGCCGAGATCGTCAAGAAGTACGATAGAGACAAGGGCCAGTTGGTCTCGATTCTCCAGGATATCCAGACCGAGCACCACTACCTGCCCAAGGAAGCGCTCGATGAGGTAGTATCTCTGCTGGGCGTTCCCGCCAGCCAAGTCTATAGCGTAGCTACCTTCTTCAAGGCCTTCAGCCTGACGCCGCGCGGGCGGCATGTGATCAAGGTCTGCCTCGGTACCGCGTGCCATGTCCGCGGAGCAGCCAAGGTCGTGGAGAAGATGGAGTTGGACCTCGGTATCAAGCGGACGGAGACCACGCCGGACCTCAGATACACCCTGGAGACCGTCAACTGCGTCGGCTGCTGCGCCCTGGGCCCCATGGTCATGATCGATGAGAAATACCACGGCCAGATAACCAGCGACAAGGTCAGCCCGCTGCTGGCGAAATATGAATAGAGATGGCAGCTAAACCTAAACCGAAGGAAAAGGCGCCCACGGGCCGGGTGAATTCACCCAAGCAATTGGAGGCCCTACGGGCAGCCATTGTCGCCAGGAAGAACCCGAAAAAGCCGTGCATTGCGCTCTGCGTCGGCACCGGCTGCCTGGCTTACGGCTGCGTGGATATTCTCCAGGCATTCAAGAACGAGATAACCAAACAGAAACTGGAGAACAGCGTGGACGTCAGAGGCACCGGGTGCCCCGGTTTTTGTGAGAGGGGCGCGCTCCTCACCATCTACCCCCAAGGCGTCTTCTATCAGCGCGTCAGGATCGAGGATGTGCCGGAGATCGTCAACGAGACCATAGTCAAAGGCAGGGTCATTTCGCGGCTCCTCTACCAGGATCCCAACACCAAGCAGCACTACGAGAAGGAAGCCGACGTTCCGTTCTACAGCAGGCAGATGCGGCTCCTTCTTGACGCCAACAGCAAGATTGATCCCACTTCGATAGAAGATTATATCGGCATCGGCGGCTACTCCGCCCTGGCCAAGGTCCTCTTCCAGATAAAGCCCGAACAGGTCATCGACAAGGTGAAAAAGTCGGGCTTGCGCGGCCGGGGCGGCGGCGGCTTCCCGACCGGGAACAAGTGGCAGTCCACCCGCGACGCCGAGGGCGATATCAAGTACGTCATCTGCAACTGCGACGAGGGCGACCCCGGCGCGTTCATGGACCGTAGCCTCATGGAAGGCAACCCCCACAGCGTTCTGGAAGGCATGATCATCGGCGCCTATGCTATCGGGTCGCACGAGGGCTACGTCTACATCCGCCACGAATACCCCATGGCCGTTGAGAATGTTATGATGGCCATCAAGCAGGCTGAGTCCAAGGGATTGCTGGGCACCAATATCCTGGGGAGCGGCTTTCACTTCAAGTTGAAGGTCAGCCGCGGCGGCGGCGCCTTCGTCTGCGGCGAGTCCACCGCGCTCATGGCCTCGCTCGAAGGCAAGGTGGGCGAGCCGCGAGCCAAGTATGTTCATACCTCCGAGAAGGGTCTCTACAACCGCCCATCCAACCTGAACAACGTGGAGACCTGGGCCAATATCCCGCATATCATGCTGAAGGGCGCCGACTGGTTCAGCGGCATCGGCACCATGACCAGCAAGGGCACCAAGATATTCTCCCTCGTGGGCAAGGTGAACAACACCGGCCTCATCGAGGTCCCCATGGGCATGAAGCTGCGGGACATCGTCTTTGGCATCGGCGGCGGCATCCGCGATGGCAAGAAGTTCAAGGCCGTCCAGACCGGCGGCCCCTCGGGCGGCTTCATACCGGAGAGCCACCTGGACATCGCCGTGGACTTCGACGAGCTGACCCGCGTGGGCTCCATGATGGGCTCCGGGGCCATGATCGTCACGGACGAGAACACCTGCATGGTGGATATGGCCAAGTACTTCGTCAACTTCCTGCAGGAGGAATCCTGCGGCAAGTGCCTGCCCTGCCGCGAGGGCCTGAAGCGGATGATACAGATACTCACCGATATCACCGACGGCAAGGGCCGCGATGAGGACATCGAGCTGCTGGAGCGGCTGGCGGCCACGCTGAAGGATGCCTCTCTGTGCGCCCTGGGCCAGACAGCAGCCAACCCGGTGCTGACCACCATCAGGTACTTCCGCGACGAGTACGAGGCCCATATCAAGGAGCACCGCTGCCCGGCCGGCGTGTGCAAGCCTCTGATCACGTACAGCATCATCAACGAGAAATGCCCCGGCTGCGGCAAGTGCGTGGAGCCCTGCCCGACCAAGGCCATCACATTCGTGGCCAAGAAGCAGCCGGTCATACTCGACCAGGAGAAGTGCATCAAGTGCGGGACCTGCTATGACATCTGCAATCTGAAGGCGGTAGCGATCAAATGAACAAGCTGGTCAACCTGACCATCGATGGCCGGAAGCTCCAGGGGGAAGAGGGCCAGACGGTCCTCGAGGTCGCCCGCGACAACGGGATCGACATCCCCACGCTCTGCTACCACGAAGAGATCGAGCCGTACGGCGCCTGCCGCCTGTGCCTGGTCGAGGTCACCAAGAACAACCGCAGCCGGCTGGTCACCTCCTGCCTGTACCCCATCGAGGAAGGCCTGGTGGTGAAGACCGCCACCGAGAGGGTCATCTCCAACCGTAAAATGCTCATGGAACTCCTGCTGGCCCGCTGCCAGGGAGTGAAGGTCATCGAAGACATGGCCCGGAAGCTGGGCGTTGACAAGCCGTCGTTCAAGCCGGAGTACTGGGAGAAGAACGAGTGCATCCTCTGCGGCCTCTGCACCCGCGCCTGCGCCGAAGTGGTAGGCACTTCCGCCATCAGCCTGGTAAACCGCGGGGTCAACCGCGAAGTGGCCGCGCCCTTCCTGGAGACGGCTGAGGACTGCATCGGCTGCGGTTCCTGCGTGTACATCTGCCCCACCAAGTGCATCAAGATGGAAGAGAATGGCGACACCCGCACCATCGTCAACTGGAAGGCCACGTTCAAGATGCAAAAGTGCCAGAAGTGCGGGAAGAACTTCGCACCGGTGAAGCAACTCGAATACTTCCGGAAGAAGCTGAACCTGCCCGAAGGCTTCTTCGACGTCTGCCCGGATTGCAGGTAATACCCCGGCAGCCACTCGTTCCCCACGTCTTTGTCTCATTGTCGGCCACACCCGTTCTGTCATTCCTGCGAAAGCATGAAGGATGAAGTATGAGGTATGAAAGAGGTGCAGGAGAAGCTCCTGCCGGGGGAGTCAGAGGCACGCGTTGGCTGGGGGTTCGGGGGCGTACAAAGGGCGCATCGCGATGCGCCCCTACGTCACGGTGGCCTACCCGTCATTCCCGCGAAGGCGGGAATCCAGAGGGTGGGCGATGGGGTTTGGAGGTGTGCAACACGTGCTCGATGAATCAAGCCCCTACGTTCCTTTCTTTCGCGCGTACTCGACCACTGGGCGTGCTGAGGGCCGAAGGCCCTTTGCGCAATCATCGTCTTCCTTCATTACAGGGCACCAAGAGGAGCTAGATGTCCTCTCGTGACTCAAGAGAAGGGACCGACCTGCCATCGTTGCATGGGGCGTGCAGAGGGCCGAAGGCCCTCTGCATTATTTAGTCTTCCCCCAAGATTGGGGGATCAAGGGGGTTGATTACGCGATCCCAGGCGCTGCTGGCAGGTTCCGCTTTACCTTGCCCACCGGTTGTTATCCCTCCCACAGGTTGACAGTTTCCACTCTGTGGTGTTATCGTCGGAGGCGAAATCCAAGCTGACGACTGGGGGGGGAATTGCTCGCATGACTGCGCTGGCCTATGTACTCACCTTCTCGCCAATTTCGGCGCTCGTGGTCATGTGCCTCGTGGTTACACTCGGCGTTGCTCTGGGATTGCTCATCTTTCCCCTGCCTATGCTCTGGGTCCCGGAGAAGCAGCGCATAATGGTTACCGGTGTCCGGGGCATTGTTGTTGGTTTCCTGTGCGGTGTATTGGGTGAGGGGGCCGGCTTCGGGGTTGGCTACCTGATCTTTCATTGGCTCGTGGGCCCCGGTTCCTTCACATTACTGCCTATCTGTATTGCCGCCATCCCGCTGCTGTTGCCCCCAATCCTCACCCTGGCCAAAGCCAGAAGGGTGGAAGCAGTGCTGGCGGGAGTCTCCGAACACACCATTCCCACCGTCCTTCTCGAGTCTACCTGGGGAGCCGCAGTTGGTCAGGTGGTTGGCCTTGTTGGAGGCCTGCTGGTATGCGTAGCAGTCTCAATGTCATAGCGTCGCTGTGAAACACCTGGTCCCGGCTGCGAGGCTGCGGCATCCACCCACGAACTCCTGCTCCTCCCCACTCAGCCCCGGATGGTCATGCGGGGCGCGTCGCAATGCTCCCGCCTACTCGACCACTGGGCGCACAGCCCGTGAAGAGCCCCCTCGTATTCATCCTCTTGCCCATATCAGGGCACCAAGGGCAGCTTGACGTCCTCTCGTGACCCAAGAGAAGGAACCGACGTGCCATCGTTGCATGGGGCGTGCAGAGGACCGAAGGCCCTCTGCGTCATTTCTTCATCCCCCAATAGTGGGGGGCCGGGGGGTTGATGGCGGGGAAGAGGGTAGTGGGGCCTACCGTTCCGCAGGAAAGAAGAAAATACCCCCAGGGCGACTCGAACGCCCGCACCCGGCTCCGGAGGCCGGTGCTCTATCCAACTGAGCTATGGGGGCACGTGCATTCATGATACCCCGCCGGGGGCGGGGAGGCAACCATCACCTCCAACGGCGAAGTTGACATGGCTCATGACTCCAGCATAGTACCGGAGGTGGTGGGCACAGCACACCACCTCCAACGCCCCCTCCATGTTTGACATTATCGACAAACGGGCGATAACATTCTGGCCAACGTCCCAACAACAATACACAACGAACGATGCGTGGACAACATTTCAGGAGGGAATTGAGTGAAGGTGGAAAACCTAGTGGAGCTTCATCAGAAGTACCTTAATGAGCACCGTGACTTCAGACTAGATCCCGATCAAATCAGACTGTTTGTGAAGGATAGCGATGGAGAGACTGAGACATTCGTCGATTATGAAGACCTGACAACTACTGTCAGATCGGCGGTGGAACAAAGCGGCAGAGTCCTTGTGATGGCGATCGCATCTGGGATATTCGGTGGTTTTGGACTCATATTATATGCTCTTGGCGTTTCTGAGGCGATCATATGGGCGCCACCGTGGATTATTGCATCCGTTCTTGTGTTTGCCATTCACTTCTACAAGCGTCGAAGATACACCATTGTAGACTTGACAAATGGTCAAGGAATGCTTTTTTCTGGCAAACAAGCCAACGAAGAAGATGGTGGATGATTTCCTTCTCACAATGCAGGAGGCCAGGAAAAAATACTTGCGTGCCAAGTAATTCGAGATAGATACAATGAACGATACTCAGTCAGAGTTCGCTAAGTACCGTTGGATGCAGAGAGAGGGAATAATCACGGAATCCGAATTAGCAGAGAGAAAGGCAAGACTCAGTACCGGAATCGTGACTCCAAGTGATGCTGGATACAAGGGAATGCTGAACTGATGCGCTGCTAGGTGGCGTGCCGGTTCTCGCGACACGCTACCAAACATCCCTAAGGAGGCAGCCATGCCAACTTCTGTCCTGGTCCGTAGGGTGCGCTGTGCCCACCACTTTCAACGGCATCCGCGGTTAACATCCCTCTCCACCCCACCATAAGATTCGGTCGGTTGCGGCAGCAAGACTAAGCCAAGGTTCGGCGCCGAGCGGGAGCAATATGGGTCCCTTCATGAATAGCATCAGTGGGATATGATGAATATTGAAACGTTTGCCAGGACGAAAATCGGCCGGCTATTCACCAGAATGATGGCGGCCGTGATGGAGAGCCGCTTACGGTACCGGTTCTTTGGACCGATGAGAATACTACAGGGTGCGGAAATTCGTCCAGGTCAGAGAGTCCTGGAAATCGGGTGTGGTACAGGGTTTTTCACCATACCCGCAGCTCGGTTGATTGGAGATCAAGGATGACTGGTGTCAATGGACATGCTGACAGCATCCGTCGAAACGGTTGCCAGGAAGGTGCAAGCTGCTAATCTGAAGAACGTACAAGTTGTCAAAGGCGACGCATTGCATACTCAGCTCGAGGCAGAGAGCATGGACGCAATCATAATATTCGGCGTGATTCCTGCGCCCATGATACCGATGGACAGACTGCTGCCCGAAATGCACCGTATCCTGAAGCCAGGTGGGGCAATGGCGGTATGGCCTTCCAGTTGGGTTCACCGATCGATCCTTCAATCCGGGCTATTCTCGTATTCCTGCAAGCGGAATGGCGTATCCAACTACAAACGATGTTGATCCAGTACCGTATGATGGACTGAGCCCACCATTCCCAACGTCCCCATCCCCCGTTGACATCGTCCTCCGCCGCACCATCGAATTCGTGCAATACTTCCCACCGGACAGGAGGGTATGTCGGGCATAGGGAGAATGCAGGCCGATTCCAGCCCGACGCGGAGCATGAACAACGACCACCTGACACATGGTAGAATCAGCAACCAGGATGGGTGAAGACTGTTCGGCGGCCGTTCTTTCTTTCCTGAAACAACGACTGAAGGGATGGCACAACGCCCATTTCACACCCGATATCCCCGCCGAGAAGGAGACCAACGCCCGCGCCAACTGCCGCATTCCCGATGAAGACCGGATCCTGGTGCTCGTTGACAACACCCTCTTCGGCTCGGCCAAAGACTGCCTGGTCTTCACGGAATCCGCCATCTATGAGAAATCACTGGGTAGAGATCCCATTGCCATTTCCTACCAGGAATTGCCGCCATACCCCTACCCGCGCTTCAGGGAGATATTCCCGTCCGCCCCCGACTCAAGTGAAAAGGACCTGGCCATTGTCTGTCAGCAGGTCAAGACCGTTGTCATGTATGGCGATTCGGATTACCGCAAGCCTCCGCCGGATCCCGACAAGGATCCACATCCGGTTCAGAGTTGGCTGAAGAACGCGGCGGCGTTCATTCTCCTTGTGATTGCTATTCCGGGTGTAACCATCCAGTTACTGGCGACGAGGGGCTATGCCCGTGCCTCCGGAGCGCTCTGCCTGGTCAGTCTGCTGTCATGGTTGACATGGTTTCATTCGTACCGCGTGTCCGCTGAGAAAGCCAAGCTCTTCGCGGTTTCCACTCTGCTGAAGCGTATCGCCTTCGGAGCCGCGTGCGCTGCCGGTGTCGCGGGCGCCGTGTTGTGGGACAGATATGCCGCATCAGAAAGTAATGTCGAGTTAGCGGAAGCGATACCCCTCGTGGCAGTCAGCGTGTTTGGTGGAGCCGTCGTTGCCGCGTTGATTCTGTTTGCTCAGAGGTCTATCCATAGCGCCCAGAGGGGGCCGCGGGTCAGGCGGGTGGTAGCGCGATACATGAACAACAAACAGGCCTCCGGCACCGCCGGACTCGGCGGACTGCTCGATGCCGGCGTCTGCGACCTGTCAAGCGACATCGAGATCAAAGAAGTGTGTGCAATTCTAACCTCAAGATCGGAAGAGCCGCTTGGACCGTATCGTGACCTGCTCGCACACACCGATCTGATGGCGCTCTTCGATTATGCGAGGGATCGCGGGTATGATTTCCGCCGGCACGGGGACCCACATGAGATTGTGAAGGCCATCGGCCAGTCGGTACCGTAGCCCGCCATCCCCAACGTCGCCATCCACGTTTGACAGTCTCTGCCACCGCATCTGGCATTCGTGCTACTATATGCAGCAGCCAATATATACGCACCGGATAGCTTTGTCCAACGGAGGGAAGTATGGAATTCGTGCAGTTGCAGAAGCATGACGGCATCGCCACTCTCACCCTTGCCAGGGGAAAGGTGAACGCCATCAACGGCCCGGTGGTCGACCAGATGACGGAGCGGCTCAAGTCTCTGGAACATGACCCTGAGGCCAACTCCATAGTCCTGACGGGCGCCGGGAAGTTCTTCTCGTTCGGCTTCGACGTGCCCGAGTTCCTCTCCTTCGAGAAACCGCAGTTCGACCGGTTTCTCACCGCCTTCACTGACCTCCACACCTACCTCTTCCTCTATCCCAAGCCGGTGGTGGCCGCTTTGAACGGCCATGCCGTGGCCGGCGGCTGCATGCTGGCCCTGGCCTGCGACTACCGCGTGATGGTTATGGGAAAGGGCAAGATATCCCTGAATGAGCTTACCTTCGGTGCGTCCGTGTTCGCCGGAATCACGGAAATGCTGCGCTTCGCGGTCGGCAGCGCCAATGCCGCCAAGGTGCTCTATTCAGGCTCCATGTACTCTGCCGAAGAGGCGAAGACGATCGGGCTTATTGACGAAGCGGCCACGGAGCAGGATCTCATGGATGCCGCCTCCAAGATGGCCTCCAGTCTGGGCTCTAAATACCCGCCGGCATTTACCGGCGTCAAATCGCTGCTGCGTAAGACCATTGCCGAAGATATAATGCGCCGGCAGGCTGACTCCATCTGGGAATTCGTGGATATCTGGTACTCCGAGCACACCTGGGCCAATCTGAAAAACATCAAGATCGCCTGAACCCACTCCCCACCATCCCCAGCGATTCCTCCACGGTTGACATCAGGTGCTGCCGCACCCTAACATTCAGGCAACACTCACACCAGGGTAAGAAGGTAGTGTCGTCTCAGCCATGATTACGACTCGGGATGCCACGGAAGCAGACCTTCCGGCCATCGTCGATATCTACAACCAGTCGATTCCCTCAGGCTGGGCGACGGCCGACATGCGCCCTATTTCAGTCGCTGACCGTGTTGACTGGTTCCGGGAGTTCGATCCGGCCAGGCGGCCAATCTGGGTGGCAGAAGATGACGGGCGCGTCGTGGGATGCGTCTACCTCTCCTGGTTCTACCATGCCCGTCCCGCGTACGACAAGACCGCCGAGATCAGCACCTACATCGCCACGGACTACCAGCGAAAGGGAGTGGGTACACTCCTTAAGACCAAGATGATCGAGGCGTGTCCGAGGCTGGGCGTTGAGAACGTCATCAGTATGTACTTCGACCACAACGATGCCACCCAGAAGATCAACGGGAGACTCGGGTTCAAGGTGGTCGGTCACCTGCCTGAGATTGCCGAT
>JAFGCL010000209.1 GCA_016932645.1 Dehalococcoidia bacterium | reverse complement strand
TTATGGAGGGAAGGGAAAGGAAATGGAAGGTAGAGACGTTGCACACTCAGCGACAACCATGTCGCAGATGATCTGGCCGGACATGGCTGGTCGGGCCGGTTTTGCCCACGGCGGCGAGATCATGAAGTTAATGGACAGTGCAGCTGGAGTAGCGGCGGTGAAGCACTGTCACCGGGACTCGGTCACGGCCCGCGTAGAAGGCATCAATTTCTACCAGCCGGTCAGGGTCTACGACCTGGTCACCATCAATTCCTGCCTCACCTTCGTCGGGCGGTCATCCATGGAGGTGCTGGTGGAGGTCTGGTCGGAGAAAATCGTCCAGGAGCAGAAGGTGCGGGCGCTGACGGCCCACTTCATCATGGTGGCGGTGGATGACACGGGCAAGCCGACGGAAGTGCCGCCGCTGATACTCTCCACAGACAAGGAAAGAGCCTTATGGGAAAGAGGAAAGCAGAGATACCAGGCGTGCAAGGGCGAAATCATGGCCGGCGATCCCAACTACAAGGTCTGCCGTGAGGAGTCGATATCTTAGTCGCAGCCAGTGAATACACTGAAGGGGGTTGACGCCATGGAAGGTTCCGGCGACCTGCGCCAGGCTGTGAAGGATATCCTGTCCACACAGCGGTTCTGCGTCCTGGCCACTCAGGGGCAAGGCCAGCCATATGGCTCGCTGGTGGCCTTCGCGGAGACGGGTGACCTGAGACAACTGGTCTTCGCCACAAAGCGTGGTACGCGAAAGTTCTCCAATCTGATGGCGGATCCAAGAGTAGCCTTGGTGGTCGACAGCCGTTCGAACAGCGACGCGGACCTCGGAAGCGCGGTGGCGATCACCGCCCTGGGTCCGGCTCACGAGGCTGCGGGTGATGAGAGAGAGCGCCTAGCAGGGGTCTACCTAGCCAAGCACCCGGGCTTGGCGGAATTCGTCGGCTCACCGGAGACGGCAGTCTGCGCCGTCGCAGTTGTAGACTACGTCATTGCCAGGTTTCGTGAGGTGACAGTACTGCGGCCATGATGCCGCGAAGCCAGTTGGCGGAACCGGAGACAAAGAGGCTGGCGACGCGCTAGAATAGCACGGAGATGGAGTGGAGGCGAGTCCGGAGGAACTTGGCAACCCGTTTCTGCAGCAGCATTGGGGAGTAGATGATGGTTGGCAGCAAGGTCTTGGTGGTGGAAGACGACCCAACCCTGCTGGATGTACTGCAGTACAATCTGGCCAGGGAGGGTTACGGCGTGCTCACGGCTGCCGACGGCGCTGAGGGTCTGGAGACGGCCCGCAGCGGCAAGCCCGACTTGGTTATCTTGGATGTCATGCTCCCCAAGATGGATGGGTACGAGGTCTGCCGCATCATGCGCCGAGAGATGACAGTGCCTATCCTGATGCTCACCGCCAAGACCGAGGAGACCGACAGAGTGGTCGGTCTGGAAGTCGGCGCCGATGACTATGTCACGAAGCCCTTCAGCATGAGGGAGTTGATGGCCCGCGTCCGGGCCATGCTGCGCCGGACCGAAATGATGAAGAGGGAAACGGTTCCCAGTACCGGGGCACCCGTGCCGTGCTTCAAGGCCGGTGACTTCGAAATTGATGCCGCCCGGCACAGGGTCTCCCGTGGTGGCGTTGCTGTTGAGTTGAGCCGCATGGAGTTTGCCCTCCTGGAATTCCTGGCCCGGAACCAGGGGCAGGTCTTCAGCCGGGATCGTCTCCTGGAGAAGGTCTGGGGCTACGATTTCGTCGGCGACACCCGCACCGTGGATGTCCACGTCAGTTGGCTGAGGCACAAGATAGAGGCCGATCCCGCGCATCCCAGGTACCTGGTGACAGTGAGGGGCGTCGGCTACAAGTTCGAGGCGTAGAGATGTTTCGCAGCGTCAGGTGGCGGATAGCAGCAGCCTTCGCAGTGCTTCTCGTAGTTTGCATCGGGGGACTTAGTGCCTACCTGTCCCATTTCTTCAGAGACAACTACATGAGCAACCTGAAGACGCAGCTCACTGACCAAGCGAAGCTGGTAGGTGACGCCAGTGAACCGTACTTCCTCAGCGGAGATACCAGCGAACTCGACGCCCTGGCAAAGAGACTCGGAGAACAGATCGATGCCAGGGTGACCATCATTAACAAAGACGGGACTGTGCTGGGCGATTCGAAAGAAGAGGACATCGCAGAAATGGGCCCCCATGGCGACAGGCCGGAGGTCATGGAAGCTCTGGCGGAGGGGACCGGCAGTGATATCCGGCGAAGCGAGACCCTGCACCGTGACATGATGTACGTTGCTGCTGTCATTGCCCCGGATGGTGACGCCGTAGGTGTGGCTAGGGTGTCCCTGCCTCTGACCGACATCAATGCGGCGATGGGGCACATCAATGCCGTCATAGCGGTGGGTGCCCTGATCGCGGCTGCGCTGGGCATCTTGCTGGCATTCCAGATAACCCGGATCACCGTCGATCCGATCAAGAGGCTCACCGACGTCTCCAGGGAAATGGCCGAGGGCAATCTCAACCAGGAGACCATCGCAACATCAAGGGACGAGGTGGGCGATCTGGCCAGGGCTTTCAACCGGATGGCCGCCAAGTTGAAGGAAGCGATGGCTCTAGTCACCGCAGAGCGCGACCGGATGGCGATCGTTTTGGAGAGCATGAGTGACGCCATCCTGGTCATGGACCGTGAGGGCCGGGTCACCATGACCAATAAGGCCGCGGAGAAGGTGCTTCAAGTACCCCGGGATGCCGCCATCGGCCGTCATTTCATCGAGGCAGTGCGCGACCACGAGATCGACGCCCTGGTGCAGCAATGCCTCAGTAAGAGAGAACAGCAGACCAGTCTGGTGGAGATGAGGTCCAAGAAGCAACTGCTGGGCGTCGTAGCTACCCCCTTCAAAGAAGCCCCGGGCTGTCTTGTGCTGATCCAGGACCTGACGGAACTGCGCAGGCTGGAGACGGTGCGCCGGGACTTCATCGCCAATCTGTCTCACGAACTGCGCACACCTATCGCTTCACTCAAGGCGCTGGGCGAAACCCTCAATGAGGGCGCTATCGATCAGCCGACCGTGGCCAGGGACTTCGTGGGCAAGATGAATGCTGAGGTAGACCGGCTGGCGCAGATGGTCCAGGAGATGGGAGACCTCTCGCGCATCGAGAGCGGCGAGGCACCTCTGCAGAAAAGTCCGGTGAATGTGGCAGAAGTGGTGGCAAGCGCTGTGGAGAGGTTGAAGGCCCAGTCGGAACGGGCCGGACTGCAGATCAAGGTGGATATCGCCTCCGGATTGCCTTCGGTCTCGGCAGATGGGAGCAGGATAGAACAGGTTCTGGTTAATCTGATTCACAATGCTATCAAGTTCACACCGACCGGCGGACGAGTGACTGTCTCGGCCAAGGCAGAGGGCGACAGGCTCATCGTCTCAGTTTCGGATACGGGCGTGGGCATCCCGGAAGACGATCTGCCGAGGGTCTTCGAGCGCTTCTATAAGGCGGACAGGGCCCGCGCCGGGGGCGGCACCGGTCTTGGGTTGGCCATTGCCAAGCACGTGGTCGAGGCCCATGGCGGCCGCATCTGGGTGGAGAGTGTGGAGGGGAGAGGCGCCACCTTCAATTTCGGCTTGCCTTTGGCTTCTCTCTGATCATCAGGCTAGTATTTGGAAGCCCCGATTTCCTCCATCTTGCCCGTGACCAGGAATACCACTCGTTCGCAGATGTTGGTGGAGCGGTCAGCGGCGCGCTCCAAGTTGTGCGCCACCCATATGAGGCGGGTGGCGCGGTCAATAGTCTTCGGGTCGACCATCATGAAGGTGATGAGCTCGCGGAAGACCTGGTCATAGAGGCCGTCCACGACATTATCCAGGCTGACCACCTTCTTCGCCTTTTCTACGTCGCGATTCACAAAAGCCTGGAGGCTTCCATGCGTCATCTCAATAGCGATCTCCGCCATTCGCGGGACGTCAATAAGCGGCTTCAGCGGCGGCTCGTCGCCGATCATAATGGCGATCTTGGCAATGCCATCAGCATAGTCACCTGTCCGCTCCAGATCCACGATGATGTTGAAGACGGCAGCCACAATCTGGAGTTCATCCACTGTGGGACGGTGCGCGGCTATGAGCCGGATGCACCTGTCCTCAATGTTGAACCGCTTCTGGTTGATCTTGGCATCATCGGCTATCACCTTGTGCGCCAGGACCAGTTCCCTTTTCTTCAAAGCCTCAACGGCACGCTCGATCGCCTTCTCCACCATGCCGCCCATGGCGACAACGTCGTTCTCAATCTCCTGGAGTCCCTTCCGAAAAGCGCCTTCTGATTCCATGGTCATTGCCTCCTCATCTGACCGACAAAAGCCTGGCATTGGGGTTTAGGCGTACTTGAGGGCTACACCCTCCAACACATTGGCCACGTCTTCGCAACTGTCTATGGCATTCTCCATGTGCTCGTAGATCTCACGCCATTTGATGAGATAAGCGGTCTCTGTTGAGTCGGAGAACAGTTCCGCCACCGCCGCGCGGTAAACGCTGTCACCATCATTCTCCAGACGATTGATTTCCATGCACCGCTTCAACAGTTCTTCTCTCTTGATATGTGTGTGTGAACGTATCTCCGATACAGCCTTCTCGACCTCGGTAGCCGCCTGTACAATAATGTCAGCCAGATCCTTGGCCCTGGCGGTGGGTTGCCCTGGTCTGTAGAGAATCATCATGTCAGCCGAGGACTGGATGAAGTCGGTTACCTCGTCTAGCGAGTGAGCCAGCAGGGCGATGTCCTCGCGGTCAAACGGCGTTATGAAGCTGCGGTGCAGTTGAGCTATAATCTGATGCGTGATCGCATCTCCCTCGTGCTCTAGATCGGTAATAATACCCAGCCTTTCCTCGATGTTCTCCCAGGTGCAGATCATGTCTTTCAACTGCTGAGCTGTCTTGACTGCGTTGTGGGCGCTCTGCTCAAAGAGGACAGCGAACTTCTTCTCAGTAGGCATGAGAGAGAATTTGAACAACCGGTGTCCTCCTTTGTTCTGTACGGTCAGGCAGTTGGTCCTGACGCCGCTCCCATTCTAGGCTGAGCCGTGTTGGCCGTCAAACTGGCTGCTGCGAAGGCCGGACAGGTGAGGAACAGCTTCAAGCAGGCAGAGGCAGCAGAAGTCGGGAGAATCCTCAAGCCTCCGTCGCGTCGTAGGTGCCCCAGGCTTTACTGACCGCACCAGCACCACCTACAATATAGTCTGTGCAAAGCAGCGCGCATCTCAACAGCAGGGATGGGGGAAGCCATTGAGCCTGCCGGAGCCGAGTTGGCCGCTGGTTGCGGTTCTGTTGATGGTACTCGCGGCTGAATTCATCAATGGCATGAATGATGCCCCGAATGCCATCGCCACCGTGGTCTCCACCAGAGTACTCGCCCCCATACATGCCCTCCTGATGGCCTCTATCCTGAACATGTTGGGAGCGGTGTTGTCCGGTACGGCAGTGGCCCTAACGATCGGCAAAGGGATTGTCGACCCGGAAGCCATCGGCTTGCCCGTCGTGGGCGCTGCCGTGCTCAGTATTGCTGTCTGGGGCGCCGTGGCCACATGGCGTGGGTTGCCCATCAGCATTACACACGGTCTGGTCGCCGGACTGGCTGGTGCGGGGTTCGTCACGGCAGGCTTGAACTCGCTTGAATGGTCTGGCTGGCAGAAGGTGCTGATAGGGCTGGTCTTCTCGACAGTGGTGGGTTTCTCCTTTGCCTTGATAGTGATGAGAGCTCTCTTCTGGATTCTGCGTCGAGCGCGGCCGAGCATGGTAAGATCCATCTTCGGTCGTCTGCAGATCATTTCTGCCGGTTTCATGGCCTTCAGCCATGGCAGCAACGATGGCCAGAAGTTCATGGGGGTATTCACCTTGGCCTTGGTGCTGGAATATGCGCGCCAGAACAGTCTGACGACACTGCCTGAGTTCAGCGTTCCGCTGTGGGTCATAGTACTCTGTGGCTCGGTCATGGCCCTGGGCACACTCGTTGGCGGTTGGCGCGTGATGAAGACGATGGGTTTCGGTCTGACCAAGCTGGAGCCGGTCTACGGCTTCGCCGCCGAGACTGCCGCTGCTTCGGCCATACAGATCGCCTCATCTTTAGGTGTGCCTCTCAGCACTACTCACACTATCAACACCGCGATAATGGGGGTGGGAGCCAGCCGCCGCCTGTCGGCGGTGCGCTGGGGGGTGGGAGGGAACATCATCGCTGCCTGGCTACTAACGTTCCCTATTTGCGCGGTCCTGGGAGCTGTCCTTGCCCTGATTTTCAACCGTATTATCTGATCACCAGCGGACTGTGTCTTCACGTGCTCCCCGTGTGAAGGCGGCGCAGATGCTGGCATACAGCGCGGCAGTACGACTTCCCCCACTGCTCCCATCGAGATACCATTGTAGGGCAGGCTTTGTTTCACCCGTGCCACTGATCGGGCGTACAGAGGGGCGCAGCCCCTCTGCGTTTCTTCTACCCCCAAGAGCGGGGTCAGGTGGTTGAGAGCGGCTCACCACTGCCGGGCAACAGTCCCATGTTTAACCTTCTCTTAACACTTCCTTGAACATGTCTTAAACATTGCCTGCTACAGTAGGAGGCAGGGTTGAAGGATTGAAAGAAAGGAGGTGAGATTATGGAAAAACCAACAGTAGCCCTGATCGCCCACGACGCCAAGAAGGCGGACATGGTCTATCTGGTGCAGGCGCACCGGGAGGAGTTCTCCAGACTCAGCCTGGTAGCTACGGGGACGACCGGCAAATTCATCCAGGCCAGAATAGGCCTGCCGGTGAGACTGATGAAGAGCGGACCGCAGGGCGGCGATCAGCAAATTGGAGCGCTGGTGGCTGGCGGTGAGGTGCAGGCGGTCATCTTCCTGCGCGACCCGCTGACGGCCCACCCTCACGAGCCGGATGTTTCAGCACTTGTCAGGCTGTGCGACGTCCACAACATCCCACTGGCAACCAACCTGGCGACCGCCGAGGCGGTGGTGGACTTCTTGTTCCATCGCCCCGGTGTTTCCCGAGAAAGACACGTGACCCGTCAGTGCGAAACCGAACTGGTGGGCGCGCTGATACTAGGATAAGGAGACAAGGAGGAGATATGACTATGAGGGCAAGCAAGAAATGGGCATTCCTGATTCTGACGGGCGTGCTGGTTCTATCCATGGTTTTGGTGGGCTGTGGCAAAGAACTCTCGGGCACTGTTACCGAAGCCGGCTCGACCACCGTCCAGCCCCTGGCGGAATTGCTGGCGGATGAGTTCATGAACAAGTATCCGGACGTTCAGGTCACCATCGGCGGCGGTGGCAGCAGCGTCGGCATTACTTCCGTTAAGAATGGCACGGTGGACATCGGGGCTGCGTCCAGAGAGATTAAGGACGAGGAACTCCCTATAGTTAAGCATCTTCTGGCGAGGGATGGCATCGCCGTTGTCGTTAAGCCTGGCAATTCGGTGAGCGCATTGACCAAGGCTCAGGTGAGAGACATATTCGGCGGCGTCATTACCAACTGGAAAGACGTCGGCGGTCCGGATTACGACATCAACGTGGTGGTCCGGGAATCTGGATCCGGTACTAGGACCGCCTTCGAGGAAATGGTCATGGCCAAACCGGAGCCAGCCGTATCGATTGTCGGCACAGCCCTGGAGCAGAACTCCAATGGCGGTGTCAAGCAGGTCGTGGGCCGTGACTCGTATGCCATTGGGTTCATTTCCTTCGGCTACATCGACAACACGGTCAAGGCGCTGAGCATAGATGGGATCGAGGCCACGGCGGAGAATGCCAAGAACGAGACGTATCCCATAGTGAGGCCGCTCTACTTCCTGACCAAGGAGGCGCCGACGGGGCTGGTGAAGGACTTTATCGACTTCTGCCTGAGCGACGAAGGGCAGGCTATCGTGGCAGACGAGGGCTACATCTCAATCAGCTAGTGTGCGATCCGGAACAGGTAATCTGAAGGAAAGCCGGGGGAGCGCGTCCAGGAGGGCGCCTCCCTAGCGGGCTACGTAAGGGTATGAGAAAGCGCTATCTGATCGACCGGAGCTCCCGGGGAGCATTGCTTGTATGTGCCACCGTGTCCGTGGCCGTTCTGTTGGCTATTGCCGTGTTCATATTCAGGGAATCGCTCCCTGCCTTCGGCGAAATCGGCCTGCTGGACTTCCTGCTGGGGACGAAGTGGAACCCTATACCGGTGGGTGACGAAGCGCCTGAATACGGCATCTTGGTCATGATCGTCGGAACGGTGCTGGTGACCATCGGCGCTCTCATCTTTGCGGTACCCCTGGGTCTGGGCTGCGCCGTCCTACTGGCAGATGTGGCTCCGCGCCGCTTCCGCCAACTCCTGAGGCCCGCAGTGGAGCTTCTGGTTGGCATACCTTCGGTGGTCTACGGACTGGTGGGCCTGGTGCTGATCGTCCCCTTGATTCGTCAGATTGGAGGGCCGGGGCTGAGCCTGGCCGCGGGAGTCATCGTACTGGCAGCCATGATACTGCCGACCATAATCAGCATCAGCGAAGACGCCATCAGGGCTGTGCCCAGGGCCTACAGGGAGGGGGCGCTGGCTCTGGGGGCTACGAACTGGCAGACGACCTGGCGGGTGGTGCTTCCCGCGGCCCGGTCCGGGATAGCCGCTTCGATCGTGCTGGGCATGGGCAGGGCCGTCGGTGAGGCCATGGCCATGGTCATGGTGATCGGAATGGCCAAGGCTATGCCCACGTCTCCGCTGGACCCGGCCCGCCCTATGGCTCCCGGCATCGCGCTGGAGACCAACTACGCCAGCGGGACTCACCTGAGCGCCCTTTTTGCCATCGGGGTCGTCTTGTTCCTGTTTATAGTCATTCTCAACAGCGTAGCGGTTGTGGCTTTCAAGAGAGGGACACGTGCCTAGGATATCGCCGAAGGTCACTCAAAGGCTGGCCCTGGCTGGCATCTGGGGCACGGGGATCGTGACGGTGCTCATCCTCCTGGTCATCATCCTCTATGTCCTGATCAGAGGCGCAGGTGACATAGACTGGTCCTTCCTGAGCACGGCACCCAGAGGCGGCACGTCGGGACTGGGTGGCGTTTCCACCGTGATTATGTGCACCCTCTATCTCATCGGTCTCACCATGGCCATCTCGGTGCCCCTGGGACTGGGCGCTGCGGTCTACCTGTCGGAGTACGCTCCTGATAACCGGATGACGCGCCTGATCAGATATGGGACGGAGGTTCTGGCCGGGGTGCCATCCATAGTGTTCGGGCTCTTCGGCTTTGCCCTCTTCGTGACAGCCCTGCATTTCAATTTCTCCATTCTCTCCGGAGCCTTGACACTGGCCTGCCTGCTTCTGCCCACGCTGATCCGGACTTCGGAAGAGGCCCTCCGGGCAGTTCCCCGTTCGCACCGGGAGGCAGCGCTGGCACTGGGGGCGACCAAGTGGCAGACGGTGTGGCGGGTGCTGCTGCCGGCAGCGCTGCCGGGCATCGTCACCGCCGTCATACTGTCCATAGGGCGCGCCATAGGAGAGACGGCCTGCCTTTTCGTGACTATGGGCGGCAGTACGGCCTTGCCTACCTCACTGTTTTCAGGAGGACGGACCCTGTCCATGCACCTGCTCTATCTCGTCATGGACACCAACGCCTTCGGGAAAGCACTGGCTACAGGAGTGGTACTGATCGTGACGATCATGGTCATCAACGCTATCACCAACTGGTTGTCCCAGCGCTTCCGTGCTAGGATGACCGGGGGAGCATGATATGAAAGCCAGTGATGCGAAGATAGAAGCCATAAGGTTCAGCTTCTACTATGGGAAGCGCCAAGCCTTGAAGGATGTCAACCTCAAGGTGAAGGAGCACCAGATCACGGCGCTGATCGGGCCTTCAGGCTGCGGCAAGTCGACCTTCTTACGGGCTCTGAACCGGATGAACGATATCATCCCCGGCGCGCGAGCCGAGGGTGAAGTCATGCTGGACGGACAGAACGTCTACGCCCCGGGTGTGGACGTGGTGGATCTGAGGAAGAGGGTGGGCATGGTCTTTCAGCAGCCCAACCCCTTCCCCAAGACCATCTTTGAGAACGTAGCCTTCGGCCCTCGGGTGCTGGGCCTGGATGGGGAGCTGTCAATGGACGAGGTTGTCGAGAAGAGCCTGCGTTCAGCGGCACTCTGGGATGAGGTGAATGATGTGCTCAACAAGTCCGGCCTGGCGCTCTCCGGCGGCCAGCAGCAGAGACTGTGTATCGCTCGGGCTCTGGCGACGGAACCCGAGGTTCTGCTCATGGACGAGCCGTGTTCTGCTCTGGATCCTCAGTCTACGCTGCGTATAGAGGAATTGATGAGGGAACTCAAGGAGCGCTATACAATCGTCATTGTGACGCACAACATGCAGCAGGCAGCCCGCGTCTCGGACTGGACCGGCTTCCTTCTGCTGGGGGACTTGGTGGAGTATGACAAGACCGCCGAGCTGTTCAGCCGCCCCAAGGACAAGAGAACCGACGACTATATCACCGGCCGCTTTGGCTAGAGGAGGGTATGAGAATGCCATCGCCAAGAGAGAGTTTCGATCGGCATCTGCACGAGCTTCAGGACGACCTTCTGGTCATGGGCAGCATGGCGGAAAAGGCCCTCGAACGCTCCATGGAATCCCTTAAGAACAGGAACCTGGAGATGGCGCGCCAGGTTATCGAGGATGACGTCAAGATCAATCAGAAGCGTTTTGACATCGAAGAGAAGTGTGTCGAGCTCATTGCTACCCAGCAGCCGATGGCCAGCGACCTGAGGGTCATCATCGCGGTCTTGAACATCATTGTCGATCTGGAAAGGATAGCCGATCACGCTGAAGGCAATGCCAAGATTGCGGTAATGATTGGCAACGAGCCGCCGCTGAAGCCGCTGATCGACCTGCCCCGCATGAACCAGAAAACCCTGGAAATGCTCCGGCGGAGTCTCGATGCTTTCTGCAACCGCGATGCTGAAGCTGCCAGGAGCATTTGTGGCGATGACGACGAGGTTGACAATCTGTATGACCAGGTTTTCCGTGAGTTGCTCACGTTCATGGCAGAAGACGGGAGGACGATTACCAGAGCTACCCGCCTCATCTGGGTAGCGCACAACCTGGAGCGGAGCGCCGACAGGGTGACCAACATCTGCGAGCGCGTTGCATATCTGGTAACGGGGAAGATGTCAGAGATTTGTGTCTCGAAGTACTAGGGGCGTCCGATGAAGACGGTTCTTTTCGTTTGCGTCGGCAATTCCGGCCGCAGCCAGATGGCGGAGGCCTTTTTCAATCAGGCCGCCGGCGGCAAGGCCCGGGCGATCTCAGCTGGCACGAATCCGGCCAGCGCTGTTGATCCGAAGACGATCGAGGTCATGCGCGAGGTGGGGATAGACATCAGTGCAGCCAAACCTAAGGCCCTGACCATGGACATGCTGGATCAGGCCGACCGTGTGGTCACTATGGGGTGTGGTGCTGAAGAGGTATGTCCAGCCAGTTTCGTTGAAACCGAGGACTGGCAGCTTGAAGACCC
>JAFGCL010000208.1 GCA_016932645.1 Dehalococcoidia bacterium | reverse complement strand
GGTGTTGTTCTTCAGAACGTACACCGGTATCCCGGCCAGCTCGGCGTCCCTCACTATCTGCGGCTTCCGGCGGTAGAAGGCCTTGCAGGTCACGAAGACAGTGGCCTCGCCTAACACAGAGACAATCCTGATGTCAGACTGCCTCTCTCTGGCAGCCTGTTCGAGCTTGGCCCGATTGATGCCGAAGATATATATCCGCGGCACCGCTACGTTCTCCCTGGCTGGCTTTCTCTTCGAAAGCGGCTCCTCAGAAGTAGAGAACGGAAGCACCTTCTCTTCCTTCTTCCGCAAGGCCCCGTCCTCGTCCATCCAGCGAGCTTCTCTAGCCACCGGCTGCCCCCTGAGGAAGATGTCCACTGCCTCAGCAACGTCGGCATGGACCGCGACTCTGTTGAAATCCTGGATCTCCACCACTACGTCGAACGTGGGTGGCGCCTTGCGTTCCAGAATCGATTTCTGCGTCCCTCGGTGCCTGGCTTCCTCGTCGCCCAGGGTAACTGACTGGACACCGCCGACAAGGTCAGACAGCGTGGGGTTGAGTATCAGGTTCTCCAGCGTGTTCCCATGGGCTGTGCCGACCAACTGGACGCCGCGCTCGGCAATGGTGCGCGCGGCGGCCGCTTCCAGCTCGGTGCCGATTTCGTCGATTATGATGGCCTGGGGCATGTGGTTCTCCACCGCCTCGATCATCACGGCATGCTGCATGGTGGGCGTGGGCACCTGCATCCGCCGCGCATGCCCGATGGCCGGATGAGGGATGTCCCCGTCACCGGCGATTTCGTTTGATGTGTCCACCACCACGACGCGCTTCTTCAATTCGTCCGCCAGGACGCGCGCCACCTCCCTCAGCATCGTGGTCTTGCCGATGCCGGGACGCCCCAGGAGGAGAATGCTCTTCCCGGACTGCACCAGGTCCTCAATGAATCCAACCGTGCCATACACGGCCCGGCCCACCCGGCAGGTCAATCCCACTATGCGGCCCCTGCGGTTACGAATCGCCGATATCCGGTGCAGCGTCCGTTCGATCCCAGCGCGATTGTCATCGCCAAAATCGCTGATCCGCGACGCCACGTAGTCCAGATCCTCCTGGATGACCTCTCTGTCACTGAGCACCACCTCGTGGGCGGGGAACCTGGCTTCCGGCGCACGGCCCAGATCCATGACCACTTCCAGAAGGTCGGTAAGGTCTTCCCTGCTTCGCAGGGGCCCAGCTACGAATGGCGGCAGTATGCTGAGCAGGGCATCCAGATCATCGACAATCCTTCTTTGCATCCTTCTTGCTTCCTCAGGCAGGTACCGCCGGCATGGCAAGGGGCTCGACCACCCGCACCAGCAGTTCCTTCGCCAGTACAGAGTAACTCGTCACCCGGCCGAATCCCCGGTCTTCCAGCAACCGCAGCAATGCCCCGTCAAAATCCGGCGCCAGGCAGCACACCTGTTGGCAGCCACTCAGAGAATCCAGGCCGTATTCCACCGCACTCTGCATCTCATCCCCGGCTGCAGCCAGGACATCGAGATGTCCGCAATGGCGATCCGCATCAGTGGCCACCCAGGCGACAAGATCACCATCCTTCTCAAAGACCCACTCCTGCCCCGGACTCCTGTCACGATTGGATTGCCATTCCTTGTAGGTCATCCCCTCCACCCGGCGGACATGCGGCGGAACGCACGCATGATACAACCCAAAGAGATGATACTCGTCGTCAACCTTCTTGCGGCGGGGCGAAGACGCCGACGGAACCCCACTCTTAGTCTCGGTGCCATCAGCCCTCTCCCTCAGATAGACATGCTCTGTGGAATAGGACAGGAAACCGGTCTCTTGCGCTGCTTTCAGAAGGGGGCTGTCTGTGGAAAGACGGAGGAAGATCCTACCTACCTCCAGCCGTCCGCCAGCCAAGCTGACATGCTCCAGCAGCTTGAGGCAGCAGTTTCGGTCCTGATCAGCCACCAGGAGGCGATTGATCTCCCAGGCATGGGGGCCGCGGCGGTCCCTTACCGAAGCCAAGCCCCTCAGAGCAAGGCCCTCGGTATAGACCCAGGCACACGGCCTCAACTGGGGATTGAACCAGTCGCCGACGATGCTGGCCAGGTCGCTGACCCTCGCATCCTTCCTGCCCACGCCATCCCTCGTCTTGGCCTTGTTGGACAGCGCCCTGCCTGCCACCAGCAGATCGACAACGTCGAAAGGCATGAAGGAGCGAATCATAGAATGCGCCCTACCAACCCCTTGTCGCCAGTAGATCCTCCTTGGCGATACCTTTTATGTCCAGTCCGGGCATGGCATCGCCCAGACCCCTGGATATCTCAGCAATGATTTTCGCATCCTGATAGTGAGTGGTCGCCTTGACAATTGCTCTCGCCCTGACTGCCGGGTTGCTGGACTTGAAGATGCCCGATCCAACGAACACCCCTTCAGCCCCTAACTGCATCATGAGCGCTGCATCGGCCGGGGTAGCCACACCACCCGCCGCGAAGTTTACCACCGGTAGCTTGCTAATTCTCTGAACCTCCAGTAGCAACTCCAGTGGCGCCCCCATCGCCTTCGCCTCTGGCACGACTTCTTCCCTGGGCATGTTCGCCAGTTTGCGAATGGCGTCCATTACGGCCCTCATGTGCCGCACCGCTTCCACGATGTTGCCGCTACCGGCTTCACCCTTGGTGCGGATCATGGCCGCCCCCTCGGAAATGCGGCGCAGCGCCTCACCCAGATCGCGGCAGCCACAGACAAACGGCACCTTGAAATCATGTTTCCAGACATGATTGGATTCGTCGGCCGGTGTCAGCACCTCGGACTCATCTATGAAGTCGACACCCAGCGCTTCCAGCACCTGCGCCTCCACGAAGTGCCCGATGCGGCACTTGGCCATGACCGGGATAGTCACGGCCTTCTTGATGGCCAGAATGACATCGGGGTCGGCCATACGGGCCACGCCGCCCGCCGCCCTGATATCCGCCGGCACCCTCTCCAGCGCCATGACCGCACAGGCCCCGGCTTCTTCCGCAATCTTGGCGTGTTCCGGCGTGACCACATCCATGATCACTCCGCCCTTCAGCATCTGGGCCAGGCCGGATTTTACGGTCCAGGTCCCCTTCTCCATCCAATCCTCCTAGGTCTCATCGCCGGGAGTGGCC
>JAFGCL010000207.1 GCA_016932645.1 Dehalococcoidia bacterium | reverse complement strand
GGCTCACGGGAGGTGGAGGAAGGCTGCCTCAGCATCCCCGGCTACCGTGGGAAACTCAAGCGGTCGGAGTCGGTGACGGTCAAGGCGCGCGACCGCGATTGGAAGGAGTGCCGCTACAAAGGAACTGAGCTCTTCGGCCAGGTGCTCGAGCACGAGATAGACCATCTGAACGGCGTGCTCTACATCGACCACCTCGAGAACCCGGACGACCTCTACTCCATAGATTCCGAGGAAGACCAGAGTCTGTAATGGCTCTCCCTATCTCCAGAAAAGAGGCCTCCCTGTTGAAGAGGGTCAGAGGCCTGCTCCCTACCTCTGATGCCGAGGCCTACCTCGTCGGGGGATGGGTCCGTGACCGCTTGTTGGGACGAAAGACCAGAGATATTGATATCGCCGTTGGTGTGAGTGCGCCCAAGTTTGCCCGGCAGGCAGCAGCCGCCCTGAACGGCCACTACGTGCTGCTGGATAAGGCCGAAGGCATAGCGCGGGTGGTTCTCCTCGAAGACGATGCGGCCAGGGAAACTCAGTGGCACCTTGATTTCTCCACCATCCGCGGCACCATCGAATCTGATCTCTCTCGCCGGGACTTCACCATCGATGCCATGGCAATTGACCTGAACGAAATTGGGAAGCGCTCTCCGCCCCGGCTTATAGACCCGTTCGGGGGCAGGAAGGACCTGGAGGCAGAGAGCATCCGGGCGGTCAGCCCCAAGGTTTTCAGAGATGACCCCGCCCGCCTCCTCCGGGGCGTCCGCCTCGCAGCGGAGCTAGGCTTCAACATCGACGCCCGCACCGAAGCGATGATCCGCCGCCAGAATCATCTCATCAGCCGGGTGGCCAGCGAGAGGGTGCGGGACGAACTCTGCCATATCCTGTCGGTCGGGAATGCAGCACGTTCCATCTTCCATCTCGACCATCTGGGCCTGCTGACAGCGATCATCCCGGAACTGGATTTCACCAAGGGGGTGGACCAGCCCTATGAGCACTATTGGGACGTGTTCAACCACTCGGTCCAGTCAGTGGCAACGCTGGAGCGTCTTTTCGATAAGAAGACGGGTGCGGAGTTGCTGGGCCTCGCACCTCACATGGCGACCCATATCGGAGACTTCGAAGAGGAGATCAGCCCCATCCTCACCAGAGGCGGGTTGGTCAAACTGGCGATCCTGCTGCACGACATTGCCAAGCCGCAGACCAAAGCCCTTGAGCCAGACGGGCGGGCGCATTTCTATGGGCACCCCACGCAGGGGGCGGAGGCAGTGGGGGGCATCATGCAGCGCCTCAGGTTCAGCAACAGAGAGACGAAGATGGTACAGAAGATGATTGAGTCGCATCTCCGACTGTGGCAAATGGGCGGCGATCAGGGGTTGCCCACCAGGCGGGCCATCTACCGCTACTTCCGCGACACGGCCGATGTGAGCATAGACATCATGTTCCTGACGCTGGCCGACTTCCTGGCCACGCAGGGGCCGAATCTCGACACGGCTGAGTGGGAGCGCCACAGCCGGCTTATGGAGTACGTGCTGGCGAAGCGGGAGGAAGACGAGACGGTAGCAGCCCCACCCAAGCTCATCGACGGACATGACCTGATGCGGGAGTTCGGGCTCAAACCGGGCCCGAGGATTGGAGAGATCCTGGAAGTGGTGCGCGAAGCACAGGGGGCCGGCGAGATCTCCACCAAAGAGGAGGCGCTGGCCTTGGCCCGTAAGCGTCTGGCCAAGAGACAACCCCGTTTAAAAGTGATATCATAGACGCAATCTGCGTTGATCGTCAGGGATGAGTAGTCGGAAAAGGGAACTGCGAATAGCCACATGATGCGTAGCCGGCTGACAAGAAGAAGGCCGAGATTCGGCGGGAACAGCTGGCTGCTGCTCCTCATACTGGTGGTCCTGGGACTCTCCATATGGGTGATGACGCCCAGCGGCAGCAGCGTCCTGGACATGCAGAGAGGCAACCTGGGCCTGCGGCTGGGGCTCGACCTGCAGGGCGGCACCCATGTCGTCTATCGCGGCGTCTTCTCAGACAATGTACCGAACGCTGAGAAGGACTTCGACATGGATGCAGCCGTCAACAGCATAAAGAGACGCGTGGACAGTTTCGGCGTTGTGGAGCCCGTGATACGCAGGCTGGGATCGGACAGCGTTGACATACAATTGCCTGGCGTCAGCGCGAACGAGACTCTTGAACTCATAGGGGAGACAGCTTTTCTGGAGTTCAGGGAAGTTGAAATGAACGGCACCGAGGTCGTGCGACTGAGTGACTACACAGGCGGCAGCCGCGCGGACTACTTTGATAACAGCGACAGCGGGGTCACAGACACCCCCATCAACCGCCTGTTCGTCGGTGCCGACGGCCTGCCGGCTGTATTCATCATGGAGAGTGAGGGGGGGCTGAACTACTTCGACGCTAAAGGCAACGCGATTGATTCGGGATCCATCGACCCCACGCTGGATACGGCGCTCTCCTGGATGCCAGCCGTCGGAGAGGCTGACGGGGCCAAAAGGGTGCTCACCGGTGCCTACCTCAAGGAGGCCCATCCGTATTACCCACAAGCGGAGGATATCGGCGCGGAGATCAGCGTCAGCATCGAATGGAACGCTACGGGGACTGATCTCTTCGATGAGATCACCAAGAGAATCAAGGCCAAGGGAGAATACGGGGACGTTCAGCGGGCTCTTGGCATCTTCCTGGACAACGAGCTTCTTTCTGCTCCTCAGGTCTTTCCAGAGACTATGGGGGGTGACGCCAGCTACGGATCCAGCGCCAGCATAACCGGCGACTTCGACGCCAAAGAGGCCCGCAGGCTGGCGATCCAACTGACTTCAGGCGCTCTGCCCATGCCAATGGAGATCTCATACGGGCCCAAGTCGGTTTCGGCCACGCTGGGGGCAGACTTCGCCCACCGGGCCTTCATTGCCGTCCTGGTCGGATTGCTGGTGGTAGGCCTGTTCATGATTCTGTACTACCGTCTGCCGGGCGTGGTGGCCGCCGTGGCGTTGCTCATCTACGCGGTCATAGTGCTGGCCATCTACAAGGCGATACCGGTGACTCTGACCCTGGCGGGCATCGCCGGCTTCATCGTATCGCTGGGCATGGCTGTTGACGCCAACGTCCTCATCTTTGAGCGCATGAAGGAGGAGCTGCGCGCAGGGCGCACGCTGAAAGCTGCGGTGGACACCGGCTTCAACCGGGCTTGGCCAGCCATCCGTGACAGCAACATCACCACCTTCATCGCCTGCGGCATTCTGTACTGGTTCGGCAGCAGCATCCCCACTGCTACAGTCGTGATGGGATTCGCCGTGACCCTGTTCTTTGGTGTCCTTGTGAGCATGTTCAGCGCCATCGTCATCTCAAAGACCCTTCTGATGCTGTTGGCCGGTGGCCGTTTTGCCAAGAGGATCCCCCTGTTTGGAGTAGAGGCGAGGGCAGAGGCAACAGATGTTTAACTTTGCTGCCAAGAGACGCTGGTTTCTGCTGATAGCACTGGGCATTATGTTCGTCGGTGCCATACTGGCATTCACGCCGGGCGGGTTGAGACTGGGATGGGATTTCAAAGGCGGCTTCCAGTTAATGCTGGAGCCATACGAAGGGACCTCGAAAGCCACCATAGCCAGCAAACTCGAGCAGTTGCAGTATGGCGAAGCGAGTAGCAGTATCCAGGAAACCGGCGGCAACTACCTCATCCGCATGGGAGAGGTCGGCGAAGACGATCAGGAGGCCCTGAAGGCCGGTTTGAGCGAGATCGGGACGGTGCTGGAGGGCGAGACTGGCTACATCTCCCCGGCAATAGCCTCCAGGACGACCCGCGATGCGGCCATTGCTGTGAGCGCAGCCCTGGCCGCCATGTTGCTCTACATTACCCTCGCTTTCCGCAAGATCCCGCACTCCTTCCGCTATGGCGTTGCCACAATCGTGGCCGTGGTTTTCAACGTGCTTCTGACCTTCGGCATCTTCTCATTGGTAGGGCGGTTCCTCAACTGGGAGGTCGATCCCCTGTTCATAACGGCCATGCTGGCCGTTATCGGATACAGTGTTAATGACAGCATCGTGGTGCTGGACCGCATCCGGGAGAACAAGGCCAGAGGCATGGGCAGCGACTATGATGGCATGGTCAACTTGAGCATCTCCGAGACGCTGGTGCGTTCTCTGAATACCGCCATCACCACTGTCCTCGCCGTGCTGGCCGTTTACTTGATCGTCGGCGGGCCCATACGCAGCTTCCTCATGGCTCTGCTGGTGGGCATCGTCGCCGGCGCCTACAGCTCCATCTTCGTCGCCGGTCAGTTGCTGGTCATGTGGGAACACGGGGACTGGATTAAACTCATCCCCGGTGCGTCCCGGCTCCAGAGAAACAAGGCATAGCTGGGGGTCAGACTCATGCCCGTCCCCGAAGAGACCGCCAACGAGACGTTCGAGGCCTGCGGCTTGGTTTGTACAGGAAATCCAATGAACGGGTCAACGATCTGAAAGAGGCATGGCAGGCGCTGCTGCGCCGCCAGCCGCTCCCTTCAGACAAGGCAAGAGGAGAGGAGAACATGGGAAAGGAAAGAACGGGCGCCAGACTGGCAGAGAAACTGGGACTCAATGCTTCTGAGTACAAGAGGATCAAGTCGGTCCTGGGACGTAATCCCAACTACACAGAACTGGGCATGTTCTCGGCCATGTGGTCTGAGCACTGCTCATACAAGAACTCGATCAAGGTGCTGAAAAGGCTCCCTACCACGGGCAAGACGGTGTTTCTCGCCGCCGGTGAGAACTCCGGCGGCGTCTCAATCGACAAGGACTATGCCGTGGTATTCAAGGTGGAGTCTCACAATCACCCCTCGGCTGTTGAACCCTATGAAGCCAGTGCCACCGGCGGCGGCGGATGCATACGAGACATCTTCACCGTTGGTGCCCGCCCCCTGTTCCTCCTGGGTTCCTTGAGATTCGGATTGCTGAGTGACAAGAAGACCAAGTACCTCTTCAAGGAGGTAGCCCGCGGTTTTACCGACTACGCCAATGCGGTTGACCTGCCGGTCATTGCCGGCGAGGTCTATTTCGACACTTCGTACCATGGGAACCCTCTAGTCAATGCCATGGTGGTCGGCTTGTTGAAGAAGAAGAACATCGTGAGGGCGCGTGCCGCGGGAGCAGGCAATCTGGTCGTCATAGCCGGCGGCCGCACCGGACGAGACGGAGTCGAAGGAGCCAGCTTTGCGTCTTCAGGGCTGGATGAAAGCGCCAAGGAGAGGAAGAGCGCCGTAGCCATCGGCGACCCCAAGATCGGCAAGAAGATACGTGAGGCATGCCTGGAACTCGCTGAAAAGGGATTGGTGGTAGGCATGCAGGACATGGGCGCGGCAGGCATTGTGTGTTCAACGTCCGAGACCGCCTACAAGGCAGGCACCGGGATTGAGATAGACATCGCGCTCGTTCCCCGCAAAGAGAAGGGGATGAACCCATACGAAATCATGCTCTCCGAATCCCAGGAGCGAATGCTGCTCATCGTGGCGCCCAAGAAACTCAACGGGGTCGCAGCCGTGTTCAGGAAATGGAAGGTTGAGTTCAGCGTAATCGGGAAGGTAACCAGAGACGGTGTCCTGAGAGTAAAAGAGGACGGCAAGCTTGTGGCCGAGGTCCCGGCAGAGGCCCTGGCAAACGGCCCGAGATACGACAGGGAGTCAAGAGAACCCAAGTACTTGGAAGAGACCAGAAGTCTATCACTGTCCAAGGTCAAGCAGCCGAAGGACTACAACAGAGTACTTATGACCTTGCTCTCCTCGCCAACCATAGCCTCCAAGGAATGGGTCGCCAAGAAGGTTGATCCAAGACTCACCTCGTCCCTGTGCGTGAAGAGCGGCAACGATGCCGGCGTCTTCTACTGCAAGCAGGTGAACAGAGCTATCGCCGCCACCATCGACTGCAATGGCCTCTACTGTTACCTCGATCCTCTCGTGGGAGCAGAAATCGCCATCGCTGAAGCGGCCCGGAATCTCGTCTGTTGCGGAGCGCGGCCACTTGCCGTGACAGACGGTCTGAATTTCGGCAATCCCTTCAACCCCGAAATCTACTGGCAGTTCAAAAACGTGGTGGACGGCATCACCAAGGCCTGCAAGCATTTCGGAGTTCCCGTCATCAGCGGCAACGTAAGCTTCAATAACGAGAACCCGAAGGGGGCTGTGTATCCCACCCCCGTCATCGGTATGGTGGGAGTCATCGACAACGTTAGGAATGCCACCAGCAGCGATTTCAAGAAAGACGGAGACCTAATCCTGTTGATCGGCAGGAACAAGGAGGAAATCGGCGGCTCTCAGTACCTCAGCATCATACACGATCTCAGGAAAGGCGCGTCTCCGACGCTGGATCTGAGGAGCGAGAAGAACGTGCAGGATGCCGTGCTGGACTTGATAGGACAGCGTCTGGTGTCCAGCGCCCATGACTGCTCTGAGGGAGGCCTGAGCGTGGCCCTGGCAGAATGCTGTGTCCTTGGTGGACGAGGTGCCGTGGTCGCCCTGAAGGACAGAATGCGGACCGATGCTCTTCTGTTCGGTGAGTCACAGTCCAGAATCGTTGTCAGCACCGCACGCCAGAACCAGGACAAGGTCGAGGCTGTATGCAGGAAGCACGGTGCTCCGTGCACTGCTATAGGCGAGGTGAAGGGAAACGCGCTTCTTATTAACGACTGCATCAAGGTGTCAGTAGCACAAATGAAGCGCGTCTATACGCAGACGATTCCGAAGGCGGTTGCTACGGCCTGAGTGAGAGGCGGCTCGATCGGACCGCCGGAGTCGAAGGCACGGCGGAAGCGTCCGCGATCAGACCCGCGGCGCTTGATCGCGGACGCCGGCCAGCCTCTCCGGATATGCCCGGTTGTACTCGATCAGTTTGTGGATGGCGTTGGCCGCTCCTCTCATGGAAAGGAACAGCGGCAGACCGAGCTCGGCAGCGAGCGCCCGCAGGCCCTCAGAGGCTTTCCAGGCTTGGTCGTTTCCCATGGAGTGAAGAACGACTGTTTTGGGCATTCGACACTCCCTAGCGGCAAGAACCAGCGGGCCTGCGGAACCAGCCACTATGAAATCATCGATCGGCATGGGACTTATGTCGAAGCCGTGCTGGAAGACGACCAGATTCAGATCCGGCCACTCACTGACTGTCTGAAGCAGGCGGCCCCAGTTGCCACCAAGTGGCGTGCCAGCTCTATCCCTGAGCACATCAACCGGTTTGCGCTGGAGGCCGTTCCTCAGCAGGATGAAGCCGTCCAGGGCAGCTATCGGGCTGACATCAATCGGGTTGCGGAGCATGCTGTTGGCCAGGTCGATGAACTCCTTTATCCTTTCCCTTGCGCCGGGAGGCATGCGCGCCATGCGTAAACCCGCGCCCTCGACTTCGTCAGTGGCCATAACGCTGGCACCCCCACCATTCCCCAGGACACAGGTATTCACGCCTGTGGGAGGCGTCATGCGCAGCAGAGCCACCAGCATGTCCACCATCTCCTCAACGCTGTACACCCTTATCGCCCCCGCCTGCTTGAGAAGCCCGCCCCACACGGCATCGGCTCCGGCCAGTGAGCCAGTGTGTGAGGCGGCGGCTCTCAGCCCACCCTCGGTATATCCTCCCTTGAAGACCACCAGCGGCTTGGCTGCCGCGGCCTTCTTCAGCGCATCCACAAACCGGCGGCCGTCACTGATTCCCTCGATGTAGGCCGCGATGACCTTGGTCTCAGTGTCCCAGGCGAAGTAGTCCAGGAGATCGCACTCATTGATGTCGCTGGCATTGCCATAGCTGACCACTTTGCTGAAGCGCAGGCCGCGGGCGGTCGCGTGGCGCACCGTGAAGTCGACGTTTCCGCCGCTCTGGCACAGGTAG
>JAFGCL010000206.1 GCA_016932645.1 Dehalococcoidia bacterium | reverse complement strand
TTGACCGAGCCATGTGACAGCGTGGCCGGCCTGCACGCGGCATTCATGAACCACCCGGACTGGCGGGACGTTCCAGTCTTCTGCCCCGATGTCCCTTATCACGATGATGATCGTTCCTACGAGTACTACGCCGGGGAACTGAGAGGAATGGTGGAGTTCATCACGAAACACACCGGGAAGACCCTGGACATGGACCGCCTCAAAGAAATCGTCACTGAGACGAACAAGGGCTATGAGCTGTGGATGGAATACAGCGAACTGAGGCGGGTAGTGCCCACGCCACACAGCTACGTCATGCCTATGTCAGGCTTCTACACCCTCAACACTGCCGGCGCCGGAGAACCCAGGAAGACGCAATGGTACCGGGACCTTGTGGCCAACGCCGAGGCGCGGGTACGCGAGAACAATCCCGAGGTGCCCAATCAGAAGATAAGGTTGCTCTGGTACGACATCCAACCCATGTTCTTCAGTGAACTGGTCCCGTGGCTGGAGCAGGAGTGGGGAGCAGTCATTGCCATGGACATGGTCAGCTACTGCCCCCACGAACTGGTGGACACCTCGACCGAGGAGGCCATGTTGCGGGGCCTGGCAAAGAGAGCCCTGCAGCACGGGCCCATGATCCATCAGGCACGTGGCTTGGTAGACAACGTTATCAGCGATATCAGAAGAATCGTCACGGACTACAAGATCGACTGTGTCATCTTCCCGGGGCATATGGGCCACAAGGACATGGCGGCGACAGCGAGCATTGCCCGAGAGACGTGCCGCGAACTCGGTGTCCCCTTCCTGTATATCGGAATGGACATCTGCGACAAGCGCTACACCAGCGTAGATCAGATCAAGGACAAGATATCCCAGTTCTTCAAGGCCATGACACTGGGCTAGCAGCTTCAAGAAGGTATGCGTCACGACGAAGAAGCCACCTGGTGCAATAGTCCAGTACTGATGTCTGTGCACTGGCCACACCTGTCATCACACTCGGTGGCCAATCTCTCGCGCGTTCGACGTCATCTCTTGCAAGTTGAGCCTAGAAAATGATACAAATGTCGCGGCGAGTGACTGGATGCGTCTACTTCTTGGCCGTCCCAGCTATGTCCCACACTGAGAATGCCTGCAACATGAAGTAGTCGCTTCCTGACAAGAGCGTCACCGACAGAGAGCCTTGCCCATTCAGGGCACGGCGAGGGGGGTATCTGATGGCTAGTCGATACGATGTCATAGTGGTCGGAGCAGGTCCGGGAGGTGCCACCTGCGCAGCGTTGCTAGCGAAATGGGGCCTGAAAGCCCTTCTCGTGGATAAGAATTCCCAGGTCGGCGGCAAGGCTATGACGGTCTCCAAGAGGGGATTCCGCTTTGAATACTGGCCCATCGCGGCGTGCCCATCCACCGGAACGCACTTTCATGACGTGCTCAAGACCTTGGGCCTCGAGAAGGAGGTCGATCTCATAGTCCCCGACCCGCTAGGCCTTATGCACTACGAGACGCCATCAGGTGAGATTAGGACCATCGTCATACCCGGGGCCGGAAGGCCCATAGATCCCATGGACCTATTCAACGTGCTCGGTGTGACGGAGGCCGAGCTGCCAGAAGTGATGCGGCTCTTCACCGACATACTGGGGATGTCTCCCCAAGCCCAGGAGCAACTGGACGATGTGGGCCTCCTGGAGTTCCTCGACAGGTATCAAGTGCCGACGTCCGTGCGCTCCATGCTCACCACCCTCCAGTCGGAGGGCACCCTGGAACTCCCCAATGACATCGCGTCCGCCTCGGAGTTCATCAAGGTCTTCACGCAGAACAACACCCGCGGCGGTGGCCTCTACCCGTCGGGCGGTTTCGGCCGCCTGTACGAAGCCATGACGGAGTCGATACGAGCCAATGGAGGCGACGTCATACTTCGAACGAAAGTCGAGCGGATCATTGTCCAGAATGGCCGGATCCGTGGATTAGCCACTGATAAAGGGACCTTTTATGCCCCGGTAGTGGTCAGCAACGCCGGGATCCAGCCAACCGTGCTCAAGCTGGTGGGCGAGGAGCACTTCGACAAGAGCTACGCCAACTACGTGAGGGACCTCGTGCCCAGCCTGGGATTCGCCGGCGCACGGTATTTCCTCAGCCGGCCGGTGTTGAAATATCCGCTATACGTCTATTTCTCCGACAATACGGTGTCGACCATGGAGAAACACCTGAAGGCCGAGGCCGGCCAGATGCCAGAGCAGATCTACGTTTTCATGTCCACCAACTCCCTGTATCCGGGGATGGCACCGGCGGGTAAGCAGATGGTCTACACTGGCATCTCCTGCCCTGCCGACCCGAAGACCAAGATCGAGCCATGGATAGACAAGGTAGAGGCCGAGGTGGCCAGGCTCTGGCCTGACGTGTTCAAGTTCGTCGAGCACAAGGAGTACTACGGGCCGGCGCAGATATCCCGTCTATCGCGGGATTCGGTGGTCCCCGGCACGGGTGGAGAGTGCATCGGTTTGGGGCAGATAGCCGGCCAGACCGGCAAGCTGAAACCGAGCCCCAGAGCCCCGATTGGAGGCTTGTTCTACGTTGGCGCCGATGCGGGTGGCTCAGGTTTCGGCAATCACATGTGTGTGGAGTCCGGACTCAACGTGGCCAAGATGGCACGCAACTACTGGCTCACACATCCGGCGGCCCACAAAGCATAAGAAGCCCGCTCGGTCAGACGTGTCGATGACCCAGGGCTGCCGGGCCTTGCCTGATATGCAGTTACATTAGCTGCTTCCCGGGCAACTCCACTATATCATGGCCTCACGCAGGCGCTTGTACTGCAATACCATCCGGGCGGTCTTGATTCCCCCACCCGATGCCTTGTGGGTGCCCATTCCGGCTATGCCGACATCTGCCCCGGTGTAGAACAGGCCCCCTATCGGCGCCTTCGGCGAAGGCTGGTACTTTCCGCACTGGCCAACAATCTGCCCCAGGCCAACGCACTCACCACCCTGCCCCTTGAGCACGCTGTCCCTAGTGAATTCGGACACCTCGGCCGGTCCCTCGATCTCCTTGTACATCAGCGCATCCATGACACCCGGGTACAGCTTCTCCCACATCTTGTCCAGCCTGTCGTGAAGCGTCTTGATCTCCTCAGCCTTCGGATCGGGCGAGCAGATGGTTCCGGCCACGATGCACTGCTTGTCCGGTGGAGCCATGTTGGGATCCCAGTTCGACGGCACCGTGGCAAACAGCATGATCTCATCGGCGACCTTGCCGGCGCGCTGCTTGCGGAACCGCTCCAGGTTCAGGGCGGTGTCGTCAGCCCAGACATTGTAGAGCTGTTCAGCGAGGACCTTCTTGTTCAGGAAGTACTTGACGCCGGTGAAACACCAACCGGGAATGAGCCCCTTGACCCAACTCAAGTAGCCCTGATCGAATTCCTTCTCTCCCACGAGTTTCAGGACGGTGGGTTGGATCCCCGCGTCGCTGACTACGATTGGCGCCTCAAAGGTATCGTTGTCAGCGGTCACTCCAGTGACGCGGCCGTTGCTGACCTTGATCTTCTCCACCCTGGTCCTTGTCTTGATCTCCCCGCCGTTGGACTTTACGGCCTTTGCCAAGTCATCCAGCACACGGCCGAATCCGCCGACGTAGTAACCTGCGGCTCCCTTGAGGGCTATGTCCTGCATGATCTGAACCTGCTCCGAGGCTGATACCAGATCTATGGGCTCGGCAAGTGAGCCGTTGGCGTGCATCATCATGTAGCTGTAGAGCGGCCAGGGAACGTCGCCGGACTGCGACAGCCACTGCTCTGTGGTTAAGTCATCCAGCGCGCTGACTTGCTCCGCGGGCATAAGGGCCATTTCAGTCAGGAACTTCAGCGCGGCGTCCTGTTGAGATTGGTCAAGCTCTAAAAGCCCCATCAACGGCGCGGGATCCAGGCCTCCTGCACTCGCCGGCAGCACAGCCTTGTTGTACTTACCAGAGCGGCCCCGGTAGGCCAGACCGGACGCCTTCAGGGCAATAGGCTTGAGCTGGGCCTCGATTCCGAGCTCCTTGAAAGCCACAGCGAAGCTGGGGCCTTGGGCTGGCACCTGCAGCTTGGGCCCCAGTTCATAGGAGAAACCGTCCTTGTTGGTGGGAGTCACCGCCTTGCCGCCTGTGTACTCGTTCTTCTCAAGGAGAAGGGTATTGAAGCCCCATTTGGCCAACAAAGCTCCGCAGGAGAGCCCACCCGGCCCACCTCCAATGACAATGACATCGTACTTCTTGGCCATTACTCCCCCCTTTTGCCGTCTATGTTCGCATCGCTTCCACGGCAGTGGTGGTATGATAACGCTGGGTGCCGTTTCTTTGCCAGTACAAGACCGCTTGGGTCTTCCCAGTCTGGCATTGATGGCTGTGATTGTGAATTGGGGCAACCCGATTCTGCATGGTGTCATCTCCAGAGGCTCTATCAGGAATTAGTGAAGACAAAAAGGAACGGACACTATGTTGGGAAGCACTGCGGATGTATTATCCTACAATCCTTTGTTGAGTGTAGCACCATGGGCCATGACAGCAGCAAGGCCTACTTGGCCTGAGAGGAGGTTGATCGTGGAAAGCTCATCAGCCAAGAAAGCAACGAACCAGCCGCGCGGCACTGTCGTTGACGCGTAACTGCAATCGTCCATGGATGCAGTCATGCTAAGTAATACGAAGGAGTTTGACTATGGCCGCTGAATCGCCCAAAGAATCGACTTCGCATTCTGGCATACCTCTCAAGGAACTCTATACACCCGAAGACACCAAGGGTCTCGACTACGAGCGGGATCTGGGCTACCCGGGCCAACCACCTTTCACGCGGGGTGTGTACAAGACCATGTACCGCGGGCAGCAATTCACCATCCGGAGATTCACCGGGGTGGAAACGCCAGAACAGACCAACGAGCTGTACAAGGAGGAGTTGAGGCTCGGACAAAACGGT
>JAFGCL010000205.1 GCA_016932645.1 Dehalococcoidia bacterium | reverse complement strand
TGGTGATCTTCTGGTTCAAGAAGACATGCATCATGTTGTCGTCCATGCCCATCTTGTCATACTTCAGGCGGATCCTCTGGCTGGGTCTGCGCTCATCCTTCTTGGTGCCGAAGCCGTAGAGGAAGCCCACCTTGCCCAGGTCGTGGCCGACGGTGAAGGCCTTGCCCGAACCCTTCAGGATGATGACCTTCACGTCGTCGTCATCTTCCGCTCTCTGGAACGCGTCCCAGACTTCCTTAGCGTCCTCGCCGCGCCCCAGCCACTGGAAGGCGTTATACTTGTCCGGCTTGTTCATAGTGATGGTGGCGATGTGATCCTTTGCCTCATAGAGAACGTACTTGTAGCCCATGTTCCTCCTTTAGCTTATTTCCAATATCAAGCACGGCCAATATGGTTTAGCGTGCTTCTGTCCGCAGATTCCCCATCACCGAGGGATTGGAAACGCAACGGGGTTTCACTCCTCTGCGCGCTCCGCCGGAGATCCGCCTCAGACGGATCTCGCCCGCGCAGGCGGGAATCCAGTTGTTGGGTGGGTGGAGCATAGCGAAACCCAGCAGCATCTCCAGCGGTGTAGAGCCTTCTCACTGCTTCACCACGATATTCACCAGCCGTTTCGGGACATATATGACTTTCTCTGTCTGTTTTCCACCCAGGAAGGATTTCACTCTCGGTTGCGACAGAGCCAACTCCCGCGCTTCGGCCTCGGTGATGCCCGCCGGAACCTGGAGCTTGTCCCTCACCTTGCCGTTGATCTGGATTACGAGAGTGACCTGTTCTTCTGCTGCCAGGCTCTTGTCCCACTTCGGGAACGGCTGGTTGTGTATACTGTAGGCATGGCCAATCCTCGTCCACAGCTCCTCAGACAAATGCGGGGTCACCGGCGCCAGCATCAGCAGCAGGGCATCGATGGCTTCCTGCCAGGACGCTTCGTCGCCTGATCGTTCCGCCTGGATCTTGCTCATGTAGTTGGTGAGCTCCATCAGCAGCGCCAGCATGGTGTTGTAGCGGAACTTCTCGATGTCGTCGGTGACTCTCTTGATGGTCTTGTGGGTGATATGCCTCAAATCCCTGACAGCGCCGGGATCGGCCCCGTCTCTGGGCATGGGGTTCTCCTGGCCCTGCAGCACCAGGTTCCATACCCGATTAAGCCAGCGCGCAATGCCGTTGATGCCGCTGTCGTCCCACTCCCCGCCCTGGTCCCAAGGCCCGATGAACATGAGGTATGCGCGGACGGTGTCGGCACCCATCTCGGATACGTAGTGGTCGGGGTTGACCACGTTGCCGCGGGACTTGCTCATCTTGTGGCGGTCGGCAATGATGGTGCCCTGGTTGAAGAGGCGGGTGAACGGCTCATCGAATTCCACGAGCCCCAGGTCCCGGATAGCCTTCACGAAGAAACGCGCGTAGAAGAGGTGCATCACGGCGTGCTCGGCGCCGCCGGTGTATTGATCGACAGGGAGCCAGTACTTGACCTTGTCTGGGTCAAAGGCGCTGCGGTCATACAGCGGGCTGGCGTAGCGCAGGAAGTACCACGACGAACACATGAAGGTGTCCATGGTGTCGGTCTCCCGCTTCGCCGGCGCCTGGCATTTCGGACAGGTGGTGTCCACGAAAGCTTTGCAGTATTTCAACGGCGACTCGCCGGTCGGCTTGAAATCGGCGTCCGGTGGCAGGAGCACCGGCAGATCCTTCTCGGGCACCGGCACAATGCCGCAGCGGTCACAGTAGATCATGGGTATCGGCGCGCCCCAGTAGCGCTGGCGCGATATGAGCCAGTCGCGGAGGTGGTAGCTCACAGTATGCTTGCCGTAGCCCTTCGTCTGGGCGAAATCGGTGATGGCTTTGATGGCTTGCTCGCTGGGCATGCCATCGAACTGCCCCGAGTTGACCATGGTGCCGGGTTCGACGTAGGCCTCAGGAAGCTCTTCACCTCCATATCCCGGCGGTGCAATCACGGTCCTGATAGGGATGCCGTACTTCTTGGCGAAGGCGAAGTCACGCGTGTCATGTGCCGGCACGGCCATGACGGCGCCGGTGCCGTAGCTCAGCAAGACGTAGTCGGCAATCCAGATAGGGACCTTCTCGCCGTTCAGCTTGTTGGTGGCGTAGGCCCCGATGAACACGCCGGTCTTTTCTCTTTCCGTGGACAGGCGTTCGATATCCGTCTGGCGCCTGGACTCCGCGATATACTCCTCCACCTGGGCTCTATGGTCAGGCGTGGTCAGCTTCTTCACCAGCGGATGCTCCGGCGCCAGCACCATGAAGGTGACACCGAAGGTGGTATCGGGCCGCGTGGTGAATATGCGGATCTCCTTCTCCGAGACCCCGGGGTAGTCCAGGCCGAAAGAGAGCTCTGCTCCTTCACTCCGTCCCACCCAGTTCTTCTGCATCAGCTTGATCCGCTCCGGCCATTGCAGGCTGGTGTGGTCCAGGAGTTCATCGGCGTAACGGGTGATGCGGAAGAACCATTGCTCAAGGTCCTCCCTGGTGACCGCTGTGCCGCACCGTTCGCACTTACCACCCTCCACTACCTGTTCGTTGGCCAGCACCGTCTGGCAGCTGGGGCACCAGTTGACCGGCGCCTTGGCACGGTATGCCAGGTCACCCTGGTACAGCTTGAGAAAGAACCACTGGGTCCACTTGTAGTACTCAGGGATGCAGGTGATGACCTCCCGGTTCCAGTCGTAGCACGATCCCATTGTCTTCAACTGGCGCCGCATGTTCTCCACGTTCTGCATGGTCCAGTTGAGAGGGTGTATTTTTCTCTTGATGGCGGCGTTCTCCGCTGGCAGCCCGAAGGCGTCGAAGCCCATGGGATGGAGGACGTTGTAGCCCTGCATGCGCTTGAAGCGAGCATGGGCATCGGAGGGGGCCATAGCGTACCAGTGACCTATGTGGAGGTCCCCCGAGGTGTAGGGGAACATGGTGAGCGCGTACCACTTGGGACGGCTCTTGTCTTCAGTTACCTCGTAGATGTGGTCAGCAGCCCACTTATCCTGCCAGATGGGCTCTATCTCCGAGGGGTTATATTTGGGAACCATTGTTGACGTTTAGTTTATCAGAAATCACTCGTTCTGGTAAAGGAAGGGGGCCGAAGCTCTCTCAACTGGCCCACTCTTGGGAGAGAGAAACAACGCTGGGGCTGCGCCCATGACGCCCGAATCCGCAACCTGCAGGGGCAGGCCCCCGTGCCTGACCCTTCTTGTTTCAACCCACTGGCCCTTCTCTGGCGGCCGGTTCTCCCTTCGTGAAAGGGGAACTCCAGGGAGTTGCGTAGGCAGAGCCCCGGACTACCAGCAGCCTTCAGCTGCACTATTATGGCGATCTCGCTGTGAAACAGGCGAGCCGGGTCGCCTTGGCGACCCGGCTCGCGCACACGCTGCTTGTGGAACTGCGTGATTCTAGTACGGCGCGCGCCTGATGTTGCCCGCCATCCTCAGGTAGGCGGGATAGTCCACGTAGGCCTTCTGGGCAATGTA
>JAFGCL010000204.1 GCA_016932645.1 Dehalococcoidia bacterium | reverse complement strand
TGGGGATGCCGCTACGGGTGGTGGTCAGCCAACGCACGCTGAAGACACAGAGCGCCGAGCTCAAGTGGCGCAGCAAAGGCGAGAGCCAGACGCTGCCGCTTGAAGAGTTGGCTGGGAAAATCGCCGGGATGCTCAAGGGTGGGCTGTGCCCACCAACCCCAAATTGAGCGTGGTGCTTGTTTACCCGATAGCCGCTCCTGGATTGCCGCTTCCGCGGAAATGACAAGATTCGTCCCACAGGGTGTGCAGAGAGAAGGAGTCCCTTTGCCGGGAGTTCGAGGGTGTCCCTCAATTCTCCTTTCTTCTTCCCCCAAGATCGGGGGACATAGGGGGTTGATGAAGGCCACCCAAACGCCAGACCCCTATTGTGTCTGTCATCGCAGGTGTGAGAGAATGGCGCAGGTTTGGAGCAACTGATGTCGCCGATCTTCTTCGTCATAATTATCATCGTGGCCATTGCAGTTGCCATCGGCTTCGTCGTCTTGAGCAGCCAGATGAAGGCGAAGCGCCGCAAGGAGATGGCGGGCTGGGCCCAGGCCAACAGCCTGAAATTCCTGCCGGAGAAGGACCACTCGGTCTGGCTCCGCTACCAGTTGTTCAAGTGCTTGCAGCGGGGCGACAACCGCTATGCCTACAACATCATGCTGGGGACCATCGGAGAGCGGGTGACGTGCGGCTTCGACTACCACTACGAGACCCACTCCACCAACAGCAAGGGCCAGCGCCAGACCCACCACCACCATTTCTCGGCCCTGGTCGTGGATGCCGGCCTGCCGCTCAAACCGCTATTCATTCGCCCCGAAGGTTTCTTCGACAAGATAACGGAGTTCGTCGGCATTGACGACATCGACTTCGAGTCCGCCGAGTTCAGCCAGAAGTTCTTCGTGAAAGCGCCTGACCGGCGCTGGGCCTACGACGTCCTGCACCAGAAGACCATGGAGTTGATGCTGGCCTATCCTCGCTTCCACATCGAATTCCATGGCACCCAGGTCATGGCCTATCATGATAACAGCACGTTCTCGCTGGGAGAGTTCAGCTCGGCGCTGAAGGTGGTGATGGGCATGCTGGATTACCTGCCCGAGTCGGTGGTGCGTGAACTCAAAAGCATCGATTACGGAGGCGCAAAGTAATGAGTGCAACGAGCATCGTCATCTTCATTGTTGTGGGCTTCATTGTGCTGCTGGTCCTCTGGGTGGCCTTCATCTACAACGCGCTGGTGCGGGGCCGCAACCACTGTGACGAAGCGTGGTCTAACATCGATACCGAGCTCAAGCGGCGCTACAACCTGATCCCCAACCTGGTCAGCACGGTCAAGGGCTACGCCGCACATGAGAGGGAGACCCTGGAACGGGTGACCCAGGCCCGGAACACCGCCGTGGCCAGCCAGGGTTCCCCCGCCTCGCAGGCGAAGGATGAAAACGTTCTGGTGGACAGCCTCAAGAGGCTGCTGGCGGTGGTGGAAAGCTACCCCGATCTCAAGGCCAATCAGAACTTCCTGAAGCTCCAGGAGGAACTGGTCAACACCGAGGACCGCATCCAGCGGGCGCGCCGCTTCTACAACGGCAACGTGCGAGACTACAACAACCGGGTGCAGGTCATCCCCTCGGCCCTGATCGCCAGGCCCTGCGGCTTCAAGGAGCGCGAGTTCTTCGAAATCGAGGCTGCGGTGGAGCGGCAGGCGCCGGTAGTGAAGATATAGTCTGGCATCATGAGCGGGATGCGATTCGCAATTCCTGTTGACGGCCACAAGAACCGAAGGTAGAATTCTGGCATTCTGGTAATAGGCCCATACGTTACTTTTGGACTCAGCAAAGTTCACAGTAGAGCAGATCAATGCCACAGGACAAAGAGCAATCTGAATTCGATTTCAAGGCGCACCAGGAGTCAGCCATTGCGGCCTATCTGAAGGTTCAGGCCTTCTACAATGACTTGGCCACGGCAGTCCAGTTGATCGTCAATGAGTGCCTCAAGAAGCGCGGCATCAAGGTTCACTCCGTCATGTCTCGCGCCAAGGACGCTATGAGTTTTGGACAGAAGGCCGCTAGCCCCTCCGATGAGGACCCGACGAAACCCAAGTACCCATATCCCTTGGAGCAGATAACAGACTTGGCTGGTGTTCGTATCATCACCTTCTTCCCGAGCACTCTCGCTGATGTAGACCGTCTTCTTGCGGAGGAATTCGACGTGGTGGAGCGCTCAGACAAGGGAGAACAGCTGGTGTATGAGGAGCGTTTTGGCTACCAGAGCATTCACTACCTCGTGCGCCTCAGCAGAAGCCGGGCGGATTTGGCCGAGTACACACGATTCCACTCAGCCATTACTGAGATACAGGTGAGAACCATCCTTCAGCACGCTTGGGATGAGATTGAACATGACATCCAGTACAAGTCGACGCTGACAATCCCGGCCGCCATCCGCCGTCGCTTCATGGCTCTTGCGGGACTACTCGAAATCGCTGATCGCGAGTTTCAAGCAATACAGGACGCTGATAGACAGCTTACCAAAGAGTCCAGGCGCCTGGTGGACAAAGGACAACTTGGCGGGATTGAGATCACACCGGATGCGTTGCGGACTTTCCTTGACAAGAAGCTCGGCCCAGATGGCCGCATTTCCGATTTCAGCTACGAGTGGACAACGCGTCTACTCAAGAAGTTGGGTTTTCGCACTTTGGGCCAAGTCGACACATGCATCTCCGCTCTGGACGATGACAAACTGAGTCAGATTGCGGCGGGATCACGGCAGGGTCAGACAACCCGCTTTGAATACATGCTCCTGGCGGGCATGGGTGAAGAATACATCAAGCGTCATCCCTGGAACAAATATGCTTGGTTCATATCCACGGAGACGCGGAGACTTGACAAGTTCAAGTCCGCAGGGGTATCTGTCGGGGTCTTTGACCCAATGGCTGAGCCACCACTAGAGACAGCCAGCACAGGTCAAGGCTGAACCACGGGCTAGCTCCAGACGTCGCGGTTCTGAGAACCATTGCAGCACCAGGTTCACTCAGCGAACATCTCGGCCAGCGTGGCGAGGACAGCCTTCTGGGTCGGCCTGCCCAGCCGACCCATCTTCTTGACCAGACGTGACTTGTCCACGGTGCGGATCTGTTCGAGGACTACCTGGGCTTTCTTGTCTTCGAACTCGCAGGGAACCCGGGTGGGGTATCGATATCCCCTGCTGATCAGGGGAGCCACAATCACCGTGTCGATAAACCGATTAGTCTCATCCGGAGAGAGGACAACACAGGGGCGCGTCTTCTTCACCTCATCGCCTACCTTGGGGTCCACATTGACCTCGTAGACATCAAACCGCTTTGCTACCATACCCACTTCTCCTCATCCCAACCGGTCAGGCTGCAGGCCCTCGAATCCAGCAACCGATCGTCGCCGCGTGCGGTCATACCGTCAAACTGCTTGTCCCAGCCGCGCCGGGGGCGCGGCACGAGGCGAATGACTACCTGGCTCTCCTGGACCTCCAGTTCGACTTCCTCGTCGAGCTCAGCCTGGTCCAGGAATGCCTGAGGCAGGCGAATGCCCCGCGATTTCCCCATCTTGACCAGCCGGGCCCTGTTTCCAGCGCTCGCCTGGGGCTTGCGGCGGTTGGCTGGCTGTCGCATGCGCCTACATACTGGACAAATCGGGGCCGGATGTCAAGGATCATTCGCAACCTCTGGCAGGAACGAATCACCGCAATGCGTAGGGGCCTGCCCCTACGTCATCCGGGCCAAACCAGCGAAACAACCACCCTCGGCCCGAAGCGCCACAACGCCCTCAAGATCAGGCGGCTGTGCCAGTCGAAGGAGAAATCGGGCGCGTTCAGCAGCGAGTCCGTGGTCGGGCTGTCCTGTACCATGCGGAACAACCGCTCCATCCGCCGGTCGCTGAGCCTCTCGAACGCCCGGCGGGCCCAGCGCCCGATGCGAAGCTCCCTGGCCAGCAGCTTCTCCCACCGCCTCTCATATTCCGAGAGTGCCCGGGCGGAGCAATCATTGCCCGTGATCGCCTGGTCCAGGACGTCCACGGCGATGTCGGCGGAAAGCAGCCCGTAGTAGATGCCTCCGCCGGTGGTTGGCTTGACCTGCCCCGCCGCGTCGCCTATCACGATCACCCTGTTGCCGGAGGTATGGCGCAGAGGCTTCAGAGGGACACCTCCGAATCTAAGCGGCGCCTGGGGCGACGCTATCTTACCCTGGTATTTCAGATAGCGGAGAAAAGCCTCGATGTATGCTTTGGTGTCACGGCGGGCCAGCAGTCCAGCCAGCGCCTGCCCCTGGCGCGTGGGCACCAGCCAGGCGAAGAACCCCGGCGAGAACCGACTGCCCAGGTACACTTCGACCTCTTCCATCTTGGTCTCGACCTCGGCTTGGGCGCCCATGACGAAATCTCCGAACTTGCCAAGACCGAGGCTGTCGGGCAGACCAGAGGCAAAGCCGCTGGCCATCACTACGACCTTGCCGTCGAGCACGAACGGCTGCCCCTCGGATTCGGCCTCGACGCGGGCCTTACCTCCGTCGACGGTGACGCCCTTAGCCTTGGTGCTCAGTAGATACTCCGCGCCCAGCTTCTGGGCATTGGCGGCCATGGCCTCGTCGAATGCCTGGCGGTCTAGGATGTAGGCTTGTGCCGAATCCTTCTGAAGAGTGAATGAAGCGCTGGATGGAGAGAAGAACCTGGCGCCCATGGCTTCTCTGGCCACCGCTAGCCTGGCGACGGGGAACCTCTCCACGCATTCCCGTCCCACAATGCCCGTGCAACAACCCTTCTTGCCGATCTTGTCGTGCTGCTCCAGGACAACGACCCTGTGTCCCTGATTAGCCAGCTCGCCGGCAACATGGCTGCCGGTCGGCCCGGCCCCGACTACGATGGCGTCGTACAATCCGCTTTCCCTCTCCTATGCTGGGTAAATGGTAGCACAGATTCCCCTTGACCCCCCAAGATCGTAGATCCGCCTCTGGAGGAGTGGGGGCCAGTGGGTTGAAGCCGCTTGTAAAGCTCCCTACCACACCATATACTAGCCGTGCCATCGACAAGTCGGGGGATGATCCGCTGTGAGAGAGCTGAAGCTGCTCTGCTGGAACGTCAACGGCCTCAGGGCTGTGGCCAACAAGGGCTTCCTGGAGTGGCTGCACAAAGAGCAGCCTGACATCCTCTGTCTCAACGAAACCAAAGCCCAGCCGGAGCAGTTGCCTGCAGCTTTGCGCGAGCCGGAGGGCTATCAAGTCCACTGGAGCAACCCGGAGAAGAAGGGCTACGGCGGCGTGGCCACTTTCGCGCGGGAGAAGCCTCGTCGCGTGGAGAAGGACTTCTCTAGCCAGGGCATCAAGTTCGACGTTGAGGGCCGCATAATCCTGACGGAGTACCCCGGCTTCGTTCTGCTGAACGTCTACTTTCCCAACGGCAAGAAGGACGAGACCCGACTCAAGTACAAGATGGACTTCTACGAGGCCTTCCTGCGCTTCGTGGAGTCCTTGGGGAAGAAGCAGCCCAACATCATCGTCTGCGGCGATTTCAACACGGCGCATAAGGAGATCGACCTGGCCCGGCCGAAGGAGAACGAGAGGGTCTCCGGCTTCCTGCCCATGGAAAGGGCCTGGATGGACAAGTTCGTGGGGAGCGGCTATGTCGATACCTTTCGCCAGTTCAATCAGGATCCTGGACAGTATTCCTGGTGGGACATGAAGTCGAGGGCCCGCGAGAGGAATGTGGGCTGGAGGATCGACTACTTCTTCGCGACCAAGAACCTTGGTCCCTCTATAACCAAGGCTTTCATCATGCCCGAGGTGACCGGGTCGGACCACTGCCCGGTGGGGGTCATCCTCCGTTTGCCGTAGCTGACTTATTCACTCCCCAATCTTGGGGGGAAAACAAGAAGATCTGAGGGACACCCTCAGACTCCCGGCAAAGGGGCTTTGCCTCTGCACACCCTCATTGAGACCTCCCTGTTTCTGGGAATCACTCCCCTTCGCACTGGGAAGCTTTCCTCTTGATAAACACGCATGTCGCATATAGAATAGGGTTGTGAGGTCGACGCGCTTCTGGGCGGGCGACCTCAGGCTGGTTTCTCGCGAGCCCGTGGCGCCGTGAGGCGTGCCTGCAGGGCCACTCCCGGCGATGAGACCTAGGAGGATTGGATGG
>JAFGCL010000203.1 GCA_016932645.1 Dehalococcoidia bacterium | reverse complement strand
GGTCGCAGTGTACAGCTTCAGGTGTGACACCGACAGAAGCTCCAGCACGGAGCCAGATCGAATCGTACTCTATGCCATAACCAACGGCGGCCCCCTGGCGTTCCGTCGAATAGCAGATATCAAGAAGGTCTTCGCATCACTATGTATCACTCCTCTCGGAGCCCTCTATCGCCTCCGGCGCCACAACCTCGGCCTGATTGGTTCCATTTTCGATACGAGACTATATGTCAGTGTGGACATCATGGACGCTGACGCTGAGCCAGACCCTTCATAGCAGCCCCATCAGTGCCCCTGCAGCGTACCGCCTGGCGAGAGATCAGGAGAGCATCGCCGGATTGACCGGGCACGACCTCCGTACGTGTCCGGTCAATCCTGTTTCTCCCCGGCGTTGCCGCGGCGGTATAATGGGTCTGAAGGCGCCTCTTCTCAATGCATGGCTTCACTGACCCGCGCGTTCATTTCCGCCGGCTTGGCCCAGACAGCCGTAGATATTGGGCACCTCTGCAGCACGTCTCGCGGAGTCGGATGACACCATGTCCATAAGCACCATCTCCTTCGACATGAATGGAACCATAACCCAGGGAGGATTCGTGGAACTCGTCTGGGGCCAGGGTGTTCCCACTCTCTATGCCCGAACCAAGGGGATACCCTTGGATAAGGCAAAGGAGTTGGTTTTCCGCGAATATGCCGAAGTGGGGGAGCAGCGAACCGAATGGTATGACATCCGGTACTGGTTCAAGCGGTTCGGTCTTGGACAGGACTGGACCGGCCTGCTGATGAGCTTCCGCAATGAAGTAGCACCGTTCCCGGAGGCAGTCGAAGTCCTGGAACAGATGGGCAGGAGGTATCGCCTCGTAGTCACCTCAAACGCCTCCAGGGACTTCATGGACATCGAACTGGCCGCCGCCGGTCTTGACGGCTACTTCTCCAACCTGTTCTCGTGCACTTCTGATTTCGGAGAGGTCAAGAAAACGCCCGAGGTATACGCCCGGGTGTGCCAGGCGCTGTCGATTTCGCCCGCGGAAATGGTCCACGTTGGAGACCACCCTCTCTTTGACTACACCGCTCCCAGCCAACTCGGTATCAGGGCCTTCCACCTGGATAGAAACGCCACGACTGACGGCGACTTCGTGGTGCGCGACCTGAGAGAGTTCATGACCAGGGTGCATTTGAACCCCGCGGGATCGGCACCAGAGAGGTTGCCTGAATGCTGATCGGCCTGCTTTCAGACACCCACGTACCCCAAGCCGCATCAAAGCTGCCGGTCGAACTGGAGCGGACTTTCGACAGGGTTGACCTGATCCTGCATGCCGGCGACATCTTCGAGTCTTCTGCCCTGGATCAACTGGAACGCATAGCGCCGGTGCTGGCAGCACGCGGGGACGGCGACAACGGTGCGGTGCTGGAAGACAAGAGAGTGAAGTGGAAGCATATCATCAGGGTGCACGGCCAGACCATATGGGTCATACATGAGGTGCTGTATCCCTATCCGGTCCTACTCTGGAAGACCGGCAGGACTCTGGCTGGCGGTGAGAAGGACATCCCCGATGTGGTCGTGTTTGGCCACGACCACCTCACCATCATGGAGAGGCACGGCGGGATTCTGCTCATCAACCCCGGCAGTCCCACGTTTCTGAACTACCGCACGGGCCTGGGCACGGTCGGCCTGCTGGATATCAGTTCCGGCGAGTCACAGGCACGGATCGTCGATTTGTGACTCGCGGCCCGGCCGCGATCCCTGTTCAGCATCCCCATATCGCGTGCGACCTCGCGACAACCGTCACATTGCACCGCGAATACACGCGATCCGGGCTGACGAAGACGGGCGGTATCCGTCCTTTCTGAATAAGCACCCGGCCCAGCTCATGTGTCGGACAGAGACGATCCGCCTGTTCAGTCAACAGGCAGCGGTGACACTAGGTTGACGTGAAAGCATGCGGGAAGCGACGTCTGAGCTCTTCCTGCTGAGATGCCGATGGTTCTACCAACTGCTCAAGCCCTCTCGAAGCGGGCGGCGCACCCTCTCCCGGCACCTTCGGAGCCGCAGGGCCCCTCGGCACTTCGGAGACACTCGCCCCCTTCAGCATTTCATCAGCCTTCGATTCAGCAAGAGAGATGAGGCTCCTGAGTTCGTTTGCCTCCCGTTCCAGGGACTGGATCCTTCCCACCGCCTCATTCCTCTCACGCTCAAGCACCTTGATTCTGGCCGCGGCATCCTCCAGCTTTCCCAACAGTGACTCCAGAGCCATGTCTCTCCTTTCTCTGCCCACATGTGGGACGCGAATTCACTCCCCCGGCCGTGCGTAGGGATTGTCGCTGATCAGTGTGGTCGCTTTGTGGACTCGCCTCCCCCTCCATAGAGTCTATCCAAACAACCTCACCTGGAGATCACAGGCCCCATTGCGGACCTCACAGATTCCCATCACGCATTACTGGCAATTGCGTGTGGCGCTCACGAGTTTCTCTCTGATTCAACGGGTGGCAGCACCGATTTTGTCAGACTATCGCAATCCTTGTGGCCAGTGATATAATGCCTGAAACTGGTTTGTCTCGAACAGCGTCATCGAGGGCAACCAGCAGCTTGATTCTGCATATGCACGAGTCTCACGGGCCCGCAAAGGCAGAACCCGCCCTCCCTGGAGCCCCATGGGGGAAAGCCTGTACTGGAGAGGATACTAGGTATGGATAAAGCGTGGTATGAGGTTGGCAACTGGTCACTGGACGCCAACATGAGTCCGAAGCTGGACAAGGCGCTCACGGAATTCACCAGCCGCATCGACGACGAAATGTTCCAGAGATTCGGACAGGAGTTCATATGCATCGTTGACTGCGCCATAGGGGCCAGCACCATCCGCCCCCTGGACGTGGCCTGCGCACCTCACGCCAAGAAGAAATTCCGTCACCAGGTCTACATCATGATCTTCAGGCGTGAAGTGGAGAGACTCTCAGAGAAAGCTACCCTTGGCGAAGTGGCCCACGAGTTCGCGCATCTGCTGCTGCGCCTGGATCACAAGATAGACAGCGAAACCATACCCACTGGGGAAGACATGGCAGACACCCTTGCCGTGAGTTGGGGCTTCGAAGAAGAGATCAACCTCAATCTCGCCGAATGGGAGGCGCTGGAGGGGCCAACTCGCGGCAGAGGGCACGCAGCGAGGTAGTGAACAGAGGAGCACCCCATTCCCCTCGTCCACCAGGCCCATCCTTATGAGTAATGTATCGGTTCCCTGACCTTTGGTTGGCCCACCCGTCGGAAGCGTGTTGAATCTCTCCGGCCAAACCTGCCAATGGCGACCGCCCGCGAGCGTTGTGAGGGCCTGACAGGCCCACATGGCTGCATGACCCATCGCAGATGAGGGAAAGGGGCTTCGTCAGCGGAGAACCGGGAAACCAGCAGGCAACTGAGCGTGCAGCCAGGGTGTCGGTTGAGGCTAAAGAGGATTCCTGGGGAACGCTACCGCGCGCGAATGACAACCTCATAGCCGTTCTTTCTCAATGCATCGACAAGACCGACCGGGTCCACGACGCTGAGATGGGCTATCAGGTCATTCTCCCCGGTATCGGGGGACTTGAAGGCGTACAGCGTGGATATGTCCGGATTGAACCGGGCCATGATCTCCAGCATCTTCTGCAGGTCGGCCGCGTCCTTCCACTTGCGCACTGAGAACCTTATCCCCGGCTGGTCGATGCCCAACATGGGGTTGACTATCTTGTAGAAGATGTCATTGGTGGTTGATATCCCCACCACCCGACCGTCTTCCACCACCACCAGCGCCCCCACCTTGCGTGACTGCGCCAGCGTTACCGCTTCCTCTATGGTCGCGTCAGGAGATACTGTGAGCACCTCCCTCTTCATGACTTCCCTGACAGTGACCTTCGACAGCAGGTAGCTCAACTCGTGCATACTGAAGGTAGTCAGTTTCGACGGGCCCGCCTTGTCCAGCGTGTCGCGTGAGACTATGCCAACCAGCTTGCCCTTGTCCACCACCGGCAGCCGGCGGATTCGATGGGCCTCGATGATCCTCCTTGCATCAGCAAGGGACGTATTGCTGGGAATCGTCACTACGTTGGTTGTCATGACATCACGGATGAACATCCCCCACCCCTTTCGATATCCACGGCGGATCTCTCCACCGGCCTAGCCGGAAGTCACAGAGCCAGTGCCTTTTCTTTGAAGC
>JAFGCL010000202.1 GCA_016932645.1 Dehalococcoidia bacterium | reverse complement strand
TGGGTACCTGTCTCTGCGCGGGAATGCGACTGCCGATGAGGTCCTCGGCGAGGCCGGCATTCAGCAAGCCAGGGGGTTGGTTGCGGCAGTGGGTAGTGATGCTGACAACATCTTCATCACTCTGTCTGCCAAGGGCCTCCGGCCGGATGTACAGGTTGTGGCTCGTGCCTATGCTGAGGAATCTGAGTCCAAGCTGCGGCGGGCGGGCGCTGACCGAGTGATACTGCCTCTTCGCCTCGGAGGAAGGCGCATGGCTATGATTGCACTGCATCCTCTCGTTATGGATTTCGTGGAAACCACCATACACAGCCGCGATCGCGACCTAGTTCTGGAAGAGATCCTGGTTGCCCCTGACTCCCCGATTGCCGGAATGAACATCAAACAGGGTCAAGAACACAGCGGCGGCGCCTCAGTCTTGGCCGTTAAGAAGAAGGGTGGCCCTCTTCTGGCCAACCCACCGTCCGAGACTCTGCTGGAATCAGGCGATGAGGTTGTGATAATGGGCACCCGGCAACAGCTTGGGGTTTTCGAGCGTACGAAATAGTACCCGTGAGACCAGGGTCACTGCAGGCATGTGGAGTTCCGTCTAACGTAGCGGCATGGGAGGCGACGGATGAGAAGAGCCCGCCTGTACAACACGGCAAGCGCTCTCGTGCTTCGCATAACCCCGTCATGAAAGAAAAGGGTAGCGAGATCAAGGTCGACATCAAGAAGACGAAGTGAGACAGCCATAGCTGTGTCTCCTTGTCATCCAGTGCGAAGAGAGGTGAAAGATGCTTTCTGTAGAAGGGCTGCACGTCGAGACTCATGGGAAAGAGATCCTGCACGGGGTCAACCTGAGTGTCGAGGCTGGTGAGACGCACGCGCTGTTCGGCCCGAACGGCAGCGGGAAGACCACGCTCCTCATGGCCATAATGGGCTTCCCGCGCTACAAGATCACGGCCGGTCGCATTCTGTTCAAAGGACAGGACATCACCCAAGCCTCGCTGGATGAGCGCGCTCGCCTCGGTATCGGCATGTCCTTCCAGCGCCCGCCCGTGGTGCGTGGGGTCAAGACGCGCGATATGGTCCGGGCCTGTATGGGAGGTCGAGAGGACGACGAGGCGGTGGCCAGTCTGGCCGCGAGGCTGAACATGGGCGACCTGATGGACCGCGAGATCAACTACGGATTCTCCGGCGGAGAGATCAAGCGGTCGGAACTGCTGCAGTTGCTGGCCCAGGGGCCAGACCTGGTGCTCCTGGATGAGCCCGAGTCAGGCGTTGACCTGGTGAACATCGCTCTCATCGGCCAGATGATCAACGAACTGCTGCAGAAGGAGTTGAAACGCAACCGGACCCGTTCTGGCCTGATCATCACTCATACGGGTCATATTCTGGATTATGTAAACGCCACCAGGGGCTACGTGTTGCTGAACGGATCTGTCGTCTGCCAACGGGATGCACACGAGTGCCTAGACACCATCAAGAAGAACGGCTACGAAGGATGTGTCAAATGTCTAAAATAGTCCGATCGAACAAGAGACGTGAACTGGCAGAGAAAGCCCTGGACAAGAAGCCATCGTTGGGCGAAGACATAGACCTGTCCAGGTACTCCTCGACCGCGGAGGAACACGCCTACCAGGAGAAGCCATCGGAGCTTCCTGCGCAGGACAAGGCACAGCTGATGAAGGTAGGCTTGATGCTGGATGATGCCAGCCAGCGGTCGGGCACTTTCGTCCAAATAGACCGGTCAGTAGTGCATAGCTCCACCAGCCAGGAAGGAGTCGAGGTGCTCGCCGTCACCCAGGCGCTGGAGAAGTACGACTGGCTCCAGGACTACTGGTGGCATGCGGTGAGTGTGGACCAGGACAAGTTCACGGCCCAGGCAGAGATCGATCTTCAGAACGGATACTTCATCAGGGCGCTGCCGGGGGCAAAGGTAGTCTACCCGGTTCAGGCCTGCCTCTACATCGCCCACAAAAACCTGGCCCAGAAGGTGCACAACATCATCATTGCCGAAGAGGGATCGGAGCTGCACATCATCACCGGCTGCGCCGCCCACCCCATGAGTGCCTCCGGCCTGCACATTGGCGTTTCGGAGTTCTACATCAAGCGCGGGGCCAAGGTGACGTTCACCATGATCCACAACTGGGCGCCGGAGATTGAGGTACGGCCGCGCAGCGGCGCCATTCTCGAAGAGGGCGCGGTGTTTCTCAGCAACTACGTTTCCATGAAGCCAATCCGCTCTCTGCAGATGTATCCAGTGGCCCGCTGCATAGGCGAAGGGGCCATTGTCAGGTTCAACAGCATCCTGGTGGCGCCTCCCGGTTCCCACCTGGACGTCGGTTCCCGGGTGCTGCTCAACGCGAAGGGCTCGCGGGCAGAGATAGTTTCCCGCACCATCACCACCGGCGGGACAATCGTTGCCCGTGGCCACATCGCCGGCAGTGCGCCTGAAGTGAAAGGGCATCTGGAATGTCGCGGACTGATCTTGTCGGAGCGCGGCACTATCCACGCTATTCCCGAGCTCAAAGGCGAAGTGGCCGGCATCGATCTTTCCCACGAGGCAGCGGTGGGCAAAATCGCGGAAGAGGAAGTGGAGTACCTGATGTCCCGGGGGCTGGGCCGCGATGAGGCCACCGCCATGATCGTCCGGGGATTCCTGCGCGTGGACATCGAGGGATTGCCGCCTGAACTGGCTGAAGAGCTCAAGAGCGCCGTTGAGGTCAGCGAGAAGGAACTCTTCTGAAGGCCGTTGCCATTGCTGCTGGAGCCACCCCAAAAATCCGTTACGAAGGGAGAGACTGATGAACACAAAGGCGCTCCACCGGATTACCTACGGTCTGTACATCATCTGCTCGCGCAATGGAGACAAGATCAACGGGCAGATCGCGAATACGGTCATTCAGACGTCATCAGAGCCCCCAACGATCTCCGTGTGCATCAACAAGGGGAACCTGACGCACGAGTTCATCAAGGACAGCGGCGTATTTACCGTCTCCATCCTGGCCAAGGACACCCCCTTGAAACTGATCGGCCAGTTCGGCTTCAAGTCAGGAAGGGACGTCAACAAGTTCGAAGGCGTCAATTACAAGCTGGGCGAGACCAAGGCACCGATAATCCTGGACCATACGCTGGCCTACCTGGAAGCGAAGGTGGTCCGGGAGATGGACGTGGAAACACACACCGACTTCCTGGGTGAACTGGTCGGTGCCGACATCCTGAAGGAGGGTGAGCCGATGACGTACGCCTACTACCTGGACGTGAAGCGCGGCACCACGCCCAAGTCAGCCCCCTCCTACGTGGACGACAAGAAGAAGGAGGCCCCCAAGATGAAGATGGCGAAGTACGAATGCACCGCCTGCGGCTACATCTATGATCCCGAGAAAGGCGACCCGGATGGCGGAGTGGCGCCAGGAACGCCTTTCGAGAGCATACCCGACGACTGGGTCTGCCCTGTGTGTGGAGCGGCGAAGAGCGATTTTCAGAAGATTGAGGGCTAGTGTGGTTCATCAGGCCCGTGCTGGATGCCGTATCTAAGCACGAGTACTGGCAAACTCAACTTTAAAGCCACGCTCGATGAGCACCTTCTTGCAGGCACGCACGACCTCTGGGTCATAGAGAGTGCCATCGCCACGGGCCAGTTCGGCCAGAGCTTCGTCTACATCAAGTGCGGGGCGATAGGGGCGGTTGGTGCACATAGCTTCTACAACGTCAGCCACGGCCAGTATCCTGGCCTCCAGGAGTATGTCCTCACCCTTTATTCCATCCGGATAGCCGGAGCCGTCCATCCTCTCATGGTGCTGGACCACCATCCGGGCAACCGGCCAGTCAAATTCAACATTCTTGAGGATATCGAAGGCCACCTTGGGATGGTCCTTGATCATGGCCATCTCTATCTTCGACAGCCTACCAGGCTTGGTGAGTATCTCAGTGGGCACGGTGACCTTGCCGATATCGTGAAGTAACCCGGCCACGCGTACCCCGTCAATCTGCCAGTCCGTAAGACCCATTTCCTTCGCTATAGTGCAGGCGAACTGTGACACTCTCTTCTGGTGAGCAGCTACATAGGGATCCTTGCTCTCCACAGTGCGGCAGATGGCCTGTATGGCGCCTTCCATGCTCTTTTCAACCCTCTTGATGCTCCTTTCGAGTTCCCTCTCCAGCTGAATAGGATAGGTGCTCACCTCTTCAACGGTCGATAGGGCTATGTTGGTAGTCACGTTATCATCGAAGACGACACCCATTGCGCGACTGATGGTGTCAGTGCGCGGCGCACGCTTGCGTCGGCGGAGAAGGACAACCAGCAGAAGTAAGAGGACAACAGCCATGGCAGCGACAATCCAGCCGATCAGAGCCCAATTGAAGCCCGCCGCTGGTCCAACTGACAGGTCAATAGCTGAAGACGTGCTGCCGGCGAAGTTGGCATTGCCGCTGTAGACAGCGGCGATGGAGCGGCTCCCAGCAGGGAGTGTCGAAGTAGTGAAGGTAGCTATGCCATCCAACAGCGTGCTGCTGCCCAGAACGGTCTCTCCATCTTGGAAGGTTACCGTGCCGGTCGCTCCTGTATCGCTGGCAGTGGCCGTGAAGGTCACCGACCGCCCCCGAGTTGATTCGCCAACTGAGGAGATCAGACTCAAGCTGATGCTGGCTTTGTTCACCGTCAGAGAGCCGTTGACGTAGCTGATGTCGTAGTTGCTCAGGCCCCAACCAAAGGCAGCGCTGGGCACGACGGCGTAGGGACTACCGTCGACAGTGGCGCCACCCGAGGCCCCGACGCTGGTGAGGGTCACGCCGTCGACGGTGTCGCCGTTCACCAGACCAGCAGCAGTGAATTCGATTCCAGCGAAAGCGACCGCGTTGCCGTAGACCTTATTGAGGCTGTTGGCGGTGATGATAAGGGCAGCCTTGCTGACATTGATGGTCACGTCTGTGGAAGCGTTGACGTAGTTTGCAGTATCGGTCGGGGTGAAATCCACGTGCAGCGTCTGGCCATCGCCCGCCAGGAGCAAGCCCCCTAGACCTGGGCTATAGACGAAAGAGCCCGGCACCGAAGTAGTGGCGCAGAGCTGAGTGCTGCTCAGAGCGGTGCCGTAGACTATGTCGGCCGGGTTGTCCCACGTGATGATAGGCACGGCTCTATCGACATTGATACTCACTTCTTTGGACGCGTTGCTGTAGTTGGCGGTATCAGTGGGGGTGAAATCCACGTGTAGCGTTTGGTTGTTCCCCGCCAAGAGCATGGCTCCAAAATCCGGGGTGTAGACGAAATCCCCGGGTACGGAAGCGTTGGCGGAGAGCTGCGTGCTGCTCAGAGCGGTGCCGTAGACTATGTCGGCCGGGTTGTCCCACGTAATTGTGGGCGTCATCTTGTTGACCGTCAGGGTCTGGGCGTTGGATATGCCGCCGCCAGGTGCGGACGTAAATACGGTTATGCTCTTGTCCCCGCCTGTCGTAAGGTCAGAGGCCGGGATCGTGGCCGTCAACTGGGTTGAATTGACGAACACTGTTGCCCGGTCAGACCCGTCAAGCCGCACCACGGACGCGCCATTGACAAAGTTGGTCCCATTGACTGTCAAAGTGAAACCAGCATCGCCCACAATCTTGCTGGCCGGCGAGATACTGGTGGTAGTAGGCAGCGGATAGGCGCTGTCAGGATTGAGCGTGATGAATGAAACCGACGCGTAGTTGGCCCCCGACCAAGTCACTGTCGGATTGGTGGTACCAGCCGTGGCGAAAGACTTGACGGCTACGCCGTAGTTCGGATTCAGCGCGTTGTCTACGTCACTGAGCTCACTATAGCCCTCATCATCGCTGGTGCGGGTTCTTACAGCATAAGAGGACCAACCGTATATGCCATACCCGCCCGCATTCACGGTGAGCGGTCCGCCAATGGTCACACCGTTTGTGTTGTTGACATAGGTCCCACCCGAGGCGGTCACCGGCGCGGCCTGGTCAACGCCGCTGTAGCTGGCGATATAGGCGCGAACCTGAGTATGTGTCCCGGCAACCGTCACTGCCACGGAATTGCCGGAGCGGGTGGCGATGTCGTTTTCCTTCAGGTAGCCGATCCAAGTCTGGTAATGGTTGCTGTTTTGCAGGAAGGCTTGCGTTAACGTTTTGCCGCCATAGGTGGCAGTGAAGGTCTGGCCGCTGGTGGACCCGCTATCGTACCCGCAGACCAGGACGACCAGCAGCCGGTCTATGCCGTCGGAGATGGCGAAATCGTAATTGGTGGGATTGCCTGTTGTTCCTGCCATCTGAGGGGTCGCCGGCCACGCGTCCAGAGGCGCGACTGCTCCGATGGCGAGCGCCGGCATGGGCGCAGAAGTGTTCACCAATACTACAAAGGCCAACGCCAGCAGCAAGGAAAGCCCAAGCATCGACGTCGCCCTGAGAATCCTCCGGGTTCTTTTCGTCACTGTCGCTACCGACCTTCCAGTCTCACTCCCTGAGAGGCAAACAGCAGGAGCCTTGGTTCCCACAACAGAGCCAAGAGCGAGTCTGCCACCGGGCCTGGAATACCTTGCCAGGTTTCCCCCTTCAATGCATATGATGCCCGGCTGAACGGGCAATCAAATCATATCCCGCGGACGTCACAAAAACGTCTCATTTGGCTGCTGCCGCCACACGTTGTATTCTCAACGTGTATTCGCATAAGAGAAATTGGGCTTGGGGGGGCGGTATGACCTCTGTGCGGCAAGGGGGGGGCAGGTTCGAGCCTGAACCTACCGGACTTACGCAGCCACCTTGAACCGGGCCACCTGAGGTGTCTTCAGCAGATCCCAAGTGCCCCTCACCCCACCGGCAAGCGCGCCGATCTCGACGTGCAGCATGGCAATCCCGCAGTCGAGACGCTTGGAGACAACCATGGTGGGATTCAGGACGCTGTCAGCAGACACCGTTATGCTGTTCCTGTCAACATGAAAACGCCATGGCTGCCGGTTCATGGCCGAAGGCGCCAACCTGGCCGCCTCCAGTGCGGTCTTCATCCAGTCCGGCCGCTCGTTATCCTTGAGTCCGGTGACCAGTTCACTCACGGGACGGCGTTGCCAGTTGCGGCCGAAGCGGCTCATCGCCCTCTCTTGCAGAGAAGATCCTTCCTTGGGATAGCCGACCGGCGTCACCGCCAGGACACGCTCACTCGGAGCCACCTGCGCAATGGCTGCCGCCCTCTTTGGCGAGAAGAAACCCCCCACCCAGCAGGTGGCCAACCCCAGTGCGGTGGCTTCCAGGATGATTCCTTCCCCGGTGTAGCCCAGAGCTTCCTGGACATCCGGGCTCTCCATATTGCCTACGAAAGCTACCAGGGCGGGAGCACCGCTGACCTTGCCGTAGCCTCCCGGTATCCCCCTAAAGATGTCTTCAGTGGGATCGGCCACCAGCACGGCGCGGGCTGACGGGAAGGGGCGGAACTCGGTGCACGCGCGGCGCATAGCTTCCAGAGCAGCCGCCTCGACCGGTTTCGCAGCGTACTGGCGAATCGACCGGCGTTTCAGTATTGCATCATGCCATGCGTTAAACGGTATCTGCATGCCGCCTGCTCACCCTCCTCGACACCCGCGCTCATCAGAACTGGCAAGCCTCACTGGGCAAACTCCAGCACGCAGCGCTCTGCGCCGGTACATATCTCTGACTTTCTCTCGAACCGGATCCCCGACCCAAACTCGACGGCCCAAACCGAATACTCCGTGCCACAGATTCGCGCCCCGACCTTCCCAGAAAGAGCCTCTCTTCCCGACTTGACCATGGCATCATGCCACGGGCAGTGGCTGATGCGCACTCTGAAACCATCGTTGAGGTTCTCGACATCGAACTGGAAGCCCTCTACCGCCAGTTTGGCAGTGAAGCACTCGCGCAGCGCCTCCAGTCCGAAGGTCATTCTTGTCATGTCCTTCAGCGCGCGTGCCTGAACCTTGGGGAATACTTTCCACACCTCGTCGTCGAGATCAAGCGCCGCATCAAACCCGTACTTCTCTTCTGCTTTCATGAACCAGAGGCCGTCAACAGCAGTGTAGCTGCGGTGGAAGAAATCGGCGATCTGTTTGTCATTCAGTTCGGGCATGTCCGGTCTCCTTACAGCAAGTACGAGTTCGTGTGCAATTGGCTTCAGTATAGCAGACAAATGGGCTATAATCGTTTATTCGTTGTCTGG
>JAFGCL010000001.1 GCA_016932645.1 Dehalococcoidia bacterium | reverse complement strand
TCCTCAATGCCCTTGCGGTGATACGCACTGATGGGGATGGGATCACCCATCGCGAGTTCGTAGAATTGGGGCACTTCCGCTTCCTGCTTGGGGGTATCCACCTTATTAACCACCAGCATCATGGGTTTCCTGGCCCGGCGGATGATGTCAGCAGTCTCTTGGTCCGCCGGCACCACACCATCCCGGGCATCCACCATGAAGAGCACCAAGTCGGCCTCAGCGATGGCTTTCTCCACCTGGTCTCTCACTCTTCGCCTGACAGCCGGCCCGGGCTGTGCTTCCAGGCCGCCGCAATCCACCAGGGTCAGATCGTGGCTCTCCCAGGTGATATCGGAGTGAATCCGGTCGATGGTGGTTCCCGGCAGGTCCTCAACAATGGCTTTCCTCTTGCCCAGAAGGCGGTTGAACAGCGTGGATTTGCCCACATTAGGCCGGCCGATGATGGCCACTACAGGTTTGGGCACGGCGCCCTCCTAGACAGGCTTCCCGCCCAGAGCCCTCACGAGGATGGCCTTCTGGATGTGGAGTCGATTCTCTGCCTGGTCAAAGACTACGGACTGAGGATGATCGAGGAGTCCCTTAGCAATCTCCTCTCCGTGATGTGCCGGCAATGGATGCATGAATAGAGCGCCTTCTCTGGCGCGTGAAAGCAACGCGGCATCGACCTGGTATGAGGTAAAAGCCCGCCGCCGGATCCTCGACTCGGCCTCTTGGCCCATGCTGGTCCATACGTCCGTATAGAGAACATCGGCGTTATCCACAGCGTGGCGCGGTTCAGACATCATGGCAATCTTGGCGCCGCTCTGAGATGCGAGTTTCTTAGCCCGGCGAAGGGCCGACTTGTCGAGCTCATAGCCTGGCGGGGAGGCAATAGAGAAGTCCATGCCCACCGCGGCCGCCGCCAGTACCAGGCTTCTGGCGACGTTATTACCATCGCCGACATAAGCCAGCCGCAGGCCTTTGAGATCGCCCTTCTTTTCCACGATAGTCAGCAGATCGCCCAGGGCCTGACAGGGATGCTCATAGTCTGAGAGCCCGTTTATCACCGGCACCGTACCGTACTTGGCCAGCAACTCCACGGTCTCGTGAGCGAAGGTACGGGCAACAATGCCGTTCACGAAACGGCTCAGCGTCCGGGCGACATCGGAGATACTCTCTCTCTTTCCCAGCCCAACCTCGGCAGGGGAGAGGTAGATGGCATGCCCGCCGAGCTGCCACATGGCGACCTCGAAGCTGGCGCGGGTGCGCAGCGAGGGTTTCTCAAAGAGAAGGGCTATGGTTTTCCCCTTCAGCAGCGCGTTCGCCTTCCGCCCGCGTTTAAGGAAAGCAGCACTCTCGATGAGATGCTGGATTTCCAAAGAGGTGAGATCGGCTACTGAGAGCAAGCCTGTTGAAATTGCCAAGACTTACCTTCCGTCCTGATGGATGGTGCGACGACCATTTCCACATCGTGCATCTGCGCGATGGTAGCCGCGCCGCAGACGCCCATGGCGGTCCGCAGAGCGCCAACGAGGTTTTGAGTTCCATCGCTTACTGTGGCGGGACCGAAGAGGATCTGTTGCAGCGGAGCCTGAGTGTCCACCTTGATGCGTCTGCCGCGGGGTAGAGCCGGGTGGGGGCTGGCCATGCCCCAGTGATAGCCGCGACCCGGAGCTTCCTCCGCTTTGGCCAGGATGGCGCCCAGCATCACGGCATCGGCGCCGGCGGCGAATGCCTTGCACAAGTCGCTTCCGGCATGGATGCCTCCGTCCGTGATGATAGCCACGTACTTCCCATTCTTCTTAAAGTACTCGTCCCTGGCCGCGGCGCAGTCCATTGTCGCTGTTACCTGCGGCACGCCTATGCCCAAAACTTGCCGCGTGGTGCACGTCGCCCCCGGACCAACGCCCACCAGGAGTCCGGCTATGCCGGTCTTCATCAGTTCCAGAGCAGCACTGTAGCTGACGGCGTTCCCGACCACCACCGGAATGGGCACGGTCCTGCAGAGCTCCGAAAACACGAGGCCCTTCAAGCTCTTAGATACGTGCCGGGCAGTGGTGACTGTCGATTGCACGACGAGCACGTCCGCGCCTGCTTCGACGATGACGGAAGTGAGCTTCTTGGTGTTGGCCGGGGTCACAGAGACGGCACAAATGCCGCCCTTGCTCTTTATCTCGCGTATCCGCTCACCAACCAGTTTCTCCTTTATGGGTTGGGTGTAGACCTTCTGCAGCAGGGGCGTGGTCTGTTTAATAGGGACCTCGGCAATCTCCGCCAGGATCTCGTCCGGCTTCTCATAGCGCGCCTGCACGCCCTCCAGGTTCAGCACAGCCAGGCCGCCCAGCTTGCTGAAGGCCACAGCGAACCTGGGGTCAACCACCGCGTCCATGGCCGCCGCCAGTATGGGAACGGGGAAAGTGAGGTTTCCCAGTCTCAGATCGGTGGATGTCTGCTCAGGATTGACGGTAATGTCGCCGGGCACTATGGCTACTTCTTCAAAGCCATAACAGCGACGCATATCTCTGAATTGGCGAATGGGCATATTCCCCCGTAGAACCAAGGGTTATTTAGCACAACAGGATATCAAAGGCCGTCTGCAAAGTCAATTTGCGCCAAGGGAGATTACGCTTGTATGATGCCGCGGTGTGCAGAAGGACTTCCAGTGAGAAAGCTAGTATACTGAAGGCCAATCGGGAGGACCTGATCATGCCTGCGCTCTACGTCGTGTCTACCCCCATCGGCAACCTCGAGGATGTCACGCTGCGGGCCATTCGCGTCCTCAAAGAGGTCAAGCTGATCGCCGCCGAAGACACACGTAAGACCAAACGCCTCCTGGACCACTACGGTATCCATACGCAAATGACCAGCTACTACGAGCACAACAAGATGGCCAAGCTCGGGTATCTGCTGCGCTTCCTGGAGACAGACGATCTGGCTTTGGTGTCAGAGGCTGGAATGCCGGGGATCAGCGATCCGGGGTATGAACTCGTGGTGGCCGCGGCGAGGCAAGGCGTCCGGGTAGTGCCCATTCCCGGTCCCTCTGCAATCATAGCCGCCGTGGCCGTTTCCGGGCTTCCCACTGACCAGTTCACCTATCTGGGCTTCCTGCCACGAAAGAAATCGGAGAGGATCGGACTGCTGGAGCGGATCTCCAGTGAGCCAAAGACCCTCGTCGCCTTCGAAGCCCCCCACCGCCTCACTGACGCTCTGAAAGACATACTCGAAGTCCTGGGTGATAGAAGGATAGCCGTCGTCAGAGAGCTGACCAAGCTGCACGAGGAGGTCTTCAGGGGGACCATGAGCGAAGCCGTGGAGCACTTCCAGGAACCCAGAGGCGAGTTCACTATCGTCATTGAGGGTGGCCAGAAGGAAGCCAAGCCGGTACTGACGGCAGAGGTAGAGAATGAGATTCGGTCCCTGCAACAGCAGGGAGTCCCCGCCAGGGAGGCTATTGCCCACCTGTCATCGACCACCGGCTTGTCCCGAAAGGAACTCTATCAGTCCTGGCTGGCGGCGAAGAAAGGCAAGGGATCGGATGAAGAGAGCTAAGCCTGGCTCGCTGCAACCTTCTGTGCGGGTTGGTCGGGCAGGTCCGATCAACCCACCCTGTCAGGCAAACCGCTCTCAGATTTCCCCTTCTTCCTCTTTCCTCGCATGAGGAAGAAGGCGCCGGCGCCAATAATCATTGTGCCCACCAATAGCACTCCTACAAGGATATAGATTCCGTTATAACTGCGCTTATAGTTGACTGTGGCCGAAAAAGCTGAAAGAACGGTCCACTCATCTGCGTCGCCGGTATTCCAATCACCCATCCAGCCACCCTCGATCGACTCAGTTGTCCTCACAGCCGAGCCCACATCCACCCAATCGCTCCAACCGTTACTAACAGACGCGTTCATGGATTCTCCGGTTGTTATGAAGACGACTTCAGTTGGATGCGATGAGTCCAAACCTTCAATGGCGATAGATGGTTTGTACTGCTCCCAATAGGTGGCGGACAGGGAGCCAGCATCGTTGACAGCCCATGAGGTCGTTCCAGGGCAGTACCAGCGGTGCGTCGACGTTGAGCCCGAGGACGGGTTGGACAGCCTTGCCATCGAACCCGCGTCTATCCAATCGTTGAAGTTGTGGCCGTCAAATACACTGTAGATCCCAGGCGAGCCATACCTGTAGTACGTCAAGGTGGCGCTG
>JAFGCL010000028.1 GCA_016932645.1 Dehalococcoidia bacterium | reverse complement strand
TATACGTGTAGCCGGCCTGCTTCACGACATCGGCAAGATCGCCGTGCCCACCGAGATACTCAGCAAGCCGGGCAAACTGTCAGATATCGAGTTCTCCATGATCAAGGCTCACCCCAAAGTAGGGTTCGACATTCTGAAGAATGTGGAGTTTGAGTGGCCCATCGCCCGCATTGTGGTCCAGCACCATGAGCGGCTGAATGGCTCCGGATATCCCTTCGGTTTGAACGGGAAAGACATCCTGCAGGAGTCCCGGATACTGGCTGTCGCCGACGTCGTGGAAGCCATGTCTTCTCACCGTCCCTATCGTCCGGCCCTGGGGATAGACAATGCCCTGGCGGAGGTGATGCGTGGTGACGGGACTCTCTACGATTCGCAAGTGGTGCGCGCCTGCGCCAAGGTGATCAAGGAGAGGGGCTTCAAGTTCCAGGGCTGAGCAGGCCAGAAAGCCAAGTTGATTCCTCAGAGCCGCACTCCCTGATCGCGTGCTGTCACCGGCCTTCCGCCAGTATGCCCAGGATCGCCGGGAAGATGTACTCGGCCACGTCGGCCCGGCATCCGCCATGGGTGACTATTACGTATCTGCCCTGACAAACCTCGCGGGCGCACCGGTTCACCTCCCCGGCCAGGTCAATGAAGAATTCCGGACTCAACCCCAAATCGCCGTAGTCTCCCTGGCAGGTGTCATGCCCCAGATTGTGCAGAATCAGGTCCGGCCGAAACTCCCTGGCGCGGGCGATGAACTCCCTTCTCACCTTATCCAGGTACTCCCCATCGCTGCTCTGCCAGCCGGCGTCGACGCAGACCTTGAGACCTTCGCACTCCGACCGGCTGGAGCCGCAGAAACAGACATGCAGGATATCAGGGTCATCCCTGAACACGTCCCGCGTCCCGTTCCCATGGTGAGCGTCCGTGTCGACTATGGCGAACCGTTGCCGTCCGAACTTCTGCCGGGCATTCCAGAACGCCGGCCCGGCGCAGGACGCGTAGGTGCCTCCCCAGGAGTAGTCACGCTCAGCGTGATGCCCGGCGGCCACGTTGAAGACCAGAGCGTTCACCAGTTCCCCCGACAGTATCTTCTCCACCGCTTCAACACAGCCGCCCGCCGAATGGCGCACGCCGTCGTAGTACCAGGCTCTCTTGAGATCATCGACGAAGCGAGGCGTGTGTATCTTGAGCAGAAGCTCCTCCGACACCGCCGGCGAATGATACAACCTCACTTGCGGCAAGCTGAGGGCATTCCCAAGAGCCTCGGGAAAGCGCCGGAACTTGTCGCCGATGATATCCCACTGCCTGCCACGGAAGACGTCGTGGAAGAACACTCCGGTAGCCGGGTGCAGCGGTTCCTGTGGCGACTTCACTCGTACACCTTCTCGTCCGGCGCTTCGGCAGCCGGAGCATCGGCCTCCACGTCACGGACCGCCCCGCTGGCCGCCAGCACTTCCCGGTAGTACTCGTGCTGGATGATCAGATTCATCACCTCGCTGGTCCCGGTCCAGATCATGGCCAGCCGACAGTCGCGCAGCATGCGCTCTATGGGATACACGCTGGTGTACCCAATACCGCCCATGATCTGCATGGAGTGGTTAATGACCTGCCAGGCCACTTCGGTGGCGAACTTCTTGGCCTCGGACACCATGCGCCGCGCCTGTCGCCGGTCATGGCCACGGTCGATGGTCGCGGCGGCACCCTGAACCAGCCCGCTGGCCGCGTCCAGCATTGTGATGCTGTCGGCCACTTTGAAGCTGACGGCCTGGAAGTCCCTGATCCTGGCCCCAAAGGCCTTGCGCTTGTCGCTATACCGGGTGGCGATCTCCAGCGCACTCCGCGCCATACCCAGGCTGCCGGCGGCGCTGGTCATTCTCTCCGGTATCATCATCTCATAAAATATCTCGGCGCCCTGCCCCTCGCCTCCGATGATGTTCTCTGCCGGGACCTTCACGTCGCGGAACAGTAACCTCCCTGCCCCGCCACCCCTCGTCCCCATGAGGCCGTAGAGGTACTTCGCCTCCACGCCCATCTTCTTGTCCACCGCGAAGAGGCTCAGCGCCTTCCGGCCGGGGGCATCCGGATCGGTCTTGGCGTACACCACGAAGTAGTCCGCTCCCTCGGCACCCACCACAAATCGCTTCTGTCCGGTGAGGTAGTAGTACCCTCCGCTCTTCCTGGCCACGGTGGTGCTGCCGAAGAAGTCGGAGCCGCCCCGCGGCTCCGTCAACGCCTCGGCGCAGCACAGCCTGGCTTCAACAGTGGGCCGGAGATAGGCTTGTTTCTGCGCCTCGGTGCCGAACCTGTCGAAGGCCTCGCCGCAGATGCTGACCAGCGAATACAGGCAGGCCAGTGACATCGGCAGCGTGCCGATCTCTTCCAGCGCCACTATCTCGTGTTGCCAGTCCAGTCCCCGGCCACCCCACTCAGCCGGGAAGCGCAAGCCCAGCAGTCTCCTCCTGGCCGCCTCCTGCAGGTACTCCTTCGGATAGGTGACTCTCTCCGCGTCGAGGTCCAGGATGAGCTGGCGGGGCACTGATTTGACGAAATCTCTAACCTGGGTTCGGATTTCCTTCTGGCTGTCACTCAACGCCGCCTCGATCATGGCCTACACCTCCATGGTCCCGCAGGCGCGGGACGTCAATCCCCCCGGCTAGCGAAAGAAGCCAGGCGTTTGCAGCCCCATGTTATCACAGGGCCGGGCAGGGCCGCAGATAGGCGGCCGCGCGGATTCTGGTTGAGCATATGCGAAAGGCGGGCCCAGCGGGACACCGAGACCGGAAAAGATGCCAGCAACTAGGTGCGTACCTTCATCCTAATAGCACCGACCTCGCAGCCAAGAACGCACACCCCGCAGCCGAAGCATTTGTCAGCCTTCACCACAGCTTTCAGCTTCTTCGAGGGAGGGGACTTCTGCATCTCGATCGCACCGAAGAAGCATCTCTCCACACAGTCCTGGCAGCCATTGCAGAGTTCCCTGTCCACCTCAGCCCGGACGTGGGCCTTTTCCAGGATGCGGTCGAGGGTCCCGAACTTGAGGCCGGCATCGAAGATGCCGCAGCAATCGCTGCAGCAATTGCACACTTCGTTGAGGCGCGGCGAGGCGAAAAACGGCCAGGTGTGAACCAGCCCCAGTTTCTCGGATTCGGCGAATATGGCCATCGCCTCGTCCACTGATACCTGGCGTCCCGCGCCCCGGCCTATAGCGTACTCCGCCCCACGATTGAACACGACGCAGTTGCGCAACGGGGCATCGCATCGCCGCATGGACCGACGGCACGTACAGGGAACAACGGCGATCGAGTCGGCGCTCTTGACCAGCTCTTTCAGGTTCTCTTCCTTCCGCAGTTCCCCAGGCGCTATCTCCGGGCTGCGCTCGATGGCCGTCCACGCGGGCACCACCCGGATGTACTGGACGTAGGCGTCAGCCGGGATGTCGCCCATGGTGGGAAACCACTCCACTTCGTAGAAGTCCTTCCACAGGTCAAGAAGCTCAGTATCCACCCATCTGTCGGCGCTGGCCAGGTTGGCGTCGTGGAACTGCGTCACGTCCCGCACCATACGCGGTCCCTTGGCGGTGGTGATGATCAGGCCCTTTCCGGCGAGATCCCGGATCATGTCCCGGACCTTGTCTTCGCTGATGCCCAGCTTCCGCGCGATGTCCGCCGGCTCAGCCGGCAGTTCGAGAAGGACGTGTGCCTCGTCGGCGTTAGCGAGCTTCCGGAAGATGCGGAGCAGGCGCTCCGATTTCAGGTCAGGGTAGTTGATCTTCTTGATGAGTTCAGTATAGATATCCTCAGTAACCATCGTGGCTCCCTATCTCATCACATCCGCATGCGGCGACGTCCAATCCCCTTGGTCCCCCACTCTCCTCTTCCCTGTCATGGCCAGGAACCCGCCTCAGGCGGGCGATGCTGTGAACACCCTTGGGAACGGGCGTCCCAACGAGATGCCGGAACTGGATGCCGGCAGAGCATCCGGAGGGGATGACATACCCTGCAATCACCGTGCTCGCTACAGCCTAAACCGCTGTGACCCGGTACTGCTTGATCAGGCCCTTCTCCTCGGTTACCACTCCCAGACAGAGCAGCGAGAGCTTTCCCACCACCACGTCATACCTCATGGCGTTCCCGTTGATCCCGACGTTGCTGACCTTCATTCCGCCGTGCTTGAACGTTTTACGGTAGAATTCCTCGATGTCCCGGTGTCCCCTGACGATGATTGGATCGAAGCCCATCTTCGCAGGCGCTTCGTCGTGAAACACGGCATCCTCGGCGAACAGTGCTGCAATTCGCGAAGCGTCCCCTGCCTTGAGGGACTCGACATAGGTCTCCAGTATGCTCATGTATCCCACCTCCCAAGGCGCCTGTGGCTGACCACAGACTAGCAGATGCGTCTCCGGGTGGTCAAACGGCTGTGAAAGGTGGCCTGAACACAAGCTGTCAGCTCATAGTCCTGGGCTGCTGGCCATCAGTCATCAGCTCCGGAGGATTGGGGTTGGCGCCATCCATCGCCGGATTCCTGGGGCGCCTGACTTCGAATGTTGTATCATGAGTGGAGAACAGACATGACTGCTGATGACGTCTACAGGGATCTGCAGAGGCATCTGGACGGGTTGCCGGTGGGCTTTCCCCGGACCGAATCAGGCGTCGAAATCAGGATACTCAAGCACCTTTTCACTCCCGAAGAGGCGGCGCTGGCCAAACACCTCTCGCTCGTACCGGAGCCGTTGAGCCGCATCCACTCGCGCGCGGAGAGCGACGTCGGTGCATCCATGCCCGAAATGGAGGCGGCGCTGGACAGGATGTTCAGCAAGGGGACTATCTCAATGAGGAGTGACCGCGGAGAGAAGCGCTACAGCAATGCCATGCTGATAGTAGGCATGTTCGAACTGCAAGTGGAGCGGCTGACGAAGGAGTTCGCCCTGGATGTGCAGCAATACCTGGATGAGGCCCTTGCCGAGGAGTTGTTCAGAAGCAGGATTCCTCAACTGCGAACGATCCCGGTGCAAAGGAGCGTTCCGCACGAACGCTACGTGAGCAGCTATGACGATATCAGGCAAATTGTCGACAGCATTGAGGGACAGATTGCGGTGGCTAATTGCGTTTGCCGGCAGGGTAGAGACGTGGCCGGAATTAGCTGCCGTCACACCGGGCTGAGAGAGACCTGTCTCATATTCGGGGCCACGGCCCAGCAGCATCTCGACCTGAGACTCGCCCGCCGCATATCCAAGAGCGAGGCTCTCGACATACTGGCGAAGGCGCAAGAGGCCGGCTTGGTGCTCCAGCCGGAGAACGTGGAGAGGCCGCATTACATTTGCTGCTGCTGCGGAGATTGCTGTGGCATCCTGAGTACACTGAAGAAGTTCCCGCGTCCGGCCGAGTTCTACGCCACCAACCACCGGGCCGTGGTGGACCAGGAACTCTGCAACGGCTGCGAAGCATGCGCTGACCGGTGCCAGTTGGAGGCCATCGCCGTCGTCGGCGGCACAGCCAGAGTCGATCCTGACCGCTGTATCGGTTGTGGCAACTGCGTGGTGAGTTGCACCGTGCATGCCATACGGCTTGAGAAGAAGGAAGGGGAAACGCAGCCCCCCCACAGCACAACGGCGCTATACCTGAACATCGCGGCCAGGAAAGCGGGCCATTGACCTGCCTGTGATCTGACTACTGTCGAGCGCGAGGCTTGGCTCGTTGGTCCTTTGCTTGCCGTCCGCCCATTCAACACCACACCTTCTCCGCAGTCTGGTTCGCCCATCCACCCTGCGCTCCATCGCGTGGCTTTCCACCTGAACCAGTCCGCGGTCTAGCGGTCACTGCGGGCAAAGATGCCCCTAGCATTAGGCTCCCGGCTGATCATGCCCAGTCTGCCCTTGCCAGGGCTCGAACGGAGCCCGGCCATCCGGCCGTTCTCTTTCAGGGCTGGGGCGAGTACCCAATGTAACAAAACCATTACGGAATGAGAGAAGCGTGTGACGGTAGGGGGCTGACCTGAGATTGGGCTGTGAACCATCCTGTCTAGAATCTGCTTAAGTACCGCGTGATGAATATGTAATGCACCACCCGAGTTTGCAGATTGACGAGGAAGGCATTTGGCAGCCAGCACACATGAGGGGACGACCGCCCGCGTACGCTGCCAATTCATAAGTCGTCAGTAAGCGACCCAGAGGAGCAACGGTCTGACAGGATGTCAAGAGGACAAGAATTGAGGCAAGCCGATGACAGACAAGGAACTGGAAGCACTGGCGGTATATCGGACACACAAGCATTGCCAATGCCAGGACTGCGAGATGGCCAGACAGGTGCTGAAGGAATACGATGCCAGGAAATGGCGGACCAAGCCTGCGGATCAATAGAATCCACACGGGGACAATCTTGGTTGACGAAGATACGGCCGGCCGTGGGTGAGAATCAAGACGGCATTCACACGGTCCGCAGTTGGTGTCAAGTGAGAGAGAGTGACGCATATGCTGACCATAGCAGGTAGAAAGATCAGGCTCGGCCTGACACTCAAGCTGGTGATTGTCGCCGACATGGCGCTCAACGTGTTCATTCTGTACGTCATCGCCTTTGCGCTTCCCAGTATGCAGAGGAGCGTTCTGCACGAGATTGAGAACGGGACTGAACAGCAGACCGAAGCTGCCTGGAGCATACTGCAGTACAACTACCAGCTCGAGACATCGGGCATGACTACCAGGGGTGAGGCTCAAGCACGGGCCCTCGACGAAATAGCCACGCTCTCCTCTGGCTCAGACCAGGAAGGCGACTTCTGGGTCTGCGACTGCCAGCCGGTTCTGCTGGCGAGCACCTCTATGCCGGAACGGGTCAACACCAATGTCAGCAATGTCAGGGATGCCAATGGAAAAGCGGTCTTCTCAGACATGGTCGGTATTTCCGCAAATGAGGGCGAGGGGCCATACAAGTACTCATGGCAACCCGGAGACGGGATGGGCGCAGAGGCCATGCTTTCCTACGTGAAGTCCTTTGAGCCATGGGGATGGACAGTCAGCACGGCGAATTCCATTGAAAAGGTGAATGGCATCTCTGCATCTCAGACAGCGAACCTCGGATGGCTGGCTGGTGCGACCGGCGTGCTGGCCCTGATCCTGTTCTGGCTTGCCGCCAGGGCTTGGGTCATGAAACCCCTGTCGTCTCTCATGAGAACGTCCGAGGCATTGGCCTTGGGCGATGTGGACCAGGAGATCAAGGTGAAATCCAATGACGAGATCGGCGACATGGCCGCAGCTTATGCCAAGGTCGTCGACTACATGAAGGAAATGGCCAACGTAACCACGAAGATAGCCAACGGCGATCTCAGCGTGCAGATCAAACCTCGGTCAGAGAAGGACATCCTCTCCAATGCGTTCTCCCAAATGGTCTCAAGGCAGCGCGAGTTGATCGGCGGTGTCAAGACCGCGGCCGCCAGTGTGGCCGAGGCCAGTGAGCATCTCAGCAGGGCATCTGAACAGACGGCACGGGTCACTCAGCAGATAACCAACGCGATTCAACAGGTGGCCAAGGGCACCACCGAGCAGTCGGCGAGTCTGCAGGAGATCGTATTGAACGAGCAGAAGCTCTCGAGAGCCATTGAACAAATGGCAAGCGGATCCCAGGAACAAGCCGCCAGTGCAGAGGAAGCAGACCGGATGGTCAAGCAGGTATCCGTGTCTGTCGCCCAGGTACTGCAGAACGCCCAGGCCGGAACCGAGGCATGGAAGAGCACCGCCAAGTCCGCAGAGACGGGCGCCCGGACCACATATGAGACCGTTGAAGGGATGAAGAAGATCAAGGAAGCCATGGATCTCGTGTCACTGCGAGTGGCCGACCTTGGAGAGCGTTCCAAGGAAATCGGCAGCATTGTCGCCACCATTGATGATATCGCGGCACAGACGAACCTCCTGGCGCTCAATGCGGCCATCGAAGCGGCCAGGGCCGGGGAGCAGGGTAGGGGCTTTGCCGTGGTGGCGGACGAGGTCAGGAAGCTGGCCGAGAGGGCATCGGCGGCTACCAAGGAAATAGCCGCATTGATCAGCAGCATACAGAACGGGGTTTCAGAGGCCGTCAAAGCCATGGGGCAAGGCGGCAAGGAAGTCGAGTCAGGATATGGCCTAGCGGCCGAAGCGGGAAGGGCCCTGGATGACATCCTCGAGAGGGCGCAGGTTGTCGGCAAGCAGGTGAACCAGATATCAGCTGCAGCTGAGGAGCTGAATGCCTTGAGCGGGAACATGGTCAGCGTCATGCAACAGATCAGCAGGATCATTGACGAGAATGCTGCCGCCACAGAGATGATGGCAGAGAGCTCATCCCTGGTATCGGGTGCCATCGAGAACCTCGGTGGCGTGGCCGAGGAGAACAGCGCTTCCGCCGAGGAAGTGTCCGCCTCCGTTGAGGAGATGTCGGCCGGGGTAGAAGAAGTCCTGGCCTCTGCCCAATCGCTGGCTGAAATGTCAGAGGGGCTGGAGAAGTCCGTAGCCACGTTCAAGACAGACGGCAACTGACCCAGGGGGAACTCCTCTATCCCCCGGAGTCCATGCTACGACGAGACCACCTGAATGCCACCCTGGTGCCGAGCGGGCACTATCCAAGCGGCTGAACCACTGGTGATCACAAATGCCGACCCACATGTGAACCAGCCCGACACTCGAACGCCGCATCTGATGGAATACTGTGTCTCCTGCAAGGCCGAATGTGATGGACCTGTGAGGGTGGCCCTCTAGAATAGTCAACAGTTGAATCGGAAAGGAGGTGAGAAGAGTATGAAGAGGAAGATTAGACTGTCTGCCCTGATCGCGGTCATGGTGCTCATGCTGGCGCTGCTGATTGGCGGCCTGTACGGAACATTCGACGACACCGAGTCCGGCGATCCAAGCGTCTTCACCGCTGGGACGCTGGACCTGCTGACGTGGGTTGAGGGTACAAGCCCAACGGGGGCAAACTTCGTCGTGACCCCCTCTGACAATGTCAACGGGATAGTCGGTCACGTTGTCTTCACTAACGTTGCCCCTGGTGACAATGGGACCATTGTCTGGATATTGACCAATGATGGGACTGTAAACGGCGACTTGACCTTCGATAACGTTACAGTGGACTTCGACGAGAACACCACCAACGAGCCGGAAGGAAAGGCGGCTGGCAACAACAACGGTGGCAACGGCGACCTTGACGAGTACATGTATTGCAGGTTGATCCAGGACGGGACTGACCTCACCGGTCTGATACCGTTCTCCGGACTGGCAGCATTCCTGGAGGCCCAGAATGTGGCGCTGGATGCTGGTTTGGATACCACCTATGAGCTCTATTGGGAGATAGACTCTACGGTTGGCAACGTCATCCAGAGCGACACCGCGAGCATTGACATCACGTTCAACTTGACTCAGGCCTAGTCCATTATGCATCTGGGGCGGCTTGGTGCCGCCCCAGACAGCAACCGTAGAAATGCGTCGTAGCCCGAGGGGTTGTGGGACTGCAACCCGACGGTTGAGAGCCGGCCCCTTGGGGTCGGCTCAGGTGATGTATAGGACCTTGAACAGGAAGAAGGGAACATATGAACGGGAAATCGCGAGGACCAGAGCACGCGGTCGGCCGGCGGCGGCAGGCTCCCGGTCTTCTGGCCATATCCAAGAGAAGTGAGAAAGCTGACGGAGACACCAGTCAGTGAACCAGGTCTGGGAGCATCCTGATGGCTGAGACTACCAAGGTGCGAAACAGACGCCCCGGATTGGGACGTCGGCGGTCGCGCCTCAGCTCTCAGAGAAGGCTCCATCCACGATACAAGGACCACGTCTGGAACTGCGCGTTCGTGGAGGCGCAGACACCCGATGGCGAGCCTTTCGAAGTCCTGGCCATACTCGACGGGTACACGCTGGAATGTCTGTCAATATCGGCCGATCGTCAGATATCACTGGAAAACATCGTTGACCGACTGTTCGACTTGCTGGTCCTCAGGGAAATCCCGAAGTACATCGTCCTGGGCAGTGGATCAGAATCGGTTTCAGAGGCGGTTGCCGAATGGCTGAGCCATCTCTCAGTGGAAACCGCAGTGGCCGAACCGGATGGCGGCTGGGAAGAGGACGGTGCGTGGCTATTGGGGACCAGGCTGAGGGATGAAGTCCTCGCCAGCCCAACCTTCGCGACCTTGCCGGAGGCGAGAACGCTGCTGGGAAACTGGAAGGGCCAGTACAACGAGACGCGGCCGCAGCACAGTCCTATTGAGGATGAGCCTCAGGCCTCCCGGGTCAGCGGAGCCGCAATATCTCTCGAAGCCGAACTGCCGGCTGTCCAGACTCTCCAGCCGAAAGCAGGGGAGGCCGATCCAACTCAACCTGGCGCGAAGTCGCCTTCAAACGGTACGCGCCAAGACGGATGGCAGACAAGGATGCCCAAATGGGTGGTGAAGGCGGCGAAGGTGGCGGAGTATGTCGGGATCGCCCTGGTGGTCGTGCTCATGACCATGGTGGTGCTGGCAATGCTGGCCCCCCACTTCGGCTGGCGCGCGGACACCGTGCTGTCCGGCAGCATGGAGCCGGCACTGCCCGTAGGATGTGTCCAGGTCACCAAGCCTGTCAAACCGGAGGATATCAAGGTGGGCGACATCATCACCTTCCGCTCTACGACCAACGGCAAACTGATGAGCCACCGGGTCACAGCCGTGGAAGTGGGCGAATCGTACCGCTTCAGAACCAAGGGTGATGCCAATGAGGATGTCGACCCCTACCTGGTAGTGGCTGAGAATGTGGTTGGCAGGGTCTGCTTCAAAGTCCCTCATGTCGGTTATGTCGTCGAATACCTGAAGACGCCGATAGGCTTCATACTCCTGGGCCTCATCGGCATTGCGCTTATCGTGGCTGAAATAAGCACCATGCTGGAGGTGCACTGGAAGGAGCCCGCCCAGGCCGATGCCGGGGCAAAACGAGAGTAGGGGAGCGGGAATGCGGGGCATGCGGTGGCTCGTAGTGGTGTTCACCCTTGGCTTGGCCCTCTTTGCCGGCGGCATCGGGGAGGTGGCTGGCAGCTTCACGGACTCTGAATCCTCCTTGGCCAACAGCTTCCAGGCGTGGACCTCCACTCAATGGGTACAGACCACTCGTGCGGACTTTGAGGCCGGGATCGCGAGTCAGACTGATACCAGGAGCAGCACCGACAATGTGGTGCTGGCCAGGGACAGTCATGTCTATGCCTTGCGGGGTGGGAGTGCCAACTTCTGGGTGTACGGCGTTCCCGGCGATTCCTGGACATCCATGACAGGTACGCCGAATGTGGTTGGCATGGGCGGCGCCCTGGCCTATGACGGTGTCCGTTACGTTTATGCCCTCCGGGGCAACAACAGAAGGACCTTCTGGAGATATGACACTGTCAGCGATATCTGGGCAACACTGGCCAATGCGCCGGCCAATGTCGGCGCAGGAGGGGCGCTGGCCTACGATAGCTCCGGATACGTCTACGCGATGCGGGGCAACGGCACCAATGCCTTCTGGAGGTATGATATCGCCAACAACTCTTGGGGAACCAGGGCCAACACGCCGGCCAATGTGGCAGATGGCGGTGCCTTGGCCTTCGATGGCGCCGGTTACATCTATGCGTTTCGGGGAAATAACCGAACGAATTTCTGGAGGTACAACACTGTCAGCAACTCATGGACGGCGATGGCCAATGCCCCGGCCAGGGTACGCGCAGGGGGGGCGCTGGCCTTTGACGCCTCCGGTTACATATATGCCTTGAGGGGCAACAATCAGATCGCCTTCTGGCAGTATGACATTGGCAACAACACGTGGGCAGCAATGGCCAATGCCCCCGCCAGAGTTGGTGCTGGAGGAGCACTGGCGTACGCCGGTTCAGGCTATATCTACGCGTTCAGGGGAAATGGGACGACTGACTTCTGGAGATATGACGCTCTCGGCGATTCCTGGATACACGTGGCCAATACCCTAGCCAACGTGACAGGCGGAGGCGCGCTGGCCTTTGTTGACACAACTACATATGTCAACTCAGGTACTGTGGCTTCTCAAGTGAGAGATACAGGTGCGGCTGGAGCGAGATGGGATGCTCTGTTCTGGGACGAGACAATCCCGGCCAGTACCGACATCCCCTTTGAAGTCCGGGCCAGCGACACTCTGTTCACTGCGGACAATGCGACGCTAACCTGGATACCGGTGGGTGGGACGTCTCCGGTCACATCGGGCCTGCCTTCGGGTCGGTACATGCAGTGGCGGGCTACTTTGACTACGCTGGATATCACAATGACGCCGGTTCTGGAAGAAGTCAGGGTCTACCACTACTAGCCTTGACCGTGGCAATCATCTTCTGCGCTTCTTATTGAGGAATCCCACTCGATCTTGACAGCGCCACGCGTGTGGCCTACCATACCTCGTAATACGATGTACCAAATGCCGGTTGGGGGAGAACGGTGAGCGTTGACAAGATTAAGGCTCCTCCCAGCGTGATGGAACGCTTCAGAGAAGCCAACAGTACCTTCCCCAAATCCCCTGAGATACTCTCTGCCAAGAAGCAGGGCCAGAGTGTGATGGGATGGGTATGCACCTATGTGCCGGAGGAACTGCTGCATGCCGCCGGCGCTTTGCCGGTGAGGATATCGGGATACGCGAGAGAAACCGACCTGCAGGACGGCACGGCCTACTTCTACGTCAACAACTGCTCCTTCGCCCGGAGCTGCCTGCAGCTTGGGCTGAGGGGAGAGTACGAGTACCTTGACGGCTTCGTGGCTGGCTCCACCTGCGACGCGGCCCGGCGCCTTTTCGACCTGTGGCGCAACTACGTGCCGATGCCCTTCAGTCATGTGATGACAGTGCCTCGCAAATACTCTGAACGGGCCCATGATCTCTACTTTACCCAGGTGCTCGAACTGAAGACGGGGCTGGAAGCTCATCTGGGGGTAGAAATCACCAACGACGCCCTGATGAAATCGATTGCCCTCCACAATGAGTCCCGGTCGCTCCTCCGCGCGCTCAACGATCTGAGGAAGCTGGATGAGCCTCCGATCAACGGCAGCCAGACGATGGAGGTACTGAACGCCAGTTCCCGCATGCCGAAGGAGTCCTTCAACGATTGTTTGAGAGGGCTGCTCCGGGACCTAGAACGCTCCAAGCTAAGACACAAGGGCAAAGCCCGAATAATGATCGCCGGCAGCGCCCTGAACAACGCCGAGTTCATCCAGTCCATCGAGCGCATTGGCGGGTTGGTGGTCACCGACGAGCTCTGCACCGGCACCCGGTACTGGGCCGACCCGGTGGCCGTGGACGACCATCAGGAGCCTTTGAAGGCCATCGCCCGCCGGTACCTGAACAACTTCCCCTGCGCGCGCATGTATCCGTCCGACGAGCGGTTCCAGCGCATGCTGCAACTGATTCGGGAGTTCCGGGTCGAAGGCGTCATCAGCCAGACCATCAGATACTGTTCACCGTACTCCAACGATCTGCCCTTGCTCAGCGACCTGCTGAGCCGGAACGGGACACCGATGCTGTCGCTGGATGTGGAATACGGGACTTCGGGCTCCGGACAGATTCTGACCAGGGTGCAGGCATTCCTCGAGATGCTGGAGGCGAGGCGCAAATGACCATCACCGCGAAGGCTCCGGACAGAATCGACGCCATCCTGCGTGCCTGCCGCCTGATGCTGCGCATGAACAGAGCAAGTCCCGACGCCCGGAAGAGCGAAGTCCTCTACTATCAGATGCTCATCGACTACTGCACGCAACTGGCCACCGCCCGGCAGAACGGTAAGTTCATCGCCGCCCATACGGTCTTCTTTCCCAGCGAGATCTTCTATGCCATGGACATCGTTCCCCTCCACCCCGAGACCACCTCCTGGATGACGGCCCTCTTCCTGGGCCAGTACGCCGACCTGCTGGCGGCAGGCGCCGAACAGGGCCTGGGCTCAGAGATATGCTCCCCCCACCGCGGCCTGGCGGGCGCCCTGAGCATCGGAGCCCTGCCCCACCCCAACGCGGTCCTCTGGTCAAACATGGTCTGCGACAACACCGCCAAGTGCGGCGAGTTGCTGATGAAGATCACCGGCAGCCCCGGATTCCTCCTAGACCGACCCTTCCAGCGGTCCGAAGAGGAAATGAAGTACTTCGTCGAAGAGCTACGGGACATGGTCGCTTTCCTCGAGGCGCAATCCGGGCTGAAGATGGATTGGGGCAAGCTCTCGGAAACGGTCCACCAAATGGATGAGCAGATCGAGCTCTTCCGGGAGATCAACCGGTTGCGGGAGGCCGTGCCCTCTCCCTTCAGTCCGCAGGGGTTCCTGGAGTTGGTGACTGTGGACTATCTCTTCCCCGGCCGCCCCGAGGCTACCGAGTATCTGCGGACGCTGCGCGATGAGCTGGCCGCCGCAGTGGCCGAGCACATAGGCGCAGTGCCAAAGGAGCGCTATCGGCTGATGACACTTTTCATGCCGCCGATGTATCTCATCGGCTTCCTGGAGAAGCTGTTACGGGAATACGGCGCTGTGAGCACCACCGAGCCCTTCTTCTGCAACTGGGGCGAAGGCCGTCTGGACCCTGACAAGCCGCTGGAAAGCGTGGCCCGGAAGTCCTACATGCTGCCAGAGGCTCACATGTTCGGGCCGATGAGCAAGAAGGCTGTCGGCGAGATAGTCGAGAGCGCCAAGCGATACAAAGTGGATGGAGCCATATACTATGCCGACGTTGGCTGCCGCCATACGTGCGCCGTCATCAAGCTTTTTAAAGATGCATTGTCTGACGTGGACGTTCCGGTGCTGACCATTGACTGTGACGTGGTCGATCCAACGGTGATTTCCGAGGAGGAGATACGAGAGAAGCTGGAGCGATTCTTCGAACTCATGGACGATCGGCGATAGTGGTATTATATTTCGCAATAGATAGGCATCGACAATGAGAGCGGTTGGCATTGATGTAGGGAGTCTGAGGACGAAGGTGGCGGTGATGGGCGACGATGGGATTCTCTCGTCCGCCGTTGCTCCTTCCTCCGATTCCAGCGAGTCCAGCACCAAAGCCGCCCTTGAACAAGCCCTGGCCAGAGCCGGCCATGACGGGGACATCTACGTTGTCTCCACCGGCGCGGGAGGCAAGGCCGTTTCGTTCAGCCGGCAGCAGAAAGCCATAACTACCTGCCTGGCACGGGGCATTCACTACCTTCTGCCCGAGGCCAGAACATTGATAGACATGGGTGCGGAGAGCATTACGGTGGTCAGGATCAACGAACGGGGCCGCGTGTCCGACTACGGGAACCAGGACAAGTGTGCCGCCGGAACAGGCATATTCCTGCAGCAGATGGCCAAGCTCCTCCGGCTCTCAATGGAGGAAATGGCCACCATCTCCAGCAAGGCGAAGGCCAGAGCCGAGATCACGGGGACATGCGCCGTCTTTGCCGAATCGGAGGTTATCTCGCACATCCACCGTGACCCGCCGACACCAGTTGAGGACATCGTGGCTGGGATATATGTTTCGATGGTGCACCGGATCATGTCCCAGTTGCAGAGAGTGGGTATCAAGAAGGAAGTGGCCGTCACCGGCGGGGTGGCCGCCAACAGCGGACTCGTCAGCATCCTGGCGGAGGAAGTAGGCCACAACGTTCTAATACCGCCAACACCCGATCTGGCGGGAGCCATTGGGGCGGCTTTAATAGCGAAAGAGAACATGGTGCAGGGAGCCAGATAGATGATTGTCGCCGGCATAGATATCGGATCGCGGGCCACCAAGGCCGTGCTGCTGAACAAGGCATCGGTGCTCTCCTCCGTCATCTGTGACACAGGGCCCGAAAGCGTGAAGACCTCGGAGGCCGCCATGCAGTCCTTGCTGAAGGGCACCGGCGTGTCGCTCAAGGAGGTCAAGTACACGGTAGCCACTGGCTACGGTAGAATCCTGGTGCCCTTTGCTAACGAGAACATATCGGAGATCAGTTGCCATGCACGCGGCGTCAACCACTGCTTCCCCTCCGTCAGGACGATCCTGGACATGGGCGGGCAGGACTGCAAAGCCATCCGCTGCGATGAGCAGGGGCGCGTGGTCAACTTCATCATGAATGACAAGTGCGCCGGTGGCACGGGGAGGTTTCTGGAAATAATCGCCGAGGTGCTTGATATGCCGCTTCCCAGCATCGGAGAAGCGGCACTGGAGTCAAAGAACAACATCCCCTTTAACACCGTTTGCGCGGTCTTTGCCAAGAGCGAGGCGCTTTCCTACCTGAGGAAGGGAGTGGCGAGGGAAGACATCTTGTCGGGCCTCCATGAAGCCATCGCCACCAGGAGCGTGAACCTTCTGAAGAGGGTCTCCGTTGAGAAGGACTTCAGCATCAGCGGAGGGATCGCCAAGAACGCCGGGATGGTGCAGAAGCTGAGAGAGAAGGTGGGGCTGGAGCCGCTGCTGGCCGAGGACCCCCAGCTCATGGGCGCCCTTGGGGCCGCCCTCTTTGCCAGGGAGCGGGGACAGAGCCGGAACGGCGACGGGCTGAAGATACAGTATGGGTACGCCGATGCCACCGGGAACTACTTCATTACCATCGACCATTCCCGCTGCGATGGCTGCGGGGAGTGCATCAAGGCCTGCCCCTCCGGCGTCTTCGACGTGGCCCGCGAGAATGGCTCGCAGCCCAAGGCGATCGTCAGAGAAGATGCCAGGAACAGGTTGTCACTTCTCTGCCCCGGATTTGGTGCTTGCGCCAAGTCCCGAGAAATGAACTGCCACAGCGTGTGCCATGGGAACGCCATAAGCCATACCTGGGATGTGGCACTCGATGGCCGGCCGGCCGGAGCGGGAAGGAGGAACAGAGAGTAAGCAGGCAGGGCACAGGTTCCACCAGGAAGATCAGGGTAGCGCTGGATGGAATGGGAGGCGACCATGCCCCCACGGAAATAGTGAGCGGAGCAGCTCGGGCGGTTAGAGAGATGGACGTGGAGGTGATCATTACCGGCCTCAGGCCTGATCTGACTGCTGAGCTCAAGAAGCACGGTTTTCACGATTCAACGATTCGACTGGTGGATGCCATTGAAGTCGTCAAGGATGGTGAGAACGCCATCATCGCCGCCATGCGGAAACCCAACAGTTCCATGGCCATAGCCACCAAACTGGTCAAAGATGGCAAGGCCGATGCGGTAGTCAGCGCCGGCTCGACCGGCGCGTTCATGGTCAACGCCTATCAGCACCTGGGCTGTCTGCCAGGCATAGAGCGTCCCATCGTTGGAGGCGCGTTCTTGAAGCTGGCTCCTAATACCTTCATGCTGGACATGGGAGCCAACGTGGGCTGCCAGGCCAGCGATCTGCTGAAGTTCGCCGTGGCCGGGAGCGTCTTCGTCAGGAAGTTCCACGGTATAGAGAACCCGACCGTGGGCCTTCTCAACGTTGGCGCAGAGGAGGGCAAGGGCACAGAAGTGGTCAAGGAGGCCTACTGCCTCCTGAAAGAGAGCGGCCTGAATTTCATCGGCAATGTGGAAGGGATGGACATCCCAGGCGGAAAGGCCAACGTGATCGTCTGCGACGGCTTCGTCGGCAACATCTTGCTGAAGTACTCAGAGGGTATGGCCAAGGGAATCAACCACTTTCTATCTGAGGAACTGGCGGTCATGCTGCCGCAGCCTGCCGTTGAGTCCGTCACTTCGAAGCTAATGAAGCAGATCAGCACACCGGACACAACCGGTGGTGGGCCCATCTGGGGCATAAACGGGGTGGCTATCGTCTGTCACGGGGCCAGCCGCGCCGATCATATTGCCGCGGCGATAAGCGAGGCCAAGCTGGCCGTGGAGAGCGACTTCGTCGGCACGCTTCGCGTGGAGTTGGAGAAGGCGCTCAAGGGGACCCCGGGCTGATTGCGATTTGCGGGGCGTGCAGAGGTGCGAAGCTACTCTGCATTCTTTCCTATCCCCCCGAGATTGGGGGGCCAGAGGGGGTTGATGGCTCTAGACCGTAGCGAGTGGTGGGCAGAGCTCACCCTACGGACTTCGTCCCGTCGCCACGACGAAGCGTGGCCCTCCGTAACCCAACTGGGTTCCCGCCTTCGCACGAATGACGAGGAGAGGTGCAGGAGAGTATCTCCTGCCGGGGGATCTGGGGGTGTCTCCCAGGCTTCTTCCGCATCCCAAAGGAGTGGGGGACAAAGGGGTTAAAGACCTCCTCATGACAGTGTGGGCAATACTGCCGACAGAAATCGTGTTGAACAGCTAGGAGGCCCGATTGTCAGTATTCGATGAGCTGAAGAAGATACTCGCCAGAGTAGCCAAGAAACGCGAACAGGACATAACCACCGACATGCCGCTGGCCAATCTGCACCTGGATTCCCTGAACTGGGTGCAGGCCATCGTGGGCATAGAGAGCCGCTTTGATATGGAAGTGGACATAGATAAGCTGAAGACGTTCAAGACCGTCGACGATCTGGTGAAGCACATCCAGGAGAGAATGAACTAGCGCAACTCATGAACGGTGACATGCGTGCCTTGAGTAGACTACGGAGCCCTCACGATGGCGGACGGGCCTTCTGCCCAAGAAAGCAGTCATCTGAACACTCAACTGAAGACTCTCAAGGCCCGGGGGAACGGAAGGATGATAGAGAATCGCAGCACTTGTGCAGTCGTGACTTCACGACCCGGACGATTCTGCAGCCTTCTTCTTCGCAGCAGAAGCCGCCTGGATCTTCATAGCTGCCTCAATGAAGACCTCGGTCCCCTGCTCCACTATCTTGAGCTGCTCAGGAGTCATGACTTCCAGGATGCGTCCTATCTGCACCCGGCCGGATAGCCATAGCGCCTTCATGAAATCCTGACCATCCTGCGTAAGACGGCAGATTACCACCCGTCTGTCTCCGGGAAGGCCCTCTCTGACGACGAATCTCTTCTCAACCAAGCGATCCACAACCCCAGTTGCCGTGGCCAACGTGACCGCCAGACCGGACGCCAGTTCGCTCATGCGGGCAGGTCCTTCCCTCCACAGTATCACCATGACCTTCAGCTGAGGCATCGTGAGGTCGGTTGTGAGCCAGTCATGCGGAATGATAGGCGTTATCGCAAACTCAAGCTCCTCCAGCTTCTCCTGGAGCGCTTGAATGCTGCGAACGAGTTCTGCTTTGCCCGCCTCAGCCTTCATCTAGACCTCCACTCTCGGCCATGCTTAGTGTGGTTCCTATCATTTGGCCGGTGCTAATTATATCATCCGCAGGGACGGCCATTCAAGCGCTCGACGGGCCACTTTCTCTCTGAAGCCCTCAAAATGGTAAACTGAATGGCTGAACCGCAGGTATTCAACAGCAGAACGGTGATGCAGACAATAGAACCGATAGAGTGGCTTCACGGGAAGATCAGGATCATCGATCAGTCGCGCCTTCCTCACCAGGAGGTTCAGCTTGAGCTTGCCGGCTATGAGGAAGTCGCCGAAGCGATCAAGATGCTCCGCATTCGGGGCGCGCCCTTGATCGGCATCGCCGGCGCGTATGGTCTGGCGCTTTGTGCTCAGTCTATCGAGATCAAGAGCCGGCCGCGGTTCTTGAGAGAGTTGCACCGTATAGCCGAGGCGCTGGCCTCCACCAGGCCCACGGCGGTGAATCTGCGCTGGGCCATCGACCGCATGCTGGCAACCACGGAGACCAAGAGAGACATCGCCGCCATCAAGTCAGCGCTGATCATAGAAGCCAGGGCCATTCATGACGAAGAGCGGGAAGCCACCACGAGGCTCTCGCGCCTTGGCGCGGCACTCATCAAGGACGGCTTCACCGTTCTGACGCACTGCAACGCCGGAGCGCTGGCTACCGGAGGCTATGGCACCGCGTTGGGCGTCATAAAGGCCGCGAGGGAGCAGGGCAAGCACATTGATGTCATCGCCACCGAGACCCGCCCCCTCTTGCAGGGTGCCCGCCTCACCGCCTGGGAACTGAGGCGAGACGGCATCCCGGTCACCCTCATCACCGACTCCATGGCCGGCCACTTCCTGAGTCGTCGGAAGATAGACTGCGTCATAACGGGCGCCGACCGCATCGCGGCCAACGGTGACACCGCCAACAAGATCGGTACTTACACGCTGGCGGTCTTGGCCAATGAGAACGATGTCCCTTTCTATGCGGCCGCACCGCTGTCCACCATCGACCGCTCGCTGCCATCCGGCGACAGAATCCCTATTGAAGAAAGGGACCCGGAGGAAGTCACCTGCATTCAAGGCGTTCCCGTAGCCGCGCCTGGAGTCCGGGCGGCCAATCCGGCTTTCGACGTAACACCGCACCGCTACGTCTCTGCGATCATCACTGAACACGGAATAGCTAGAAAACCCTACAAGGCCAGCATTGCCAAGCTCTTCAGGCCCCCACAAACCAGGACCAAAGGAGGATCCAGTGGTCGAAGCTAAGATCGGAGTAATCGGAGGCAGCGGCCTCTACCAGATCGAAGGGTTGAGTGATCTCAAAGAGACGAAGGTGGAAACCCCTTTCGGCGACCCCAGCGATCTCATCATGACCGGCACCCTTCAAGGCGTGCCTATGGCCTTCCTGCCCAGGCACGGCAAGGGTCATCGCATCAGCCCCAGCGAACTGCCGGTCAGGGCCAACATCTTCGCTCTGAAGTCGCTAGGCGTTGATCGGATCATCTCAATCAGCGCCGTGGGAAGCCTCAAGGAGGACATCCATCCTCTGGACCTTGTCATTCCGGACCAAGTGATCGACCGCACCAAGGGCAGGGTCAGCACTTTCTTTGGCCGGGGCCTGGTCGCGCACGTTGGCTTCGCCGAGCCCTTTTGTCCCCACCTGAGCCAGATACTCTACCAAACGGCACAGAAGCTGGGGACGACGGCACGGCTAGGGGGGACCTGCGTCGTCATGGAAGGCCCTGCTTTCTCCACTAAGGCCGAGTCGCGCCTCTACCGGTCTTGGGGCGCCAGCATCGTGGGCATGACCGCCCTGCCGGAGGCCAAGCTGGCCAGGGAGGCCGAAATGTGCTACGCCACACTGGCGTTTGTCACCGACTACGACTGTTGGCATGAGAGCGCCGATCCCGTCACAGTGGAGATGGTAGTAGCCAACCTGATGCACAATGCCGAGACAGCCAAGAACATCTTGAAGGCGTCCATCACCGGTGCAGCAGGAGAGCGGAGTTGCCAGTGCGACACCGCCCTCAAAGATGCCATCATCACTTCCCGCGAGCACATCCCGGCGAACTTGAAGAGGGAACTGGCTCCACTCATCGGTAAGTATGTACAATAGGCTAGAGGTGTCTGATGTCCGAGAATATCCAGTTCGGCTGCCTGCCCACGATGATCGGCAGCCTGCCCCACACTAATCCGGATGACGCGTGCAGCGCGGTTCTCCGGCAACTGCGGGCCCTTCCCGCCTGGCCGCAGTTGCCCGGCCGCAGCGTGAAGGAGAACATGTATGCCCAGTTCAGCGAGGGCTTCCCGGGAGTTGTGGTGGACGACTCACGAATCTACATAGACCGTTCCCGGGATATCGACGGTGAATTGGAGAAGCTCTACGCCGCGTATGCCGACAACGATGCTTCAGCATATGGCTTCAGCCGTGACTACGCCGCCGGCTTTCATGCCCTGATAGCTTCGCGGGCAGACAAGGCTGTGGCCATCAAAGGGCAGGTCACCGGGCCCATTAGCTGGGGCTTGGCCGTTGCCGACGGCGCGCAGTGGGCCATCTATGATGACACGCTGGCTGAAGCCATCGCCAGGCACTTGAGACTGAAGGCCGCGTGGCAGTATCAGGAACTGAGCCGCGTCTCACGAAACGTGATCATCTTCGTTGATGAACCATACCTGACATCGCTCGGCTCCGCCTTCGTCGCCCTGCCAACGGAGCAGGTCAAGGAGCTGCTGGAGGAAACACTCGGCGGAATCAGCGGCCTCCGGGGCCTGCACTGCTGCGGCAACACCGACTGGTCGCTGTTGCTAGGGCTTCCCATCAACATCCTGAGCTTCGATGCCTACAGCTACGCCAGCGCTCTCAGTGCATACGCTGCCGATGTCCGCTCCTTCGTGGCCAAAGGAGGCGCCATCGCCTGGGGCATCGTGCCAAACGATGAGGACCACCTGGCCAAAGAGACCGTGGCCAGTCTGAAGGACCGACTGGAGGAGGCCATAGCCCCCTTTGCCAATGAGGGCGTGACGTTCAGGCGCTTCGTGGAACAGGGCCTCATCACCCCGGCCTGCGGGCTGGCGTCGCTATCTGCGGAAGCTGCCGAACAGGCGCTGGCACAGTTGGGAGAACTCTCCGGCGTAGTGCGAAAGAGGTATCTCGAAACCCCTTGAGGGAAAGGGGCAACTAAGTTGGCCCAGGCATTGCTGCTCACCGGCGCCCCCGGCACGGGAAAGACCACCATCATCCGTGAGTCCATTCACGCAACGAATGCCAAGCCCGGCGGGTTTTACACTCAAGAGATTCGCTAGGGCAGGGTAAGGCTTGGCTTCGAGATTGTCACGCTGGATGGCCACCGAGCTGTACTGGCCAGCATGGACTTTCGCGGGCCGCAACGAGTGGGCAAGTACGGAGTGGACGTCGCATGTCTGGAGCGAGTCGCCGTTCCGGCGATGCGCCGGGCGCTCCAGGAATGCAGCATAGTCGTGGTAGACGAGATCGGCAAGATGGAACTCCTGTCCTCTTCTTTCAGAGACGCTCTGGCGGAAGCTCTGGACAGCGGGATACGGCTTCTAGGCACCATTACACTTCAGCCGCACCCGTTTGCCGACAGGGTCAAGTGCGACCCCAGAGTCCAAGTAGTGCCAGTGTCGCGATCCAACCGCCAACTGGTGCTCGGTGAAGTGACGCGATGGCTTCAAACCTAAGCTGCCGCGACGGTCAAGTGACAAAGAACGGCCTTCGAAAGCTATCGTGTCAATAGGCACATAGCACCTTTGCTCACAATGTGGTAGCATCTTCTGAGACCACCAATTCTCCCAGTTCCGAGAGAACCATGTGCGTCTGGTAGTCACACCACGGGCCGAACAGGGTAGTCATTCAGGAAAGGCATCATCCGTAGAGTGGGAGGTATTCGAAATGGCAGACAAGGGAAGAGCGGCGATCTACAAGGGTCTGAGAATTCCCATGGAGATCAAGGAATACCCTGTACCCGATCCTGAGCCGGGTGCGATACTGGCAAAGGTCACGGTGGCCAACATCTGTGGCTCGGACATGCACATGTGGCGTGGTGACATGAATCTGGTTGCACTGGGTGCGGTCTTGCCGACGATCCTGGGCCATGAAGCGGTAGGAAGAGTTGCCAAGCTTGGACCAGGTATTTCCACCGATTCAGCCGGTCAGCCACTGAAGGTTGGAGACCGAGTTACCTGGATGTACTACTACCCCTGTGGACGTTGCCCAGCATGTCTGAAAGGGCGCCACGCCGAATGTCCTGCAAATCCATTCTTTCAGGGACCATGTGAGCTTCCACCGCACTTCACCGGACCGTATGCCGATTACTACTACGTCCGGCCAAACCACACCATATTCAAAGTGCCGGATGAACTAACCGACAAGATGGTTGCCCCGGCCAACTGCGCCCTCTCCGAGATGATCTACGGCTTGGAGAGAGTGAACTTCAGATTCGGAGAGACTATCGCCATCCAGGGAGCAGGGGGGTTGGGCATATACGCCACGGCCCTGGCCAAAGAGATGGGCGCCAGCAAGGTTATCGTCATCGATGGCATCCCTCAACGGCTCGAACTGGCCAAAGCCTTCGGCGCCGACGAGGTTGTCGATATGAAGCAGTTTAAGACACCGCAAGAACGTGCCACACGCGTAAAGGAACTCACTGGGGGCTGGGGTGTCGATGTGGTTGCCGAACTGGTCGGAATTCCGCAGGCGATACCGGAAGGACTGGAAATGCTCTGCGTAGGTGGACGCCTACTGGAGATCGGCAACATCAGCCTCATGCATGGGACTTTCGAGACTGACCCGGCCTTCATGGTCCTCTATTCCAAGTCCATCATCGCTGTCGTGATGTACGGACGTGACTCCCTGAAGAAGGCCCTTGACTTCCTGGTCCGCACCAAGAACAAATATCCATATGAGAAGATTCTCTCCCATTCCTACAAGCTGGAGGACATCAACAAGGCCTTCGAGGATCAGGAAAAGGGCCTCGTATCCAGGGCTGCCATCGTTATGTAGCTCGTCCTGTGCGTAACAATGTCTTCCGTCGGACGCCGGATTGTCTGAGAGACCGATCCACCCCGGCGAGTCTCCTCGGAAAGCACCGTTTGGCGCAGGGGAACCTCCTTTTTGCGGGCATTTGGCTTCAATTCCTGCTATAATTCACCTCATTGTCTGATCTAGATCACTGGCGCAGCAACAGGCCGTTCGCCGAGATTCAAGTGGGACAGCCTGCGAGCAACCCAACCAAAGAAAGGAGACTTGCGTGAGCGCGAAGAAGGCCACTGGTGGTGACGTCAAAGATCTGTCTCTCGCCCCAGAAGGGAAGCTGAGAATAGAGTGGGCATCGCGGGAGATGCCGGTGCTCCAATTGATCCGCGAGAGGTTCTCCAGACAGAAGCCTCTCAAGGGTGTCAGGATTTCCGCCTGCTTGCACATCACCACCGAGACCGCCAACCTGGCCACCACTCTCAGGGCCGGGGGCGCCGAACTGGCTCTCTGCGCCTCCAACCCCTTGAGCACCCAGGATGATGTGGCCGCCGCCATGCTGGCGGATGGCATACCGACATTTGCCATCAAAGGAGAGGACAGCAAGACCTACTACAAGCACATCGCCGGCGCGTTGGCCCACAAGCCGCACATCACCCTCGATGACGGCGCCGATCTGGTCAACACCTTGCATCAGCACAGGAGCGCATTGGCCGAATCTGTCATCGGAGGCATGGAGGAGACCACCACTGGCGTGATCAGGTTGCGCAGCATGGCACAGAACAAGAAGTTGAAGTATCCCATCATCGCGGTGAACGACGCCGAGACCAAGCATTTCTTCGACAACCGTTATGGCACGGGACAGAGCACCGTGGACGGCATCACCCGCGCCACGAACATCCTCTGGGCCGGCAAGAATGTGGTGGTTTGCGGCTATGGCTGGTGCGGCCGTGGCATAGCCATGCGGGCCCGCGGCATGGGGGCACAGGTCATCGTCGTCGAGGTCAACTCCATACGCGCCATCGAAGCCGTCATGGACGGCTACCGGGTCATGCCCCTGCTCAAAGCTGCCCGCATCGGCGATGTTTTCGTCACCATCACGGGCGGTCGCAATATCATCGACAAGGCCCACCTGCAGGTCATGAAGGACGGCGCCATTCTGGCCAACAGCGGCCATTTCAACGTAGAAATCAACATCCCGGCGCTGGAAAGCCTGTCGAAGCGGAACAGGAAGCTGCGGCCATTTGTGCAGGAATACACCCTGAAGGACGGACGCCGCCTGTTCCTCTTGGCCGATGGGCGCCTGATCAATCTTGCTGCCGCCGAGGGCCACCCGGCCAGTGTCATGGACATGAGCTTCGCCAACCAGGCCCTCTGCGCCGAATACATGTTCAACCTCAAGAAAGGACTGGCGCCTGGCGTATATCCAGTGCCCAGGAAGATCGACATGGAGGTAGGACGCCTCAAGCTTCAGTCGATGGGGATAAGAATTGACAAACTGACTGGCGAACAGAGACAATACCTGAACAGTTGGGAGATGGGCACCTAGAGCGCACAGATTCAATCAGGGGAGGGAAAGAAGAGATGACTTTAAATTTCATGAGGTCTAATTCATACATGCTGACCTCCGAGTCAGTCACCGAGGGTCATCCGGACAAGATGTGCGACATGATATCGGATTCCGTCCTGGACTCCATCTTGTCGAAGGACCCGATGGCCAGAGTCGCCTGTGAGACCTCGGTCACCACGGGGCTGGTGGTGGTAATGGGTGAGATAACCACCAATTGCTACGTTGAGATACCCCAGATAGTCCGCGAGACGGTCTGGGAAATCGGCTACACCCGAGCCAAGTACGGCTTCGACGGCGAAACCTGCGGCGTCATCACCGCCATCAAGGAGCAGTCGTCAGACATTGCCATGGGAGTGGACCACTCCATAGAGACGCGGGAGAAGGCCAAGAACTCGAATGAGAAGGAAAGCTTGGGGGCAGGTGACCAGGGCATGATGATCGGTTTCGCCTGCAACGAGACGCCCGAGTTCATGCCCATGCCCATCATGCTGTCCCACAAGCTCTGCCGGCGTCTGGCTGAAGTCAGAAAGGATGGGACTCTCCCGTATCTGCGCCCCGACGGCAAGTCGCAGGTTACCGTGGAGTACGAGTACGGAGTACCCAAGCGAATCGAAGCAGTCGTCATCGGCGCCCAGCACAGCGAGACGGTGGGCAATGACGTCATCCACCGCGACATCCGTGAGGTGGTAATCAACAAGATCATTCCGGCCAAGCTTCTCGACAAGCGGACCAAGTTCTATGTCAATGCCACCGGCCGCTTCGTCATCGGTGGGCCCATGGGAGATACCGGCCTCACCGGGCGCAAGATCCTGGTCGACACCTACGGAGGCGTTGCCCGCCACGGCGGCGGGGCTTTCTCCGGCAAGGACCCCACCAAGGTGGACCGTTCTGCCACCTATTTCGCCCGCTACGCCGCCAAGAACGTTGTCGCGGCTGGGCTGGCGGATCGCCTGGAGATTCAGGTCGCCTACGCCATCGGTATAGCGCATCCTCTTTCCATCTCCGCTGAGACTTTCGGCACGGCCAAGGTGGATGAGGCCCTCATTATGAAGCTGATAAACAAGCACTTCGATTTCCGGCCGGGCGCCATCATTGAAACCCTTAACTTGCGCCGGCCCATCTACAAGCAGACAGCAGCCTATGGCCACTTCGGCCGGGACGACCTAGACCTGCCTTGGGAGAGGACGGACAAGGCGGCGGCAATCCGGTCTGACGCCGGTCTCTCCAAGAGCCCAAGGGCCCAGCGGAAACGATGATTCCGAAGATCAAGTTCGGCACGGATGGCTGGCGGGGCATCATCGCTGACGACTTCACTTTCGCCAACGTCAGATACTGCGCCCAGAGCGTCGCCGAGTATCTCCGTGACAAAGGGCTGGCCACCCGCGGCATGGTGGTAGGTTATGATACCCGTTTTGCCTCCGAACGCTTCGCCGCTGCTGTCGCCGAGGTGTTCGCCGGCAACGATATCAAGACACACCTCTGTCCCCAAGCCACCCCCACCCCCATCGTGAGCTACGGGGTCACGCACGAGAAGGCCGCCGGAGCTGTGATCATTACCGCCAGCCACAATCCGGGTCAGTGGAACGGCTTCAAGATCAAGTCCCCGGACGGCTCCAGCGCTCCCACCCAGGTCGAAGCGGAGATCGAGTCACGGCTGCCGCAGATCATAGCCCAGGACAACATCAAACGGCTGGATTTGGAAGAGGGACTGTCCAAGGGACTCATCCACTACCTTGATATGGCACCCGACTACCTCGACCACATCGCCCACCTCGTCGATATCCAGAGCCTGCGGCGATCCGGTCTGAAGATAGCTGTCGACTCCATGTTCGGCGCAGGGTCCGGCCTCTTCAAGAAAGTTCTTGGCGGCGGCAGCACGGAAATCATAGAAATCAACGGCGAACGAAACCCGATCTTTCCCGGTATCCAGCCGGAACCGATCGCCCGCCATCTTAATAAGCTCTGCGCCACGATAAGGGACAACGGCGCCTCCATCGGGTTGGCCACGGATGGAGATGCCGACCGCATCGGTGTGGTGGATGAGAAGGGCCAACCGCTGACTCCGTTGCAGATATTCGCCCTGCTCGCGCTCTATCTATTCGAGGTGCGCGGGGAGCGCGGACCCATAGTGAAGACGGTGACCACCACACGCATGCTGGACAAGCTGGGGAAGATCTACAACGTGCCGGTCTACGAAACGAAGGTGGGTTTCAAGTACGTGGCGCCGATCATGATGGCTGAGAATGCTCTTATTGGAGGCGAGGAAAGCAGCGGCTTCGGTTTCAGAGGGCATATTCCGGAGCGCGATGGCATCCTGGCCGGCCTCTACCTGCTGGACCTGATGAACAAGCTCAAGAAATCTCCATCACAACTGATCGAGCACCTGTATGGCAAAGTCGGCCCTCACCACTACAATCGCGTCGACCTGGAATTCCCTCCTGACGATCGAGAAAAGATCATTGGCCGCATCGCGGGGAAGACACCTCCTGAGATTAGCGGTGCAAAGGTCATCAAGGTGAATACCGCAGACGGCTTCCACCTTTCTCTGGCAGATGGTTCCTGGCTGCTGGTCCGCTTCTCCGGGACTGAGCCCATCCTTCGTATCTACGCTGAAGCCAGCAGCCTGGAGCGAGCCAACTCCATGATTGCCGAGGGGAAAAAACTGCTGGGGGTGTGAATTATGAGTATACTGGAAAGCCCAGAAACCTATCGACTGCTTGACCCATCGGGCATGCTCAGGCACCTCCTGATGTTCCCAGACCAATGTGAGCGGGCTTGGCATAGCGCCACGGAATTCGGCTACCCAAAAGACTACCTGAAGGTGGACAAGGTGGTCATTGCCGGCATGGGCGGGTCTGCCATCGGAGGGGACCTGGTCCGCCGTCTCGCCATGCTGGAGAACACCCTGCCGGTTTGGCTTCATCGTGACTATGGCCTGCCGCCTTTTGTCGACCGCAGCACTCTCATGATCTTCTCCAGCTATTCGGGTAACACTGAAGAAACCCTGTCTTGTTTCAGTGACTCTCTGCGCACCCAGGCAAAGAAGATCGTGCTGACCTCGGGCGGCAAGCTCAAGGCTCTCGCCGAGAAAGAGCGCATTCCTGTGCTCACTATCGACTATGAGGCGCCTCCAAGAGCGGCCTTCTCCCACAGCTTCGTGTCTCTTCTCGGCATTTTCCACAGCCTGCGTCTTCTCCAGGACAAGTCGGCGGACATGAAGGAATCGTTGGGGGTCATGAAGAGGATCGAGGACAACGTCTCCGAGAGGACGCCTCTTGACGCCAATCTCGCGAAGCAACTTGCCGCCGATATGTTCGGGCGTCTGGTTGTCATCTACGGCGCCGGGCTATTGTCAGACGTGGCTTTCCGCTGGAAGACCCAGATCAACGAGAACAGCAAGGCCTGGGCTTTCCACGAGGTCTTCCCGGAGTTGAATCACAACGCTGTGGTAGGCTATCCCTTGCCCGCAGAGACGCGACAGAAGGTCATGGTCGTGCTGCTGCATTCCGCTTCGCTTCACCCCAGAGTCTCCACTCGCTACCAAGTCACCAGTGAAATCCTCACCAAGGCCGGAATCAAGCACAAGAGGATTGAGGCAATCGGCAGGAGCCCTCTGGCACAGATGATCGGGATGGTGCTTCTGGGCGACTGCGTCAGTTACTACCTAGCCATGCTGAACCGCACTGACCCGGTGCCGGTTCCAGTGATCGACACCTTGAAATCCCGTCTGGCCCAATCCGAATAGAGACGCCCCTAAACCTCACTCCCCCGCCTCACTTCAGGCCAAGCCAAACCAGAACCTGCCCAATGCTTCCTGGGAACAGAGACCAAGTGGCAGCCCGCAGCGCCTTGGGAATCGCCACCAGAAGTCCGACAGTCGACTATCGCTTAGTGTACTGCGGTGCCTTGCGTGCGCGCTTGAGCCCATACTTCTTGCGCTCTTTGATCCTGGCATCTCGGGTGAGCAGGCCGTGTTGGCGCAAGACGGGCTTCAATCCCTCGTCGGCCTCGACCAAGGCCCGGGCAATACCGTGACGAAGCGCCGCCGCCTGCCCCGAGATCCCTCCCCCCGTCACCTTCGCCGCAACACCGTACTTATCCTGCGTGTTGGTGACCCTCAAGGCCTGGAAGATGACCTCTCGCAGAGGCTCATCCGGGAACGCCTCTTGCAGAGGCCTGTCATTCACCACCACACTGCCACCACCAGGCAGCAGCTTCACTCTGGCAATTGCAGTCTTCCTCTTGCCCGTCCCGTAGAAGTGCTTTCGTTCAGCCACTTGACGCCTCCGTTGTACCCTTTACCTGAGCCTCGTGCGGATGAGTACTACCAGCGTAGACTTTGAGCCTTCTGGCCATGGCGCGGCCCCTGCTGTTGTGAGGCAGCATTCCCTTCACCGCAATTTCGATCGGCCGGGTCGGATGACGCGCCAGCATATCACCAAAAGCCATGCTCTTCAGCCCCCCAGGATAGTTGGTATGATGACGGTAGATCTTATCTTCGGTCTTCTTGCCTGTTACGCGGATCTTAGCTGCATTGATCACCACCACGAAGTCCCCGACGTCAGCGTGGGGTGAGTACATCGTCTTATGCTTGCCCTCCAGCAGCTTGGCCACTTCGGTGGCCACCCTGCCTAGGGTCTTACCCGAAGCGTCGATGACAAACCATCGCCGTTTGACTTCAGAAGCCTTTACACTGTACGTCATAATATCTCCTCAGATGGGGGGAAGTCAGGGTAGTTGATGTTCATCAGGCACAAACCACGAGCCGGAGCAGTCGGACCCATCGTCCCCGCTTTCCCCGAACCAGCCTTCTCCTGGAAGCTCTCAATGCTCATCTTGTGCAGCCCAACTTTCACCAACTCGCCAACGGTGTTGCGGACCTGATGGGGCAGAAACGAGGTGGCCTCCATGTCGAAGAGCACCAAGTCCCGCCTCCGGTTCACTTCGGCCCTCAAGAGCCGGCGCCGCGTCGAACGAGTGTAAGTCGCTGGCGCGAATGGCGCGAAATCGCGCTCTCCCACGAGAACCGCGCAGGCAGTATTCATAGCCTCAACATCTAGAGGTTGCGGCACCGATTCGCTAAAATGCCGCCATAACGGGGACGGCGTATGTCTGTTCAGAATGTGATAGCGGTACTCGCGGCTCGAGGCACGACGCCGCACGTCAAAGGGATCCTCCACCTCATAGGCCTCTCTAACCGAGATGTCCTTGGGGAGGTAGTGATTCATGGCTTCAACCCAGGTCTTCGGAGGAAATGACGCTTTGGCCTTGAAACCTACCACCTGTCCCTTGGCATGGACTCCGGCATCGGTGCGACTGGCCATCGAGACACGGATCCGCTCGCCGGTGAGCTTGTGCAGAGCCGATTCCGTCTCACCCTGGATAGTTGGGGCGTCGCTCTGCAACTGCGAGCCGTGATATCTCGTGCCGTCGTACTCCATGACCAATACGATTCTAGTCGGTGCACCTGGATACCGGATGGGCCACTCTCCAGCCTGTCCTACTTAACCAGCTCGATTATCGCCATTGGGGCCGCATCACCCTTGCGTGGCCCCAGCTTGAGAACGCGTGTGTACCCGCCGCTGCGGTCCGCGTATCTCTTGGACAGTTCACCAAACGCCTTGTCCACCACTTTCTTGTCATTTACCAGCACCAGGGCCTGCCTCCTGGAATGAAGACCGCCTTCCTTGCCCAAGGTGATGACCTTGTCTGCCATCCCCCTTACTTCCTTCGCCTTTGTCACCGTGGTGACAATGCGCTCGTGCCACAACAACTCAGTCGTCAGGTTGTGATACAGCGACATCCTGTGGCTGGTGGGCCTTGACAGGTTCCGTCCCGCTACTCTATGTCTCATCGCCTTCTTCCGCCATCAAAGACAGTCCCTTTTCCTGCAGTTGCTCTTTCAACTCATCCAGCGACTTCTTCCCCAGTTTCTTCATCGCCATCAGCTCCCGCTCGCTCTTCTCCAGAAGCTCTCCCACCTTGGTGATCTTATTCCTTCTCAGGCAGTTGAACACCCGCGGCGAAAGCCCCAGCTTCTCGAGCGGCATCTCATACTGCTCCGTGGTGACCCCCAGAGCCGCCGCCGGCGGTCCGCCAGCGTCCTTGGCTCCGGCCTGCACCACAGCCAGGAATGTGGAGAACTGCTCCTTCAGTATCAGCGAGCTCTGACTCAGTGCCTCTGCAGCCGAGATGGTTCCATCAGTCCAGATATCCAACACCAGCCTCTCGTAGCCGATGTATTGCCCCGTGCGCACTGGCTCCACTGCGTAGCTCACCTTCTGCACCGGCGTGAATATGGCATCCACCGGTATGGTTCCTATGGGCAAGCCGTCTCCGTGGCTGGCCGGAACGTAACCCTTGCCCAGCGCCACATTGAACTCAACGTAGAGCTTGGCCTTCGATGAATCGAGTGTGGCCAGATAGAGATCGGGGTTGGCGATCTCGAAGTCAGTCGATGGTTTAATGTCCGCGGCATGAACCACCTTGTCTCCCTCGACCTCCAGGACGAGCCTCCCCTCCTGCCCTGTCAACGGCCGAAACCGCAGACCCTTCACATTCAGTAGAAATTCGGTAGCATCCTCCTTCATATGAGGAATGGTTGAGAACTCGTGCTGAATCCCCTCGATCCTTATCCATGTCACGGCAGCTCCCCGCAGAGAGCCCAAGAGGACCCGCCGCAAGGCATTGCCCACAGTAATGCCGAATCCTCTATCGAGCGGCTCAGCTACAAAACGCCCGTGGCTGCCTTCGCTATCAACGCACTCAACTCTTGGTGTCACCAGGTGAGACAAAGCCACCGCCTCCTTTCAAGGCTACCGGGAGTAGTGTTCCACGACCATCTTCTTGTCGAACTTGGTCGCGATCTCTTCAGCAACAGGAAGACTCAACAC
>JAFGCL010000201.1 GCA_016932645.1 Dehalococcoidia bacterium | reverse complement strand
GAAGCGCCGCGGCAGCAAGAGATTAGGATGGCCCTGATAGACAGGTTGAGAGAAGACCTCAACCAGTCCCTCCGAAAAGGGGACAAGACCCGCCTTTCCGCTATCCGTCTGCTGATCTCCAACATCAACAACGCCCAGATCGCCAAAGGCGGTCCGATGGATGACGGCGACGTTGTTGCCGTCATGAACAAGCAGGCGAAACAGCACCGGGAAAGCATCGATGCCTTCCGCAAGGGCAACCGCCCTGATTTGCTTGCTAAGGAAGAGGCCGAGCTGGCCGTTATTGTGGAGTATCTCCCCGAGCAGATGTCCCGTGAAGAGATCGTGGTCATTGCCCGTAAAGTCATAGAGGAGGTCGGCGCCCGCGGACCCGGTGAGAAGGGCAAAGTCATGTCCAAACTGATGCCGCAACTGAAGGGCAAGGCCCCCGGTGCTGAGATAAACGCTGTAGTGACGGAGTTGCTCGCTGGCTAGCTGGTTGATTCTGGCAATTCGCTCCTTGTATCAACGACTCAAGAGAACTGGGTACGAAACACAGTCGCCGCAGTCTACACAGTCTGTAGAGCATTGAGGTGAAGTTCGGCGTAATCGTGTTCCCCGGTACCTGGAGCGACGTGGATTGCCATTATGCTCTGAACAAGGTCATTGCCCAGCCGGTGAGCTACATTTGGCACCGCGAGACCAGCCTTGCCGGCTATGACTGCATTATCCTTCCCGGTGGTTTCTCCTGCAGCGACTACATGCGCGCCGGTGCCATTGCCCGTTTCGCACCGATAATGGCCGAGGTGGAGCGGTTCGCCCGCCGCGGAGGGTTGGTCTTTGGGATCTGCGACGGATTCCAGATACTGTGCCAGTCCGGATTGCTCCCCGGCTGTCTCATGACCAACAATCATCTGGAGTCCTGTAGCCAGACGGTCCACCTTCGTGTGGAGAACGCATCGACACCCTTCACCTGCCAGTGCCAAAAGGGACAGGTGCTGCAGATTCCCATTTCACACCACCCTGGATACTACTATGCCGGTGAGGATACCCTCCAGCAGTTGGAGGACAACGGGCAGATCGCCTTACGCTACTGCAGCCCAAAGGGCGAGGTCACCGAGGCGGCCAACCTAAATGGTTCCCTGCACAACATCGCCGGCATCACCAACAAGAAAGGCAATGTCCTGGGAATGATGCCGCGTCCCGAGCGGGTCTGTGAGGGGATGCTCAGCGGCGTCGATGGGTCGATGCTGTTCCAGTCTCTGGTGGCAGACTGGCAAAGGCGAGTGAAAGTGTAGATAATGGGTGGTTGTGTCTGGGCTCCGGTGGCGGAGCCGACACTGATCGCTAGAGGGTAAGGAGTACGCCGGCCATGTCGATAGAAATCTCGGAGGTCTCACGAAACACGAAGCTGCTGATCGACGGCGTTCCGTTTGCCGTAGAGGATGTCAATTTCGTTAAACCCGGCAAGGGCCGTGCCATCTACCGCATAAAGATGCGCAACCTGTTCGACGGCGTAGGCCGGGAGATCACCTACCACTCCGGAGACAGGGTGGAGGAGGTCAGTATCACAGCCCATGACATGCAGCATCTCTACGAGGAAGGCGACCACTTCGTTCTTATGGACACTGAAAGCTATGAGCAGCATCACGTGAGCAAGAACCTGCTGGGCAACAAGGCCCAGTTTCTCAAGGAAAGCATGATTGTCTCGGCCATCATGATGGGCAACCGGGTCATTGGTATTGACATGCCGAAGTTCGTGGAGTTGAGGGTGGTTGAGAGCGCCGTTTCCACGAGGACCGACACTGTCACTGCCCAGATGAAGGCAGTCAAACTGGAAACCGGCGCCACCGTCAACGTGCCCACTTTTGTCAAAGAGGGAGACACCCTGAAAGTAGACACGCGCACCGGCACCTATGTGGAACGTGTCACCAAGAAGTAGATCATGAGCCGGGCAGAGACCTCAAGGCTCAGGCAGATCAAGGCCAATCTCGAACGCCGCGCCCTCATCCTGGACAGCATCCGCGCCTTCTTCAAGAAGGAAGGCTTCCTTGAAGTTGAGACTCCCCTGCTGGTGCCCCAGGCTGCTCCGGAGCAGTTCATCGCCCCCTTTGCCGTCAACGGCTGGTTTCTCTCCACTTCCCCAGAGATGCATATGAAGCGTCTGCTGGCTGCAGGGTACGGGAATGTGTTCCAGATAACCCATTGCTTCCGGAAGGGCGAACGCGGGCAACTGCACAATCCCGAGTTCACCATGCTGGAATGGTACCGCGTCGAAGCCGACTACATGGGAATCATCAAGGACACAGAGAGACTGGTGCTGGCTGTGGCCAATGAGCTGGGCCTTGGATCCACCATGCGCTACAAAGGCGAGGACATCGATCTGGCACGGCCTTGGCCCCGGACTACAGTGAGCAAGGTCTTCCGCAAGGCTGCCGGCTGGGACCCTGTGCTGCGCCTCGATCCGGAGCGCTTCGACTTGGATCTGGTGGACAAGGTGATCCCCGGTTTATCTAAGAACAGGCCGACCGTACTTATGGACTACCCGGCTGCCAACGCCTCCATGGCCAGGCTCAAGCCAGGGGACAGGAAGGTGGCCGAGCGGGCCGAGGTGTTCATCGGGGGGTTGGAGCTGGCCAATGCCTACAGCGAGCTGACCGACGCCGCGGAACTGGAGAAGCGCTTCCGCAATGTGATCGAGGAGACTGACGAAGGAGAACTCCACCGACCGTTGCCTCGCAGATTCCTGAAGTCCGTGGCCGACCTGCCCGCCTGCGGGGGGATCGCGTTGGGGGTGGACCGCCTGGTCATGCTGCTCTGCGACGCTGCCTTCATCGACGAGGTGGTGGCTTTCCCGCAGGAGATGGCCTGAGACTGCGGACCACGGCTAGCCAGGGTCGCTATTCCAGATATCCAACACCAGCTTCCAAGAACCATCTGGCTGGCGTCTCATGACCGTTACGTACTTGCCCTTGGTGATCTTCTCTTGAGCAGTTCCGGGCTGCATAGTGGTTGTAATCACACCCCTCTCGTATGCCATGCCACCGTCCACTGCCAGTTCAACGGCGTCGAGGTTGAGGTGGGCTCCCATGTCCATGGCGAACTTCCAGAAGGCTTGGATAGATCCCTTCCCTGTGACCATCGGCATATTCGGAGGCAAGACCTTGGCGTCATCAGCGTAGGCCTGGGCCGCCGCCACCGCATCCCTGCGATTGTATGCTTCCAAAAAATCCTTGGTCATGGCTCTGATGACGGCTTCGTCCGTATGCGCTCCTCCTCGTTTCTCCCACTGGAGACGTGTCTAGTCCTAGCGTGACGATCTGGGTTGTCTCCGCGATATTCGATTTTACCACCAGCGTATCCGGCTGTTGACCACCTTGAGACGCAGGTTACATCAAACGGCTGTGAGCGAGGCCATAATCGCTGTATGAATGCGACTCCTTGTGGCGCCCAACGGGAGGCTGAGGGATACTTCACCCTCTCCCGTCGAGAGTGAGGATATTTCTCCATCACCTGGTGGGTGGGAGTTGGAGGGAGGGGACCGGAATGTCTGAGAGAAGAGAGACCGCCACGCTTGCCGGGGGCTGCTTCTGGTGTCTCGAGGCAGCCTTCGAAAGGCTGCAGGGTGTACTGAGCGTGGTTCCCGGCTACACCGGGGGTCAAAAGGCCAGTCCTTCCTACCGCGAGGTATGCACCGGAACCACCGGCCATGCCGAGGCGGTGCAGATCACGTTTGACCCCGGCGTCATGTCCTTCCGCGAGCTGTTGGAGGTGTTCTTCTCCATCCACGATCCCACCACGCTCAACTACCAGGATGCCGACTACGGCACCCAGTACCGCTCGGCTATCTTCTATCATTCTCCTGAGCAGAAGAAGGAGGCTGAGCGGATCATTGGTGAACTGACGGCAGCGGGTGTCTGGCCGCGGCCGATCGTGACCGAGGTGAAGCCTCTGACCGAGTACTATCCGGCTGAGGAGTACCATCACCAGTACTTCCGCCGGAACCCGGAACAGGGCTACTGCCAGGTAGTGATTGCGCCGAAGCTGGACAAGTTCCGGCAGAAGTGGGCAGCCAAGGTCAAAGAGGCGTGAATTGGCGTGGTACGTTCCGCTGCACTCGCCCTACGATTCTACGGGCTGGTCAACATGATAGTCTTGATGCGACTCCGGTGGTTGTTCAACAGGTAGATCCGACGGACGAACAGGTTCGTGGGTTCCGTTTCACTCAACCCACCCTGTTAGGTTCACCATACTACAAAGCCGTGGGGCTCGTCGTACGGGTCTTGGTGCCCATTGGGTTTGGAGTCTATGCCTTAATAGCCTGGGGCTTCTGCAAGCAGAACTTCATCTGTATGCTCCTGCGGTGACTCTCACGAGGACCAGAAAGGGGTCTTGGCAGATTGCGGCAATCTGTATGCTGATCCCAGCCCACGGAACTGGGGCTACACCGCCGAGACAAGCTCCACGATGGCCTTGAAGTACTCCGTCATCCCCTCCATCAGCAGCGTGTTGTGATCCCCGTTGGGGATGACCAGTATGAGCTTGGACTGCGCACCCGCATTCTCATAGAGGTCTTTGCCCTCTTCGAACGGGATTAAGCTGTCGCGCTCGCCGTGGATTATGAGGGTCGGCATCGTGACGGTGCGGATCTTGGTGAGGTTGGGGAAGCCGGGATCACTGATACCCAGGTACTCCTGGGGATAGCCCAGCCGCGTCATCAACCGGACCGTGCTGGCGAAACCGCTCTCGATGATCAAGCCGCTGATCTGGTCCGGATAGGTTGACGCCAATTCGATGGCTGACACGCTGCCCAGAGAGCGGCCCATGACGAAGACCCTGCTGGTGAAGCCGCCGTCGCTCAGCACTCCCAGGAACGCATCGAAGATGGGATGGGCATCATCCACCATGCTGCTGAAGTTCGGCGACCCGGTGCTGGCCCCGTAACCCCGATAGTCCGCCACGAAGAGGTTGATGCCCCGCTCGTTGTACAGGGGAGCCAGGGAGTCATGGTCGGCGACCACCTCACCATTGCCGTGGAAGTACAGGATCGTCGGCAGTTCCGCGTCTCTAACGTAGAAGCGACAGGTGATGGAGATATCGCTCCCTACAGGGACGACGTAGTCGGTGGCATTCTTCGGCGGATTGGTGTGCCATTGCCGTGGATAGAAGACGAACCGGACCAGCTCCGGTCTGTCGAGCGCGGTGTAGTCGTCTTGATCAGCCATCTGAACCCACCTGTAGGATTTTCACGCAGTTGAGTGTAGCATTGTCGGAAGACTACCACAACCCCCCCCTTGGGCCCCCCAGACCCTCGGCAAGGGACGAGCTCCTGCACCCTCTTTGGGCCAGTGTCATTGCAGGTCATTCTCAGAGCTGAGTGAGGAGAAGGCGCGGCAATCTCAGCCGCTTGCCAAGGCTCGACTCCGGTGAGTATGATACCCTATGTAGTCCGTCTGGAGTTCGCCGGGGTCTCACATGCCCAAGATTCATTTCGTCGATGTCACCAACCGGGATACCGTTCAGGCGTCCCGCATCAACCTCTCCAAGCTCCAGAAGACCATGGTGAACTTCTACCTGGGTCAGATGGGGATCTGCCAGTCGGAGTTCGCCTTTCCCTTCGCCAGGAATGAGCAGAACTATGCCAGGGCCAACCTTCAGCTCAGGGAAATGGGTGCCTTAGGCAACCTGCTTCTGGAAGGCTGGTGCCGAGCTCTTGTCTCCGATATTGCGGAGGCTGTCACCATCGGGGTGAAGCATCTGAATGTCTCTATATCGACTTCAGACCAAATGATCACGAGCAAGTTCGGCGGCAAGCTGGATCGCCAGGGTGTGATCGAGAGAATGACCGCCGCCGTGACTTATGCCAGAGAACATGGTGTGAAAACCATAGGAGTAAACGCGGAAGACGCTTCACGGACGGACCTCGGATACCTGGTGGCCTTTGCCCAGGCCGCCAAGGATGCTGGAGCGGACCGTCTCAGGTACTGCGACACGCTGGGCTTCGAAACGCCGGTCACCATCTATCGCCGGGCCAAAGCCGTGGCGGAGCAGGTGGAGATTCCCCTGGAGCTGCATTGCCACAACGACCTGGGCATGGCGGTGGCCAATTCGGTTGCGGGTGCCAGGGGCGCCATCGATGCCGGAGTTGATGCCTACATCGATACTTCAGTGAACGGCCTTGGCGAGCGGGCAGGCCAGGCAGACCTGCTGAGCTGCATCCTGGCTGTCAAGTTCGCCCGTGAGATGGACGACTACCAGATCGGCGATCCCTTGAACCTGCGTATCTCGGCCAAGCTGGCCAACTACATTTCCTATGCCTTCGGAGTCCCCATCCCCATCAATCAGCCGGGCGTGGGAGAGAACGCTTTCGCCCACGAGGCCGGCATCCATGCCGATGGCGCCCTGAAGGACCGCCGCAACTATGAACTGTATGACTGTGAACTGCTGGGTCTCGATCTGGAGGCCCCTCCAACCACGTGCCGTGTGATCACAACTGGGGAGTTCGGTGGTTTGGCCGGCTTCGAGCATGTCTACGAGAGGCTGGGTATCACCTTCGCCAGCAAGAAGGAAGCCTCGGAGATACTGGAGTTGGTGCGCTACGCCACGGCCCACAATCAGGCCAACCTGACCGACGACGAACTCCGCTTCATCGCCCGGTACCCGGACCAGGTGCGCCAGATCCTCACCATCACACCTTAAGGGAGAGCGCGGCCTCGAGGACTTCCGTGCGCCCATTGGATTTGTAATGGAAGTTCGTGCCCCTCTATAATGGGAGTGTGAATGGGTTCTCGCCCGTTGGTCATCCTACACACATCTGGGAGCAATGCCAATGACAGAGAATAACCAAAATTACGCGCTTATTAAGAAGCTGCCGCTGAAGGTTCCCGATCAGTACATGGGGCTGATTACCCTCAATCGGCCGGACGAGATGAATCCCTTGAACTGGGCCACGGTGAAAGCGCTCCGTAGTGCGCTGCAGACGTTGTCGCCTGATCCCAGCGTCCGCGTTATCGCCATCACCGGCGCCGGCCGGGCTTTCAGCGCCGGCGGCGACCTGAAGGCGTACATGTACCTGTACCGCCACGAGACCGAGTACCGGGGATTCCTGGGCGATATGCGCGAGACGTTTGATTCCATGGCCACGCTGCCGCAGCCGGTGGTGGCCCTTATCAACGGCTACTGCATCGCCGGCGGCATCGAGCTGATGGAGGCCTGCGATTTCGCCTACGCCGCCAAGTCGGCCAAGATTGGCGACGGCCATCCGAATTTCGGCCAGATCGGCGGCGCCGGCGGCAATATCCGGCTGCCGCGCTGGATCACGCCGCCCCGGGCCCGCGAGCTCCTGTTCACCGGCAAGCTGCTGACTGCGGATGAGGCTCTGGAGTGGGGCATCGTGAACAAGGTAGTGCCGGATGACAAGCTTCTCGACGCCGGCCTGGAGTTTGCCAACATCATGGTGGACAAGAGCCCGCTGGGAACGAAGCTCACGAAGCAGATCTGCAACCTGGGTTTGAACATGCGTTTGGAGGACGCTCTCCACATGGAGATCCAGGAGAACGTTCACTACTGCGTCTCCAATTACGACAGCTACGAAGGCCTGGAGGCCTTCGATGCCAAGCGTCCGCCGAAGTTTGAGGGCAGGTGATACATGGCTAAGTTCGATTCTGCAATCGCGGGAGTTGGCTTCACTGAATACTCGCTCGATTCCGGGCGCAGCATCCTGGCTCTGGCCGTCGAGGCCTGCCAGAAGGCCATGGGTGATGCCGGGCTGCAGCCTAAGGACGTCGATGGCATCCTGGAATTCAGCCTCGGCGACTCCGTGCCCACAGAGAGCGTGGCCCAGGGACTAGGGCTGCCGGAAGTCAACTACGCCGCCGATTGGTTCTGCGGCGGCTTCGCCCCCTCTGCCCTGATCGCCACCGCCAGCATGGCCGTGGCCAGCGGCATGAGCAAGGGGGTCCTCATCTACCGGGCCATGAACGGCCGCTCGGGCTTCCGGCTGGGTGGTGGGGGTGGCGGAGATGCCTTCCGGCCCCGGTCGGGCGCTCAGTACCGCATTCCATACGGCTGGCTGACCTTCGGCCAGAACATGGCCCTCTGGTGCCGCCGTCACATGGAGAAGTACGGCACCAAGCAGGAGCACCTGGCGGCCATCGCTATCTCGCAGCGGGAAGCGGCCCTGCTCAACGAGCGGGCCATCCAGCGTAAGCCGATGACATTGCAGGACTACATGGCCTCCCGCGTCATCGCCGAGCCCTTCCATCTGTTTGACATGTCCCTGGAGACCGACGGCGCCTGTGCGCTGCTGGTCACCTCCAAAGACAGGGCACGCAACTGCCGCAAGAAGCCCGTGTACGTGAAGGCTGCGGGCCACTTCGGCAAGGCCACCGTGGCCGATCCCATGTGGGCCGATGCCTTCCTCTGGCCGGACCTGACCGAGAACTACACCAGGTTTCTGGCGCCAAGGCTG
>JAFGCL010000200.1 GCA_016932645.1 Dehalococcoidia bacterium | reverse complement strand
TCATCGGTGACAAACGAATACCCTGCACGCAGGGCACCGCTGCCATGATAAGCGCCGCTCTGGTTACCACTTCTTACCTGGGGCTCGACGCCCCGCATGGCCTTGTTATAGGTGACATCGGCGAGGGCAAGGGAAGCCGTGAACTCTACCGGTACCTCGTTGACAACGTAGGCAAGCTCTCTCCCATAGTCCTCGCCCTGCATTACTGGCTGCCGGACATGCAACAGACCCGGGAGCTTTGCCGGGCCATAGACAAGTGCGGCAGGCGGCCCTTGATGATTGCCGACGCCGCGTCAATGTATTCAGCCAAGGCCGCCGGACTGGCCAGCGCCTTTGACATCTTCACCCCGGATGCCACCGAAATCGCTTTCCTGGCCGATCCGGAGGCCACCCATCCCGCATATGTCGCCAGACACCTCTTTGAGACCGACGTGACGCACGCCCCCGAACTGGCCAAAATCGCGCACAGGAACGGAGGAGCAGCCAGGCTGCTGCTGGTCAAGGGCGCCGTCGACTACATAATCAAGAACGGCGAAGTACTGGCCAAAGTGGAGGAACCGGATGTGCCAGCGCTGGAAGCGATCGGCGGGACTGGAGACACCATCACCGGCCTGGTCGCAGCTCTAAGCTACTGCGGACTCGAACCGCACGAAGCCGCCATCATCGCCGCCAAAGCAAATCGAGCGGCAGGGCAGTCTGCCCGGGCCACGCCAGCCACCCGCGTCTGGCAGATAGTCCAGCAGTTTCCCAGCGTGTTCAAGCAACATCTCTGCTCGTGGAGCGGAGTGTGTTATGCAGAAGGAGAGTGCCATGATTGAAGTAGACGCCCGAGGTTTCTCGTGCCCTGTACCCGTAGTCAAGACAAAAGAGGCGATAGACAAGAACCCGAAGATGCCCCTCAATGTCCTCGTAGATACCGAGGTATCCAAAGAGAACGTGTCACGCTTGGCTGGCAGCCGGGGTTACTCGGTAGAGGTTGAAAAGACCGACGAAGGATTCCGATTGAAGCTGAGCCCTTTGGCCAAGTAGGCTATAATCATACCGAGACGGACTCGGAGGAACCTAGGATGATCTACCTCGACAACGCCGCCACGTCCTGGCCCAAGCCGGAGGCTGTGTACCAGGCCATGGATAGCCTGATGCGAAACACGGGCGCCAGCCCCGGCCGCTCCGGACACCTCATGTCGCTGACCGCCGCCCGCATCATCCACGAGACGCGTGAGGCGTTGTGCGAGTTCGTCAACATCGCCGACCCGTCCCACTTGGTCTTCACCTCCAACGCCACTGAGGCCCTGAACCTGGCTATCAAGGGCCTGCTCCGGCCCGGAGACCACGCCATCACCAGCAGCATGGAGCACAACTCCGTCATGCGCCCGCTGCGCGCCCTGGAGAAGAACGGAGTCGAGGTCACCGTGGCGAATTGCGCCTCCGACGGATCGCTCGACCCCCGCGACATTGAACGGGCAATCCGGTCCAACACGAAACTCATTGTTCTCACCCACGCGTCCAACGTAGTAGGAACGGTGTTGCCAGTAGCCAAGGTGGGCAGGATAGCCCGGGACCACGGTGTACCCCTGCTCGTGGATGCGGCACAGTCGGCGGGGTGTTACCCCATTGACGTGGAGGCCATGAACATCGACCTGCTGGCTTTCTCCGGGCACAAGAGCCTCTTTGGTCCGCAGGGAACAGGCGGGCTCTACATACGCCAGGGCATCGAATCCCGCCTGGAGCCTTTGAAATACGGCGGCACCGGCAGCTACTCCGAACACGAGAACCAGCCGGCCTTCCTGCCCGACAAGTATGAGAGCGGCACCCCCAACACGGTAGGGCTGGCCGGTCTCGGGGCCGGCGTGCGGTTCGTCATGCAGGAGGGTCTGGCCAACATCAGGAAGAAAGAGGAGAGGCTGACCAAGCTGCTGCTGGAGGGATTAGCTGCCATACCGGGGGTTTCCTGCTACGGAAACGGCGACCCTGGTGAGCGCGTTGCCATCGTTTCCTTCAACATCTCCGGGTTGCCTCCATCGGAGGTGGCGCTGCAACTGGAAGAGGATTTCCGAATCATGTGCCGCCCCGGACTGCAATGCTCGCCCATAGCCCACAAGACGCTGGGGACATTCCCGCAGGGCTCGGTCCGGTTGAGCCCCGGGCACTTCAACTCGGGACACGACATCGAGAGGACACTCGAGGCTGTGAGGCAGATCGCCAGAAAGGCTAGGTGAAGGAATGTCCATGATCATCGATGCCCGGGGATTATCCTGCCCTCAACCAGTGGTGCTGACGAAGAAGGCCATGGAGAAGGCTGATGATCTGATCGTCATCGTGGATAATGCCGCCGCCGAGCAGAATGTCTCCCGGCTGGCCGAGAACCAAGGATTGGCTGTATCTGTCGAGGAGAAAGGAGATGGAATCTACCTGCGCCTGACCAGGCCCGCGGACGAGGCTTTGGGCGGGAAGGTGCCATTGCTCTTCGAACCAACGGTGCTCCTGATATCCTCCAGCACCCTGGGGCACGGAGACGATGAGTTGGGCAGCGTCCTGATGCGCTCCTTCATGCACACGCTGGGCGAATCAGACATCAAGCCCCACAAGGTTATCTTCATGAACAGCGGCGTCAAACTGGTGGTTCGGGGATCGGATCTAGTGGATGACTTGCGATCCCTGGAGAAGGAAGGTGTGGAGATACTGGCTTGCGGGACCTGTCTGGGCCACTACGGCTTGAAAGATGCGATTGAAGTAGGTCGTGTCTCCAACATGTACGAGATCACCCTGGCGCTGATGAAGTCGACCAAGGTCGTCTCCATCTAGCGAGACCTAGAGAGAATGCAG
>JAFGCL010000199.1 GCA_016932645.1 Dehalococcoidia bacterium | reverse complement strand
TCCGTAATCGGCGGTGGCCTCTTCGGTGAAGACCTCGGCCATCTCAGCCCAGAGTTTCCGGTCAACGCAGCGCCAGTACCTGGCCTTCAGCTTCTTGATGGCCTCAATGTCCTCGAGTCTTCTGACCCGGGCCTCGATATCTCCCGACGGGTTCATCTCCACCTCCTTGCCAAAAAGAGTCTTCCGGGATCGTCCGGGATAGGTTGACCTGATTGTGATTATACTATTTGTCACAGTCTCCGCTGGGGGCGACCATGAGAAAACGGGAGCGCTCTACTTCAGATGCATGATTCTCATGGTCAGATAGGTGGCCGCGATGTACAGTATGACGCCTATGGCCAGCGGGGGCCACAGGCCGATTCGGGGCATCAGATACACCACAGCGCCGATGTAGAGCAGCCATGCCGGCAGCAGATAGATCAGGCTCTTGGCATAGGAGAGCGCATCATCTGATCCGCCACGCCAGTAGACCGTGCATAGCGTAATCACTGTTATGCTGGGGAACAGTGCTACAAAGGCCGCCAGCGTGCCCCTGGAGTGGCTGCCGAAGTAGGTCACCAGAGTGACTATGGTTCCCCCCACAAAGAAATAGAGCGGGACCAGTTTCAGATCCATGACGCCTCCTGCATCTCTCCGTTAGGGAGTGACTAAAGCTCTTTGCATTCATTGTCGCTGTCGGTCTAGGGGTGGTCATGAACAAGCGGTCCTCCAAGAAGGGGGGCCGCTTGGTGTGCCGAAAGGTAGTACTGGAGTTGCTGCCTACCACTTCTCAATAAGAAGACCCTTACTGTCCCTCATCTTGCCGGCAACGGCGAGTATAAAGTCGATTAAGCTCCATATCCCCACTATGATGAGGAAAGGAATTCCAACTAGAAACCAAACCGTGGCCCATCCTATCAATCCAAGAACTAACATCAGTACCGCAGTCCCGGTCTTCCCGATGTAGAAGCGATGGGCACCAAATTCGCCAAGGAACCACGCCAGCAAGCTGGTTGCCAGCCTGGACTTGGGCGAGATGCCCGCTGCTGGTGCCCCCGTCGCGACTGCTTGTTGTGTCAGCGGAGCGCCACAACTCGCGCAGAAGGCCTGATCATCTGCTGTTTCCTTGCCACACTTCGGACAGAACATGACCTACGCTCCTCCATTCTGCCTGATTCATCGCAGGGGGCTCGTGGTCTTTCCCTGCACGGCTGGCGAAAGACGCACTGCTTGCGCCATATTCTAGACCCCGGTGTGAGATTGTCAATAGAGCCTCGTCTTCAATACGGTCAAGCGACGATGTGCGGATTAGAGTGTGGCGGATGCCCGCTGGCTGACACGGTCTTCGGAAACGGCGGCTGAGCGAGTGTCCTGCGCTGGTTTGGTTAACCGTCCCTGTCCGGTTCGCTTGAAGGCTGGGCCTTGAACATCCTGATGCCCATCGTCGTGATCTTCCCGGCGTCCCACCCCAGCACCATGAGCAGGCCAATGGCCACCAAATAGCCGAGAGCTTTAACGACACCTTCCCAGTCTCCTTCCGGTGCCGGGATCAGATTGCCAAAACCTCCCACGCGGTCGGGGTTGATGAACGCCAGTAGGGCCACAATGAATGTGACCACCAGCAAGACTATGCCCAGAAAGAACACAACTAGGCCTGAGATACTTGCCTTTCTTGCCATATCGCGTGGCCTCCCTTCTTGTTGTCCGGCGGTGTCGCCGGTACCGCTGTGGCCAGATTGCGGCGCTTCTTTCTCTTGCCTGCTTTTGGTCCGCCTGTCTTTGCCTTTGCTTGCTTCAGCTCAACATGCCGCTTGGCGCGGAACCATGACGGAGTGCGGTAACCTGTCACTACGTGGTTCGCCTTTCTTCCGGTACAGGCAGTTTGATGCGAGATTATAGCACTCCAAACGCTGCAATGTGCATTTCGGCACTGCTGGTGCTCTGGGACACTGGTCCTGCTGATTGCTTCTCCTGGAGCGTCGTCGACCCCTTGCGTTTCCTCCTTTTCCCAAGAATGGGAGATCAAGGTGGTTGATGGTGAGACCTGAGATTCCCTCATGAGCCAACACCTCTGTGGCTGATGTGAGAGCCGCGGATCCGTCATGCAGAGTGCTGCAGGGCGCTGGTAGACAAGGGGCTTTTGTCAGGTGGCAACTGGAGCGTGCATCGGGTGTCGCAAACGTAAGGTGCCCGTGGTGGGTCTCATGTGGCAGGCTCTCTCAGACTGGTGCAAGCCTGTGGGGGCAGGTGTGCGGGTCCTCTCGGAGTGGCGGACAGACTGCCGGAATGCAATGGTCAGCAGTGATCGACAGGGACAACAGCACCGTGGCATCCGGAAGCTGCTCGGATCCTATTTCTTCCACATCTCCTGCGCCCAGTCTGGCAGCCAGGCAGGAGGCGACATGCGGAAGGCTTCCTCTGCCGTGGACTTGTAGAGCCCGTCCATCTTCTCGACCAGCCACGCGTGAGGCTGTAGCCTGATGGCGAAGATGGGATTGGCGATATCATAGCCGCCGTTGGCAGTCTTCGGCGAGATCGTCAGCTCGAAGTAGTTGGGTCTGTCTCGCACCTGTATGTAGACAGAGTTATCTTCGAAGACCTTCACCTTGTCCGCGGGATTCCTGCTCAGTTCGTCCCTGGATTCGGTGGTGGTCAAAGCCATGGCGGCATCGATGATGTTGATGATCTGCTTGTACATATCGCTGTACATCGTCTTCCTCGCCTCCGTTCTCTACCGCAACACAGTCACCGGTTGCCAGTTGCCCGAGACACTTTCGTCCGAGAAAACAGAAACCGACCCTCGTTGGGTCGGTTTCACTATTGGCTCCCCGCTGCCCAAGTGACCATTTACGGGCAGTGGCTCGTGGCCCCCTCCTAACTGCGATCGAGAACTGCTTTGGTCGGACGATCTCTCCTCGCTATCTTAGTCGTACAAAGGTCCTTGAATCCTGCGCTGAAGCTTATGGATGTGCGAGGAGACCGGAGGGCATGCAGACGAGGAAGAAGCCCGCTCAAGTGTAATTGGCGGGCTTCATTAGGTTAGAAAGGGGGGTGACCTGACTAGCCTGGCTTTTATTATGGCAGGACTTAAGGAGTGTGTCAAGCAAACTATTGTAGCTAACCTGAACTAGGGCATGAAACACTCTGTTTGGCCATCCGAACTATGCTGGGGCAGGCGAAAGTACAGCAGGGCAGTCGACCTGTGTGGAAGGATGTGACGGAAGTCACTTGAGTGAGCGTGCTCTTGAACTAGACTGGTGACGAGATGGGGAAAACAATGAGACGGCGGATGACTTGCGCCTACTGCAAGAGATCGCCACGGTATAAGGCCGGGTATGTTTATCTGTGCGCCTATCACGCCAAATACAAGCGGCCTTACGGTCTGCTGCCGCAGAGGATATCGTGACCAGCCCAAGAAGGCTCCGGGCGCTGCATCTGGGATGAAGCGGTGAAGTCCGCGGGTTAAGTCTTGTGGATCTGGTGCAGAGGTCAGGCCGGGTTCTGGCGAGAACCAGAAACCGAGGCGTTGATGAAGCCTCCCGCCTTTCCGAGCCAAGGGGACTCATGTGGCACGGCAGGAAGCTCTTTCCACACGTTCGAAACGCGCAACCTGGCAGACTCTACCTCGGCGCTGACTGCATCAGGCAGGCTAAGGCCCTCGAATAGCGGCGTGTTTCTCTGGGACAGGTCTGCGAATTCCATAATAAGCCTCTCCCTCGCAGCCTTCAACCTGACCAATTGCCATTCAAGCAGGAATCGTTTCGTTGGCATAACCGCTCTGTGCTGGCCCTCAGCACGGATGTTTGGGGCGCTCCTGGGTACGTCGTCTTTCTGTAAGTTGTTCAAGAGAGCCTGGTGGGTAGCCATGAATAACCTGGCTGCGAAGTTGAGGAGAGCTTCGTGGAGTGGTCGAAGTGCGTCGGGATGAGGCCCGCTCGATTTGAGGCTGCTTTTGAGCGCCATGAATGACCGCAAGTGGTCATACAACACCAGTGTCGCCGAAGCCTTGCTGAGCATGCTTGCGTCTGCCTCAGAAAGGAGCGTGACGATCTCATGATCGAGAAGCTTGGTTAGCAGCGTGCCCCAGGTGTCCGGCACGCCAGTCTCGCGTTCCCCCATCGTGACGAGTCCCCCCAGGATTACTGCCGTGGATTGTATCAGCGCTGACACTAGGAAGCAAGTCCGCCTCCAACTGCACCTCTCAAGCCAACCTTGATTCTTCCTGAGAGGGGTGCTGATGTTCATCTGTCTGACCAACCAGGGGTTGACAAACTGCACGTCCAGACAAGTCACACTTTGCCGGCCTCCTTCTTCTGGGCCAAATCACCCGCGCGGCTACCAGGATGACCAACCCTGATACCAGAAGCACCTTTCTCTCCATGGGCATGGGAGGCCAGAATCCCTGCCAGCCCGTACTTATCACCTCGGTGACGCTGACCTTGGGGATCTGAAGCGATCTGGCCCCTGTCTGAGGGTCCACCTCGTAGAAACCTGCTTCCGAGTTCTCCAGTTCGTCCTCGGCCTTGCCGTCGTAGTCCACCCAGACATGCATTGGTGATGAGTTGATCCGGTATGAAATGCCTTTGGCCTCGAAGACGGAGGCCAGCACCACGGCCCGGGCCTTGCAGTCACCACGCCCATTCTCCAGCACCTCGTGCACGGTGGGGAAATACCAGGGCATAGCGTATACTTCCCAGTCGTAGGAATAGGGCACGGTGTCAAGTACCGCTTCTTCAATAGCTGCCGGGTCGGAAGGCATGCTGTCCGCCAGCGTTTGCACTGCTACGGGGTCAACTCGTGGATTGGCGAGTCTTTGTAGACTCGCTGTGAGCATCAGGGGGTTGGGGTACAGTACCACAAGCACCCAGAGCACGACAAGCACCGGAAAGAGTGCACAGAAGATACGGGCAGCTCCTGACCTGTCGGCCACTCCGTCTTTGGGGGTGCTGCTTCTTTCGGCCATTTCTCCCGGCTGTCCCTCTCAGTCGCTATTCTATCATGGCAGCCCGACTCACAGTTGCGGACGGTTCAAGTATCAGGAATGCGAGATTTCACTTGGCCAAGTTCTTCTCAGGTCAGTGAACATAGGAGCCCGTACGCGCCTCCTCGTCCTGTCTTCCTGTCTCCACGTGGGGTTTCCGCCTCCGGTCCAGCCAGATCAGGCCCATCAAGAACAGGGCCCCGAGTACGTATCCGCCGAGGACATCACTGGGCCAGTGAGCACCAAGGTACACCCGCGATGCTCCAATCCAGAGAACTATGACCACAGAGGCCGAGAACGCTAGGACGCGAAGGCTGCGGGTCTGGAGCCGGGTGTAAGCGAAGTAGGCCAGAAGGCCCCAGAATGCCATGGCGAAGAAGGCGTGCCCGCTGGGGAAGCCGTTCCCCGCTTCTGCTTGAAACACGCGCACCAGATCTGGTGTAGGTCGTGGGCGGTCCACCAACAGTTTGAGGCCGGATTGGATGGGAGAACTCAACCCGGTCATCAGAACCAATACCGCCTCCAATTTGCCCAGCCAGCGACATACTACGATGCTGCCAGCTACAGCCAGCACCGGGACCCGCCAGCCTCCGTTCAGACGCGACACCCATTCCATGACAGTGTCCAGCGTCCCGCTGGCTGGAGACTGTATGGCGAGTGTCAGGCGCAGGTCTCCGGGGAAACGCGGCTCCCAGTGGGCGCAGATACAGAGCACTGTGGCAAGGACCGCCAGGCCCCCGATGCTCAACATTCCCTTCCGACTGAGGCTCTGGTTCATCCTCTCCCCTGTCTGGCCTGCAAGGGCCAAATCTGAAGTGCCACAGCCTGAAATGGTATCCGGCTCTCCTCGTTTCTGTCCAAACCTACCACCTTTGCACAGGGTGTCGCCGTCGGCTGTGATCCGAGCATCACTCGACTCAGAAAGGCGGGGGATTTCTCGAAAGGAATCCCAGCGCGGGGGGGCCTGGTGCTGTGTTGGGAAGAGCCCAGTGAGTGGTCAGAGGCTCAACCAAACGCTGAATGTGCTGCCTTTGCCTAGCTCGCTGGTCACGCTAACCCTCCCACCATGTTGCTCGGCGATCCCTTTGACAATGGCGAGCCCCAGACCCGACCCACCACTCCTCCGGGAGCGGGCCTTGTCGACTCGATAGAAGCGCTCAAAAATGTCAGGCAGCTGCTCAGCCGGTATTCCTATTCCGGTGTCTGCCACGTCCACTCGTGCCCAATCACCGTCCCGGTAGAGGGACAGCGTGATGGTTCCTCCGTCTGGCGTATACCTCACGGCGTTAGTCACCAGGTTGCCAATCATCTGATCCAGCTTGTGTGCATCTCCCTTCACCCACAGATCATCCTGACGTTCGATGACAATACGGCGGTCTTTGGCCATCAGCAATGCCCGATCCTGAGCATCCAGGAGTATTTCCTTCAACGAGACCGTCTGCTCACGATCCAACTGCCCTGACTCAACCTCCGCCAAAACAAGGAGGTCATTGATTATCCTAGTCATCCTGGCCATCTCCGCTTCGAGCACCCTTATCGACTCTGAGCGGTCTTCCTCACTCAAGTCACGCTTCAGCAGGTCCAGATTGCCCCGGATCACCGTCAGAGGCCCCCGCAGCTCGTGAGAGGCATCGGCCACAAAACTCCTCTGAGACCGCATCAGCCCGTCTATTTGCTCGATCATCTGATCGAAGGTGGCAGCAAGTTGGCCGATCTCATCCTTCGGGCCGTGGTAGTTGACCCGACGGCTAAGGTCGGAGCTCGATGCTATGCTCTGGGCTGTGGCAGTCACCGTCTTCACAGGAGATAGGGCCCTGCCAATCATGATAGCTACAGAGAGGATGGCTAGTGCTACAAACGCCACAACTATGAGTAGTAGTGCGATTCCCATGCGCGCCATATCAGAATTGACCGAAGAGAGAGACTGTGCAAATGCCAGTTGGTAGATCTGCCCATTGGCTTCAAAGTAGTAGGGCAAGATGCGTAGTGTCCCACCACTAACCGTCTTCGGAACCAGATTCCGCCCGGATATCACTGGCAGGACCACATCACCCAGGTTGTTCGATCTAGCCAGAACATTTCCGTCGGCATCAGCCAACTGGACCCATATTGTTGAATCGGGGTGGTCAGGATCATAATAGCCTAGGGATGGCAAACTCGCGACGGCGATGGCATAGTCGATGCCATCCTCAGTCTCCCCAGACAACTCAGACACCTTGAGTGCCGAATAGACATTGAGGCGAGTGTCAATACGAACAGAAACGACCCAGCTCTGAATGGCGACGAAGAGGAACAGTGCGGCAACGGCAACAGCGACGCCGAAGACAAAGCCGAACGATAGAGTCAGTCGCCACCTGATGGACACGTCCCTACTCCTTCAGGACGTAACCCACGCCGCGGACCGTGTGGATCAGCCTGGGCTGGCCGCTAGCCTCCAGTTTTGACCGGAGGTAGCGCATGTAGACCTCTATGACGTTGGATTCGCCACCGAAGTCGTACCCCCACACCTTCTCGTAGATCATGTCCCTCCTCAGCACCTGCCGCGGATGGCGCAGGAAGAGCTCCAGAAGATCGAACTCCTGGGCAGTTAGCTGAATGACATTATCCCCGCGCTTGACCTCCCTGGTGGACGGATCCAGTGAAAGGTCCATGAACCGCAGGACTTCTCCTTCTGCGGGCTGGCTGCGCCTCAGCAAGGCCCGCACTCGGGCCAGGAGTTCGTCGAAGGAAAAAGGCTTGACTAGGTAGTCATCTGCACCACTGTCAAGTCCTTTGATCCTATCAGCCACCGTGCCCTTGGCGGTGAGCATCAAGATGGGGAGCTGGCTTGCCTGGCGCAGGCGTTTGCTTACCTCCAAGCCGTCCATACCTGGCATCATGACATCGAGTATGACCAAGTTGGGCTCTGCGTCACGAGCCTTGGCCAGTGCCTCTGCGCCGTCACTGGCGGTGTCCACGGTGTAGCCTTCGTATGTCAGGCCTCTCTTGAGAAAACCGACAATCTCAGGGTCGTCGTCGACAACTAGGATGCGCATGTTCCGATCCAGATGCGGCGCGCATTTCTCATGTGTCTTGCCATTGGCGCAATCATAAGCCACGATAGTATCCAGGTCAAACAGCCGTGACTGGGCGAGGGCTATCTCAGCGCTGCGGCTCCGACGCGAAGGGGATCCATAGGTGTATCACCAGCGCCGGGGATCACTTGTTGTCTTGTGGTGCGTGGCTCGGGAGTCCGGCAGCCTCCTTGCCTATATTGCCCTGTGAGTGGCACGCCCATGCACCCAATCAGGCGGTCAGCAAGATCCTGGCAGTTCTCGATGAATTCACAGTCGCGGCAGTTGCCATGTTCTCTGCTGCAGGCCCCGGCCCAGCGTTCAATGAGCGTATCATCGTGTTTCTTGACATGCCATCTGGCCGACCGTCGTGCTGTCTGTGATTTCCCCCCTGTTCTGCGCATGGGTTTCTCCTTCCAAGAGGTACTGGTGGGAGTTGCCTCCAATCAAAAACCGAGGGTGGAACCCTCTCTGCGGTTTCTATGATATCCGGCGCAGCTTAAGGCCAGATGAGGGAGACCTTAGAAAATGATGAGAATCCCGAACAAAAATGGTGCCGAGGATCAGAGTCGAACTGATGACACGCGGATTTTCAGTC
>JAFGCL010000027.1 GCA_016932645.1 Dehalococcoidia bacterium | reverse complement strand
CTTGAAGGCTCCGTCAGTGGAAGATGCTCCGATGCTGGCCTGATAGTCAGCATTGAGCATTCGGCGGGCCTTCCATTCCAGGATCATTTCGAATGCGCGGTCCAGTTCAGTCATTGCTACCTCCTCTTAGATTGTGTGACTATGGGGCAAGCCCCGATGCTATGGCCTCACTGACAGGGGATGCGGCAGTCTCATGCTCGAGCCTAGGTACCAAAGAGACCTCAGTCTTGTGCATCCACTTTGCAGCTTAATGAATTATAAGATATATAAAGAATCAGTGTCAATCCTGTAGGTATTGTTCTATGCTGTAGAATGCTGGAGCCTGTAGCCTTGAGCGGTGGTTGAGACTCTACGCAGCAGGGGGCAAGAATCCCCAACATGATGCCAGGCAGTAATGCAACACTATTGCATTTGGCTTTGCCGCATGCTATGTTAGATCCGCAGTCCAGGGAGTCAGGGGATGTCTTTCACCGAATACGCTGAGAAGTCTTTGCGCGAAAAAGGCTACAAGCTGACGAAGCCGCGCCGGCAGGTGCTGGAGGCCATAGAGAAGGCAGAGGGCCCGATGTCGCCTTACGATATCGGGAAAATGATGGAAGGTAAGGGAAGGCACTTGGACCAGGTCACCATCTACCGCGTCATCAATCTGCTGTGTTCCCTGAACTTAGTGCACAAGGTGTTCTCGCGCGGCGGATACGTCAGATGCGACCTCCAGGAGGAAGAAGGGTGTCATCGCTTTCTGGTTTGCCGGGGTTGCGGCCACCTGCAAGAGTACCGTGACGAAGCGCTCTGTCGCCAGGAGAGTCAGGTTGCCCAGAAGCTGGGATTCCAGGCGGAACACCATGTGACGGAGTCTTCCGGGCTGTGCAAGGATTGCCAAGGCTGAGGGGGCTGTCATGCATCGAACTGTTTCGGGTTTGAATCGGCGGCTGATCGCCTTGCTGTGCGCGGTGGCAATCCTTGCGGCTCTGTCCGGTGGCATCGCCTGCGAGCAGGAAACGTCCGGCGATAAGCTGACAGTGGTGACTACCATCTTCCCGCTGGCGGATTTTGTAAAGAACGTTGCGGGAGATAAGGTAGAGGTGGTTACTCTCCTACGCTCGGGCGACAGCCCCCACACTTATGAGCCGTCATCGCGTGACATGAAGGCTGTGGCGCGGGCCAAGCTTCTGGTGATTAACGGCGCGGGGTTGGATTTCTGGGCAGAGAAGCTGAAGTCTGCAGCCAGCGACAACCTAGCAGTGGTGGATACCTCTCTTGTCCTGGAGCAGGAAGGACTGCTGCTGTCAGGTGGCGAGCATGAGTATGATGACGAGTCAGATGATCATAGTGGGGTGAATCCTCACTTCTGGCTGGATCCGGTGCTGGCTCAGAAGCAGGTAGAGTCTATTGCCTCTGCCTTGGTGGCGGTTGACCCAGGCAATCAGGACTCCTACCTGGACAACGCCGACAGTTATATTGGTGAACTGAAGTCGCTGGACGAGGAAATCAAGAATGCGACGCAGTCGTTCTCCTCTCGCGAGTTCATCACCTTCCACGCATCATGGACTTACTTTGCCAAGAGGTATGACTTGGTGGAGGCGGCGGTGATACAAGAAGCGCCAGGGAAGGAGCCTTCTGTGGCATATATAAAGGAGGTTGTCGACTTGGCGGAAGCATTGCAGGTGAAGGCCATCTTCGCCGAGCCACAGTTCAATACCCAGGCAGCGGAAGCCATTGCCGACGACAGCGGGGCAGAGGTGCTCTTGCTCGACCCTCTCGGCGGCCCCAGCCTGGAAGGCAGGGACAGCTACATCATACTAATGCGATACAACGTGGCACAGATGGAAAAGGCGATGGGATGACGAGAGCAAGCGTGGTCAAGCTGGAAGATGTGTGGGTCTCTTTTCATGAAACCCTGGCCCTTAAGGCCGTGAACATGGACATAGAGGATGGTGAGTTCCTGGGGCTGATCGGGCCCAACGGCAGTGGCAAGACCACTTTGATTAGGGTCATCCTGGGGCTGGTGAAACCGGACCGGGGCAGGGTAGAGGTCTTCGGTGTACCTCCGGATAGCTTGGGCGCCAAGCACCACATCATCGGCTATGTTCCACAGAGAAGCCATGGCGACTGGAGCTTTCCTGTCTCCGTCACCGACGTGGTCATGATGGGGCGGTATGGGCGAATCGGGCTTTTCAAGAGGCCCTCTTCACTTGATCGAGAGGTGGCTGTGAAGGCGCTGGAAGATGTCCAGATGCAGGACTTCGCCCAACGGCAATTGGCCGAACTCTCAGGTGGCCAGCAGCAAAGGGTACTGATCGCACGGGCCCTGGCCACGGAGCCGAAGCTGTTGCTTCTTGACGAACCCGCGGCGGGCATAGACGCGTACGGCGAGGAGAGGTTCTACGAACTGCTGAAGAGGTTGAAGGAAGAGCAGGGCCTGACGATTGTGGTGGTGACGCATGACATCGCTGTGGTTTCGGCCCACGTGGAGAAGCTGGCCTGTCTGAACCAGACTCTGTACACCCATGCTCCGCCGAGCGAGGTGATCACGGCGGGTACACTGGAGAAGGTGTACGGGTGTGAAGTGGAGCTTCTGGCCCACGGTCGTATTCCCCACCGCGTGGTTGAGGAGCACAAGTGAGCGATATCCTGAGCTACCCCTTCATGCAGAGGGCGTTGATCGCTGCGGTGCTGGTGGGGATGGTCTGCTCGGTCATCGGCACTTACGTCGTTCTTAAGAAGCTGGCATTCATCGGGGCCGGCATTTCCCATTCGGCGTTCGGTGGGGTGGCGCTGGGGTACCTGGTGGGGCTGGATCCAATCGGCATTGCCATCCCTTTCTGCCTGGCGACGGCCATGGCCATCGGCTGGGTGAGCAAGAAGGGGCGTATCTCTGAAGACACCGCGATCGGGATCGCCTTCGCCAGCACCATGGCGCTGGGCGCGCTCTTCATTGGCCTCAAGGAAGGCTACAACGTTGACCTCTTCGGCTACCTGTTCGGCTCCATCCTGGCCGTCTCATGGTCCGACCTCTGGTTGATCCTAGGACTGGGCCTGGGAGTCGTCACAGTCGTGGCACTCCTCTTCAAGGAGCTTCTGTTCGTCAGCTTCGATGAGGAGATGGCCGCGGTGAGCGGCCTGCCAGTGCAGGCGCTGTATTTTCTGCTGCTGGGGCTGATGGCGCTGACGGTGATCATTTCCATCAAGATTGTGGGCATCATCCTGGTGGAGGCTCTGCTCGTCATCCCCGCGGCTGCGGCTTTTCAATTGACGCGCAGCTTCAGGGTGATGATGGGGCTGTCGGTGCTCATTGGGGTGGTGTCAGGGGTGGTGGGGCTGTTTCTCTCCTACTGGTGGGACCTGCCTTCCGGCGCCACCATTGTTCTGACGGCGGCGGCGGTATTCTTGGTGTGCTTCGTCTTCTCGCCGAAGAGGCGACGGCGGCTGGTGACTAGCAAGGGATAGGTATCACCAGCAGCCGTTTCTCGGGTCTGCGGCTCGCCATTCGCTTCTGTCATGTACGGCCTGACTCATTGAGCTTCTGCGGTCATCCCTTCTTGTAGGTAGCTCCTACTCTTGAACCTTCCCAGCGGCAGGTTTGAAACCTGCCGCTACGGCTGTGCCCCCCTCCACCGCGCCCGCCAAATCCGGTGCAGCCTGGCATGGAACAGGAGCATGACAAAGGACAGCAGAACAAACAGGCTCAGTAGGAGCAGAATCGGCTTCCAGAGCGATGGTGTCACTTTAGCGGTCAAGGGTTTGCTCAGATCTGCGGGGCTATAGGATATCCTTCCGCAATCGTCTGTGGACCTGACCACGATATCATGCTTCCCGCAGGCCAGATACAGGTCGACACCGGAGCCGTTTCCCGCATGGTTGCGCACACCGTCCACGAATACCTGGACGAATTCTCCATCGCTCGTGCCATCCCATCGGATGGGCACCACAGGCCCTGTCTTAGCCCCATCCGCAGGTGACGTGACGTCGAGAGGAGTGCTTGTGTCCAGGTAGTAGACTCCGCCCGAGGCAGTTACCCCCAGTACGCCCGGCTGGTGAGTTCCGAACACGGAGGACGACCCAAGAGCGAAACCCATGAAAGCCGCCAAGTGCTCGCCACTAGCTGTGTCCACCACGGCTAGGTACCGCGTGGAAGTGTCGCCTGGGTAGTAGGTCATCTGACCATATGAGGCCATCGTTTGTTCTGAGACCGTGGCCAATACCTCGCAACGGCCGTCGCCATCTATGTCTTCCGGCAGCATAATGTCGGACTCCCCACTACTGTACCACCCTCCCCCTCTCATCAGTGGGGTCACTGGAAGGACTCGCAGGGATCGATCATTGGCCATGTCGTAGATCTCAACGCGTTGTCGTTGACAGTAATAGCCGGAATAGGCTTCGAAGCCGTGATTGGCCGTCCATGCCAAGTCGTCCCTTCCATCGCCGGAAACATCCCCCACATTCGTGGCTGGTGGAACGGCGCGCCATCCGCCCCCGGCATAGTTCTGCAGATTCACGCCGTGTGACCACATCGTCGCGCCATCCTTCCCGGAGATGATCAAAAGCGTGTAGCCGCTGTAGTTCTGGCTGGAGCCCCTCTGGTCGGGCCCAACGCCTGAACAAGTATCATAAGAGTTGTAGCAGATGAGCGAGTCGACAAATCCATCGCCGTCGAAATCACCGCAGGCCAGGTCGACGGCAGGGGAGTTGGCTGGCAGTTCTACCCTGAGCAGTTGCTCACCGCCGACCGGGGACTGCTTCAGCAGCTCGGGGCATCCGGGCGGCGTGTACTGGTCCTGCTGCTGCATGCCCGGCTTGCGTTGAATGTAAGCGAGTTCTCTCACTCCGTCGCCGTTGACATCGGGCACAAACTCTACATACTCGATCAAGCAGTCTGTCTCAGGGTTGAGAGTCAGGTGCAACTCATATCCGGTCGCATTATCGGTGCTCGTCAGCAGCACAATCCTGGTGGGGGAGAGGACAGCCAGGTCGCCGATGTTATCGGAGTTGAGATCATCGAGCGCGGTGAACTTGACGGTGTCGGCCTCCGCCCATTCTGTGCTGGCAGTCGACCAGAGATCGATACCTGAGCTGTCGAAGATCGTGAGACCAGCGGCGGTTCCGACAACGAGGGCGTTACCGGGGGCCCCGTTGTGGATGACATCCAGAGAATATACCGGTTGCCCTGCAGAGAAGCTGGAAAAGACGCCGTCCTTCCCGCTTAGGATGAAAACGGTGTCTTCGCGGTAGCCGATAATGTCCTGGATACCATCGTTGCCCACCAGGTCTGCGGTTACCTTCAGCCCCTTTAATCCGCCACTGCTCTTCAGATCGATGAGAGGGACTTCGTATGACCAGGTGATCTCGCCCGTAGCCCCGTCCATCACCTTCAGCAATCGCACTTCGGCCTCCGGAACCTCTGGCGAATACTGATAGGCAGAACTCACCAGCGTCACGCCATCATTCTTAGTGGGCGGCGTGTAGCTATACTGCGAGGTGGTCTTCCATTCGGCGCTGAAGAGAACATCTTCAGTCGCGTCACCGACGAAATGTCCGCTCGCTGCGCGCACATTGCCGATCCTGGGGTAGTACCACAACACTTCTCCCGAAGAAGATATGGCCGTCAGGCTGCCGACGAGCAGGAAGGCATCCTCCCCGATCTGCCTGACATCCGCACCCCATTCGTCTGGGGTGGACACTGGTATGGTCTTCACCTCCGACTCGCCATCAGCCAGGTCAAGCAGCTTGATCTCTGCCGCCGTCGGTACCATGATCACTGGCTTCCCTCCGCAAGAGCCCGTATCGAGGCTCCAGGCGTCGAACTCTCTGTCCCATAACTTGTTCCCGGCGGTGTCCAGGAGTGCCGTTCTAGGCCTTACATCTACACCCATTCCCGAGGCACTGGGCGTTGGGCTGTAGTAACACACGAGGATTCCCGGATCGCTCGTGACGTCTGGAACCATTGCTATGGGACCCGGGGCGCTTGCCTCCTGGGTCGCAAACGAGACCTCCCATTCCAGTTCACGAGCATTCAGGTCAAACAGCCGCAGAAAACCGTCCGCACATGTGACTGCCACCCGGCCTGCCTCTCTATCCAGTGTGAGGATATGTTCTGCCGTGGACTGGGTGGTCTCTCCGTGCGCTGTGATTTCCGGCAGTCTGGTTCGCCATCTCGTCTGACCTGTCTTGCCATTAAGCAAGCACAGGTAACCATCCTCTGTTGTCAGGAAGACCTCTCCCGCTTCGTCGCCGTTGAGATCGCCCACCGCCGCGAGCCTCTTTGGGGCGTGCGGCGTGCCGGACTGCCAGTTCTCAGTGCCATCTCTGGCATCTAGTGAGAACACGCGCCTGCCGGAGATGAAGACTATGCTTTGCGTACTCCCGTCTTTTTTCACGTCAAGGCTCCCGATACCCAATTGGCGCTCCACCCACGTATCGTCCCAGACTTTGGCCATGGGCGCGAACTGCCACAGTTTCTCCCAGGTGACTCCGTCATAGCAGCGCAACGCGGGCACCAGTGTATTGTTTAATACCACCACCACCTCGTGGCTGCCGTCCCCTGTGATGTCATCGATCAGCGCGACCTGCTTCACGCCGAAGGGCGAGTAGAGGAAGTGCTGCAGCTTGCCGTCCAGACCTATGACGTAGAGGCCATTGGAAGTCCCCACGAAGGCCAGGTTGTTGCTGCTGTCGCTTAGCTTGTCCACTACTGCTTCCGCCGTGATTTCGCCGTACAAGCCGAACGAGAGGCACCTGACTGAGGCTTCCAACTCCGCCTCAACTACGGGAGAGTGCCCCGATTCTGAGTTCGACTGGTGTGTGGCAGCCGCTCCGATGGTGAGGCTGCCGACTGAGAGGATTGCGGCCAAAAAGAACAAGACCGCTACTAGTCTCGCTATTCTCGTCATACACATCTCCCTGGCTGTCTTTGTGGAGTGATGTCGCCATGCTTCTAGCCGACGTCTTTACGCTCTGTCGTCAGGACAGCTACAGTCAGCGAGCCGGCCACGAGCACCATCAATAGGATGACGGAGACTGCCGGCGTGACGTAGTTGGCCAACTCTCCAGGGTACTGGTAGTCCGAAGAGCTGTAGTATTCCCCGATCCTTCCTCCCTTGAAGATGCCGGCGAAGCCTTTTATCTCACCCAGTTCCTGCGCCGGGAGCATTTCGCCTCCCAGCGCCTGCTCGAGGGCTGGGGCGAAGGCGTTTCCAAACTGATAGGAACCGTCAATCATGTACAGATGGTTTTCCTCATACGTTTGCGAGGTCCTTATGAACATCACGCTGATGGAGCCGAACAGGAACACGAAGAAGATCATCCCGCAGGCCAGAACGGTGGTGACTACCTGGTTGTCAATCAGGGAGGACAGGGCCAGTGAGATGGAGGTGAAGACCAGGATGACCAGCAGCGAGTACAGTATCATCCAGGGGATGGCCAAGAGCAGCGCACCGAATGTGGGGGCCTCCACTGGCAGCAAGAACCACAGAATGACCGCCTGCATCAAATAGATGACGGTGATCATCAACAGGGCGTGTATTACGATACCGGTGAATTTCCCCAGCACTATCTGGCGCCGGGCAATCGGCTTGCTTACCAGGGTAAGAAGTGTCCCATCGCTGGACTCCTTCGAGATCGCCCCCGCGGCGCTGGTTACTGCGGCAAAGGCCAAGAAGAATCCGGATGTCCAAATGAAGGAAATCCCGACGAAGCTCTTCAGGATGTAGAAAGTCGTCATATCCGGCGACAGGCCGGCATCGCGCAGATGGAACCGCCAAGAGATGCCGATGATTATGGGAACAAGCAGGCCGAGCAGCAGAAGTATGGTGGTCCTCTTCCATCCGGTAAGGTCAATGAGCGTCTTGCGAACTACAGCTTTGAATCCCATTCACTTGTCCTTTCCCTGGTCCATGGTGCTGCGATAGATATCCTCCAGCTTCACTTGCTCCTCGCCGAAGTACTTGAGCAGGCTGCCAGTCTTGGTTACCGCCTCCATGACCGCTGACTGGAGCTGGCCCATGTCCGGGCTGCTGATGTGGATGGAGCCATCATTGTCTAACTCCATTCTCTGTATGGCGGCGTGCCCCTGCAGGGCCTTCATCACTGCCTTGTTGTTCGATGTGTTGAGGACGTAGCGATTCAGGGCTATCTCCTCCTTCATCACCTTGACGCTGTCCTCGGCCACCGTGCGGCCTTTGTTGATCAGGGTGACGGAGTCGATCAGGAACTCTAGTTCAGACAGGATGTGGCTGCTGATAAAGATGGTCACACCCTGTTCTTGGGGGAGGCTCTTCAGCTTCTGTAGCAGGGACATCCGGCCTTCAGGATCCAAGTTCGCGGTGGGCTCATCCAGGACGAGCAGTTCCGGCTTGTGTGACATGGCCTGGGCGATGCTCAGGCGCTGCTTCATGCCGGCGCTGAATCCACCCACCTTGGCCTTGGCGAAGTCGCTGAGCTCCAGCCAGTCCAGGAGGTCCTGGCTGCGTCTCTCCGCCTCGTCTGTCTTGATCCCGCTCAGGGCGGCCATATGGACCAGGTAGTCGAAGGCGGTCCAGTCCTTGTAAAAGGAAGGTCGCTCCGGTGAGTAGCCGATGGCCCGGCGGGCGTCCACGGACCCGATGGGATATCCCTTGATGAATCCGTTACCGCTGGTGCGCCTGAGGGCGCCTACCAGGAGCTTGATGGTGGTGGACTTGCCGGCTCCGTTCGGGCCGACGAAGCCGTGGATGACCCCTTTCTGCACCTTCACGTCAAGGCTGTCCACGGCCAGCAGCTTGCCGAACTTCTTAGTCAGTCCTTTGGTTTCAATCATCACTTCATTTGCCATGCCTACCTCCATGTTGAATGCGGACTGTGGGAGCTGAAATCAGAGGCTCTTTCAGCCCTTGGGCCCCCGCTACCTCCTGATGCGAGCCTTCGACGTATGTGCCACACCAAACGATGCAATCCTTGCATCTGCGGTGAATCACCCAGCCCTCGCTCGGGGGATGGGGAATGACGCAGAGGGCCGAAGGCCCTCTGCACGCCCCATGCCTGAGAACACGATCCTTCTCTCTTGACTTGATAGGGTAGCGACGGGTGGCACGGGCGAAGCAGAGCTTGCCTGCGATACGCAAGAGTCTGGCCATGTGCATCACTTTGCTGCCCTCCGCCGCGCCCGCCAAGTTCGGTGCAGCCTGGCATAGAACAGGGCCAAGGTGATGGCCAGCAGGGCGAACAGGCTCACTAGCAGCCACACGGGCTTCCAGGGAGATGGCGCAACTTTGACAGTTAAGGGAGCACCCAGGTCCGAGGGACTGTAGGATATCCGCCCGCAGTCATCGACGGACCTGACGAAGATAGTGTGGTTCCCCCGTGCCAGGAACAATTCGGACTCGAGGCCGTT
>JAFGCL010000198.1 GCA_016932645.1 Dehalococcoidia bacterium | reverse complement strand
GTCGGACGGCGCTTGCGCCGTTATCGTCACCACGCTGGAGAATGCCAAGAAGATCGCCAAGAAACCGCTCTGGATAAAAGGCATAGCTGTCGGCACTCCGACCTTCGGGGACCCGACTATAAGACTGACCTTCTGCTCAGCCTTCCCGCGCCCCGGCGTGCTGGATCTCTCCGAGTCCCGCAACGCCATCAAGGCAGTCTACGCAATGGCCGGACTCAAGCCCGCCGACATTGACATCATAGAGCTACCGGACAACTCATCCTGGCACTACCTGGTCTACCTGGAGTGCATCATGCAGCTCATGGCCGGTGAAGCCGACAAGATACTGATGTCGGGTAAGGTTCATCCGATTGAGGGCGATCTGCCGGTCTGCTCCGGCGGTGGCCTGGCGGCTCAGGGCGAGGCCGTTGTAGCCCAGGGCCTATCCCAGGTTTGCCAGCTTGTTCGCCAGATGCGTGGCGAATGCGGAGAGGGACAGGTCAAGAAGACCAAGCTCACCAACGGCCTGGCGCAGACCTACGGCTACGCCGGCAACAACGCGGCCTGCATTTTGACCAAGGCATGGTAGCAGTAATAGAATAGTCATCTGGGTGGTCTCTCCACTGCAGAAGTCTACGAAAGGAGAACAGGACATCATGGATCTGGCTGAAATGAACAAGTTCGCCGGAGGCAAGGGCAAGCCTTCGACTTGGGAAATCGACAGGACCTTGAACAAGCGCTTCTGCGAAGCTATTGGCGACACAAATCCCAAATGGGACAAGGAAGTGCACCCCGCCCTTTTGACCTCCGCCCAGCTTATGGGCGAAGCCGCACCCATGCCCCCGTTTACCCTTCCGGGCATCGTCGATGGCGGAGGAGACTGGGAGTTCTTCAAGCCCATCCACATCGGAGACAAGCTCACCATCGTCAACGAGTTCACTGGCGTTCAGGACAAATCTAACGAGAAGCGGAAGATGCTTCTCTTCTCCATGAGGTCCACGTTCACGAATCAGCGTGAGGAACTCGTGGCCGCGTCGAACGGCCGCGTGATGAACCTAGGCTAGGGCTCTCGAACAACCGAACAGTAGCCAGCAGACGCCAGCCTTAAGGATGCACCATCCAGGGGCTGGCGTCTTTGTCAGGATGGCATCGCCTCATCCTCCTTCCCTTCTCAAATCGAAACAGTGTCTCCTACGCACGATTTGCACCTTCCCGTGAGATCGAGGCTATGATTCCCGCCTGCGCAGGAATGATCCGCCTCAGGCGGACCGGTAGTGTAGCCGAAGGTTCGCCTCAGGACGAAGGATGTCGCTCAGTTCCTCGCCTTCCCCCAAGAGTGTGGGACAAAGGGGGTTGGCCGGCGTCACCACTACGTTCATGCCGATGACCCAAACCGGGTTAGAGCACAATCAACATAGATGCTATACTTGTCTCCAAAATCCGCCCGATGAGGAATCCGCCGCACAACAGGCCGGGCCGGGCAGCAGAGAAAGCGTAAGCACCGGAGAAGAATGGCCAAAGACTACTACAACATACTGGGTGTGCCAAAGAACGCCAGCGAAGATGCCATCAAGAAGGCCTACCGGAAGCTGGCCATGCAGTACCACCCCGATAAGAACCCCGGAAAGGAAGCCTGGGCTAATGAGAAGTTCAAGGAGATCAACGAAGCCTACGGCGTTCTGGGCAACGCAGAGAAGCGGCAGCAATACGACCGGTTCGGCACCACGGGCAGCGTAAATGATATCTTCGGAAATGCCGGAACCAGGACTACCTTCGAGGATCTTATGCGCGAGTTTGGCCAGTCAGGCCTCGGCTATGACTTCCTGCAGAACATCTTCGGCAATGCGATGAGAGGTTCTGGCGGCCATTTCACCTTCAGCTATGGTCCCGGGGGCACCATGAGATTCAGCAACATTAACCCGGAGTACTTCTTCCATCAGACCAGGGGGCCTCATGGCCAGGACGTCCGGTACGAACTCACCATTACAAGGTCCGAGGCCAAGAAAGGAACCAAGAAGCTTCTCAACCGCAAGGGGAAGAAGCTCGAGGTGAAGGTGCCTCCCGGCGTGAAATCAGGAAACGTTCTCAGGCTGGGGAATGCATGCCAGGTAACCGACGGTTGCCCCGGGGATATCCTGATCAAGATCAAGACGATATAGGCGACTGCCGTGGTATGCTGCAGACATGCCGGGTGAATCGAAAGGAGCATGCATGGCCACGATAGAAGGTTGGATACATCCCAACTGGCACGAACGGTACTTGATAGTCAGGGCCCCCAGCAAGCGGCCGATGCGGACGACTGACCTTCTTGCCAACATCATGGAAGAGCAGGGCCGCCGGATAGGCCTGCGAGGCATGCCGATGAGACACTGCCCAGGCAATCATAAGAAGGTGTCCGAACACAGGAAACGCTGGGTGGTAGAGGAGCGTGGCAGCGTGCTTGCATTGACCCCTCTCGGAAGGTGGATCGCGAATTCGAGACTAGCTACTCTCACCGAAAGGGACAAGTTCGTTCAGCGCTTCATATGTCCCCTTTGCTTCAAACCCCCGAGCCTAGCCCTACTTCGACCGCTACCGCAGACCGCAGAAGTGAACGCTCGTGGCGACCTCTTCACAGACAGCGAATGCCCAGTATGTGGGTACACCGACCCAAGGATGTCAATCGGCAAGAAGCAGGCAGTGAACGACTTCATCGTCTTCTACAACGCAGCACTTGCGCGGCTAGAGAGAACTGCCAAGGTGAAGGGAAGGTTGCTCGAACGTGACTCGTTTCGGCCGTGAGTCCATCCGACATCCTGATCGAGATCAAATAGACAATGCAGCGGGACGCTGCCGGGAGTTTGAGGGTGTCCCTCAATTCCTCCTCTTTTCAAACCCCCAAGAATGGGGGCCAGGGGGTTGATGTAATGACACCCGCCATAATCTACAGCGACGACATCAAGGGATACGACTTCGGCCCCGGTCATCCGTTCCGTAGTGACCGCTACAGCAATTTCATGAATCTGCTTCGGGCCAAAGTCGATGCCTACCAAGAGATTGAGCCAAGGTGCGCCTCCGACGAAGAACTGACGCTGGTCCATGACAAGAGCTACATCCGCGACCTGTTAGCCGCATCCAATGGGGCCTGGACGGCAAGCTACGCCTACATGAGCCCGGACACCCCTCTCCAGCCGGGGATGGAGAGGGCCGCGCGATTCATAGTCGGAGCTTCGATGACAGCCTCGGAGTTGGTTTGTGAATCGGACGTGGCTCATGCGGTGGGAGTCGGCGGTGGTCTGCACCACGCCCGGAGCAACTACGCTGCGGGTTTCTGCATCTACAATGATGTGGCGATCTCCGCTCTGAATCTCCTGGAAAACCACGGGCTGGAGAGAGTTCTCATACTCGACACCGACGCCCACGCAGGTGATGGGACATGTCACGTTTTCTACCAGGAACCCAGAGTCCTCTTAATCGACCTGCACCAGGACCCGCACACCCTTTATCCGGGCACCGGGTTCTCTCATGAGATCGGTGAGGGCAGAGGAAAGGGGTTCACCGTGAATGTGCCCATGACTCCCGGAGCGTCCGACCAGGCCTACGAGTACGCCCTGGACCAGATATTCGCGCCCCTCGCCGAGGAGTTCCAGCCGCAGATCATCATCCGGAACGGCGGTTCTGACCCTCACTTCGCCGACGAACTCACCGACCTCGGCCTCACGATGAACGGTTTCTATATGATCGGACGCAAGGTGAAGGAGGTCGCCGAACGTGTGTGCGAAGGACGCAGGGTCGACCTTCTGGGCAGCGGCTACAATCAGACGGTTCTCCCAGTCGCCTGGCTCGCCCTGGTCGCCGGATCAGCCGATCTCGATCTCGATTTCAAGGAGCCATTCCTCTTTCCGCTGCGGAAGGATTCCGGGCTCAACGAGACCAAACAGGTCGTAGACGAGGTCAAGAGGAACCTTGAGGGCTACTGGGAGTGCTTTAAGATCTGAGGTGAAGTCATAGCCAATATGATCCGCATCAGAGTTGGAACTGTCGAGATCCAGGCTGGATTGAACAACACCGAGACCGCCAAGGCCCTCATAAAAATCCTGCCAATTGAAGCAAGGGCGAATATCTGGGGAGACGAGATCTACTTTGACGTGCCTCTGAGGATTGGTATCGAGAACGGTAAGGAAGTGGTCGAGATGGGCGATGTGGCCTATTGGCCCGACGGTCCGTCGCTATGCCTGTTCTTCGGGCGGACGCCCGCCAGCCGCGGCAATGAGATCCGCGCGGCCAGCCCCGTTACCGTCCTCGGCAGAATCATCGGTGACCCAGAGGTCCTCAAGGCCGCGAGGCAGGGTGCCGAGATTATTGTCGAGTAGATGACCCCCGCCTAGCGCCCCCTCCTCACCACTCTCCTGCCCTCTTTAGCCCTTCCCGCGCCTTCAACCCCAACACCCCAGCCGACGCTAATAGCACACCAGTCGCTGCCAGGAGATAGCCTCCGATGAACCCCATGCCGTAGCCAGGATCGTGACTCTCCCCGATCACCATGCCACCTCCGAATACAACTCCGATGATCCCGGGTGCAACCAGCATCACCATCATAAGGCGGGCCACGAGACAACTAACGGGGCTGGCTACATAGATGCTTACGGGCAGACACAGGAGGAGTGCCGCCAGGCAAAGCGCCGCGGCCGATACCACATACTCTGCAGACATTTCGCGCGTGCCCATGTAGACCAACAGCCCTATAACGCCGCCGAATAGAACCAGACCGATGGATACACCACCGATATCCAACGCTGGATTCCGATTCGACCAACCACTAGCGGAGGTTGGAGACATGCTCCTCGACTCTGCGGCTACAATCCTGCTCCGATTCGCCTGAGCCATAGGTACAGCCCCTACGATGACTGGAATGACTCGGGTGAACGGAATCCAGCCATAGAAGTAGTGGTGTCCAACAACGCACAAACTCACGTATCCGCAGACGGCAGATGTTGCGCATACCACAGCAAGCCACCGGAAGGGCTTTGTGACTTCTTCTTGATGACCCATCCGCAAGGTAGCAGAGGGATCAGACAGGCAACCAGTACACATCTCCACCCACCCATCTCGAACAATCCGACGTATACGGCCATTGCCGCATATGCCACCAGCAATGTCACCACCGTAGTCCAGTTCAGATGTCGTTCAAACCAGTTCATCTTCAACCTCAGTTCTCCGTTGTTGACACCAATATGTAGCGCCAATCCTGCCGCCGTCTTGAGACCTTGATCCCTATTCTGCCGTCCACAGACGCAACGGCCTCGATCGTGTACAATATAGTCAGCTTTCCGCACCATGCGTGCCGACTTGATCTGAGGTGACAGTGAATCTCAGCGCGACTCTGACGTCTCTTTCAGGCGAACGCAGTCTTAAGGACATGAAGAGCCTGGAATGGATCTTCATAGTCGTACACTGGCTGGGAGTTCCGGTGCTGATAGCCATGGGCATTGCCTACAACCCCGTGTCCACCATCACCGTAGTCGTCCTGACCGTTCTTCTTGCCGTATGGTCCGCCATCGCCGCTTTTCTGAACCGGCGCATCATCACCATCCAAAGGCAGGTACTCCTGGGAGTCCTGAGCCAAGCTCTGGTGGCGGCCTTCGCCTGGGCCATGATCTTCCAGTTTCTGCAAGGCCAGACGGCCGCCTACGGTGCCTTTGCCTTCGTCATTATCGAAGCAGCCGTCCGCTTCGGCCTCCTGGCCAGCCTGATCATGGAAGGTGTCTTCGTTGCCGGTCTGACCGCAGCCATGCTCTACCGAGTCTCGGAGTATGGATCGGAATTCAGCTGGACTGGCTACGCCTTCTGGGCCATCTTTCTGCTCTTCATAGCACTGTCAGTGGGATTGGTCACCGAGGAGGCACGAAGAGAGCGCCGCCGCAGCGCCAGCCTGGTGCGGGAGCGCACCCTTCTGGAGGAGCGGAGCCGGATCGCCCGGGATCTGCATGATACCGTGCTCAAGACACTTCACGGTCTCGCCCTCGAGGCTCATGTTCTCGGCAGGCACGCCGTCTCACCGGCAGCCAAAGAGAAGGCCCAGTACATTGAAGGTGTATGTCAGCGTTCCACTCAGGACATTAGGGAGATGATTCATGACTTGCGGACGGAGGGCCAGGATTCGGGTATCGCGTCCCAGATGTCGCGCATCGTGACGGAATGGAGTAATGCTACGGGCATCAGGGCCCGGTTCGCAGCGTCGGGCGACGACCGGACTCTGCCACTCCTGGCCAGCCACAATCTGCGAAGCGTCCTGTCCGAGGCCCTTGAAAACGTCCGCAAGCATGCCAACGCCTCGGAGGTCGGTGTCTCCCTCGAACTTCAAACCGGGGAAGTGCGCCTTGAGGTTGCCGACAATGGGAAAGGGATCGGCTACCCGTCAGCTGAAGTCTTCTCGCTGATGTCCAGGGGCAAGTACGGCCTATCGGGAATGAAAGAAAGGGTTGAGCAACTGAACGGCCAGCTTTCTGTCGACGGCAGCCATGGGACTCGCTTGTTGATTACCGTTCCGCTGCCCCCGCCTAAGTGATCGCGAACGATCAGGTGAAGACCGCCTTGGGCGGACCGGTAGTTTGAGGGTTTACCTTAATCCGAATGATGAAGGATGAAGTATGAAAGAGGTGCAGGAGAAGCTCCTGCCGGGGGAACCGGGGGTGTCCCCCAGAGTTTTCCTCTTAATCCCCCAAGAGTTGGGGCAAGGGGGTTGAGAATGGCCAAAACCAGACTCCTCATCGTCGACGACAACCCTGTGATTCGCCAAGGCCTGCGCAGCCTGCTGGACGCGGAGGAGGCGCTCGAAGTCTCCGGCGAGGCCTCTACCGGGGCCGAGGCCATTCAGTGGATGAAGAAGAACCGTGCGGATGTTATTCTCATGGACATCCGGATGCCCATCATCGACGGTATCGACGCCACCACCGAGATACTGCGCAGCCACCCCGAAGCAAAGATACTGATATTGACCGTCACCGAAGACGCCAAGACCCTGGCACGCACTCTGCATGCCGGAGCCAGGGGATACCTTGTCTACAGCCGCTTTGATCCCGATGAGCTGCTGAAGGCGGTCTATGCGGTAGCGTCAGGCGAGGAGATCGCGCCATCCCCGGCCGTGGCGCTAGCTCTGGTAGAGTTATCTTCGGATGAGCCGGGTGTCAATCCCTTGCCGGACCTCATACCGGTCGAGCCGCTCACCGAGCGAGAAACCGAAATCCTCGAACTCATCGCCGACGGCCGCAGCAATGCCGATATCGCCCAGGCACTCTCGCTCGAGGAGAAGACCGTCAAGAACCACATAACCCGGCTCTATTCCAAGCTCAACATCACCAGCCGCTACGACGCCATCCGCTTGAGACTGGCGCACCTACGTTGACCTCCCTCTCAGACCCCCACTCCGACCAGCTTTGCCACTTGGAACACGACGATGGCCAAGCCCAGCGAGAGCACCAATTGCAGACCTAGAGAAAAGGCCATCCACCGCCAACTGCCGGTCTCCTGCCGGATGCAGGCAACCGTGGCCGCGCAGGGAACGAAGAGCACCTGGGCCACCAGAAACGCTATGCCGGCGGCCGGCGTCAACATTGCCCTGAGCGCTTCGTTGAGCCCGGCTTCATTCTGTCCCAGAAGGACACCCAATGTTGCGATGGTGTTCTCTTTGGCTACGAAACTTGTAAGCAGGGCCACCATGGCCTGCCAATTCAGCCCCATCAGTTTCCCCACTGGCTCGAGCCATCTCCCGATGTCCGCCAGGTAACTCTCCTCGATACTGCCTCCCGGGAAATATGACAAGGCCCAAACCACGATGGATACGATTAAGATAACTGTTCCGGCACGCTTAATGAAGGCCGCCGTACGTTGCCAAGCCCCCAATCCTATGGTGCGCGGACTTGGCGAATGGTACAGGGGCAACTCCATCATCAACGCTGCCCTTTTGCCCCCAAGGACGAAGCGATTCAGAAAGAAGCCGAGAAGCGCCAGAACGACAAGGCTCAAGGCAATGACCCCGACCGTCACCAGTATCGCCCGTCCGCCGAAAAGCGCCGCTGCGATCACCGCAATCACCGCCATCCTGCCGGTGCAGGGAATGAGAGGAGCTACAAGCACAGTCAGCAGGCGAGCCCGCCTGGATTCGATGATGCGCGTCCCCATAACCGCCGGCACATTGCATCCAAAGCCCAGCATCAAAGGCAGAGACGACTTGCCGTGTAGTCCTATCGCGTGCATGTATCGGTCGGTGACGAAAGCTACCCGGGCCGTGTATCCAACGTCTTCCAGGAATCCCCACGCCACGAAGAACAGGAACAGTATCGGCACGAAGGTCAAAACCATCCCCACGCCACCAAGAATGCCATCACCCAGAAGTCCCTGCAGCCAGCCCGGTAGAAAGGTCATTTCGCCGAACACCAACGCTTGCATTCTCTCAACAACACTCACCTGGAGGAACTGCTGCACAGGGACGCCTATGCCGTACACGACCGCAAATGCCAGGCCCATTACCATCAGCAGTATGATCAGGCCAAAAAGGGGATGGGTAGCGGCCCGATCAAGCCTTTCGGTTATGGAGACCTGTCCTATCGGCGGCTTCTCTTGAGCGGTCAACAGTATCTTCCTCACCCAGTCGAACCGCAGTCCGGCTATAACAATGGCAGCCGACTCCCTGTCCTTGAGGAAGCTGTCGATTTCCGACCATCTGGCCTCAGATACGCGCTCCCGTAGCAGCCTGTTGATCTGCTCGTCCCCTTCCAGCAATTTCGTCGCCGCCCAGTGCCTGGGATAGGGGGCTGTGTCCTCATCAGTAAGAAGTCGCGCTATGTGGGATATGTCAGCCTCGGTTTCGCTGCCCGACTCGATATGCCTCACTACCCGGGCGACGGTTGGTTGGCTGTACTCCTGCCCGATCACCTTCACCAGGTCCTTCACTCCCTGGTTCCTGCTGGCCACCATGGGAACGACTGTTATGTTGAGGGCTGCTTCCAGCGCCTTGGCATCGACCTTCGTCCCCTCCTGCCGCGCCACATCGGTCATATTCAGAGCGATCACCAGCCGCGGCGCAAGTTCGATGAGTTCAGCCACCAGATACAGGCTGCGTTCCATGCTGGCCGCATTCAGCACGGCTACTACCAGATCCGGCTTCTCCTTCACCAGGTAGTCTCTGGCAATCTGCTCTTCCACGGAGTTGGCAGTCAAGCTGTATGTGCCTGGCAGATCAACCAGTTGAATAGTCAGGCCATTGTCGTGCAGCACACCAGTCTTCTGCTCTATTGTCTTTCCTGGCCAATTGCCGACGTGCTGGGACAGGCCAGTCAAGAGGTTGAATACTGTGCTTTTGCCCACATTGGGCAATCCCGCCAGCGCCACCACAGGCGCATCGTCATCAGATGCCATCAGGGCCTCTTTCTGCTCACCATGATCCGCCCTGCTATCTCCCTCCCTAGAGCCACTTCTGAGCCGCAGACACTGACCAATATCGGGCCTCTCCTGTAGTTCTCGATCATTCTCACCTGACTGCCCGGCGTGAATCCCATAGACAGACACCGACCTAACATTCCCCGTCCACCCGCGTATGACTTGACGACGGCTGACTCCCCAGCGCGGAGCGCGCTTATGGGCACCGCCTCCTCGGCACTGACCTCCCTCTCCTCGCCAACGAAGGGCGTCGCCAGCAGATCTTCCGCGATATCACCTTCCACCACCAGCTTCCGATCGCCGAACTTCAATTTCATGGATCCTCCGCTGCCCTTGCTATCGATGGATACCACGCTCCCGGGTTTCAACCCCAATTTCTCAACCTTGCGCAACACGACGGCGTCCTCCCTGGCTATGGCCGATATGCACACCTTCTGCCGTGACTTGAAATCCGAAAGCGGTCTTACACCCTGCTCCGGCACATTTCCATCTTTGTCCGGGATAGGGTGGCCATGAGGACAGGTGTCGGCATCTCCAATAAGTGAAGCCAGCCTATCTTCAGTCTCAGGAGAAGTGGCGTGTTCCAGACGGCAGGCTTCTTCATGCGCCTTATCCCACTTCAGGCCAAGGATGTCGGTCAGGAATCTCTCCCAGAGCCGATGACGCCTGACAATGGACACCGCCTTCTGGCGGCCCTCGCCGGTGAGCGAAACCCCCTTGTTTGGCTCGTACTCAATGAAACCGCTGTCTTGGAGCCTCTTCATCATGTCCGTGACAGCAGGTAACGAGACCTTCAGATCTTCGGCCAGGGCGGAGGTCGAGACAGGCGTTTCCTTGGCCTGCCTCTTGAAAATCGCCTCCAGGTATTCCTCGACTCTCTCGCTTCCCATTCTCCCCCTCCTATTGCCGCTTAAGCTGGCTTAAGTTAAGTCGCCTTAATTGTACCATATCCCTCAAAGCCCAACCAGCGACATTCGTGTTGATCTCCACAGCCCCTGCATCGTACACTTCTCAGAAACATCACAATGTATTCCAGCAGAACCTCTGCCCTGGACAAGAAAGGAGCCTCTGGTATGCACAGAAGAGACGACTGGGAGAAGTTCTTCGACGGCCATGCTCCCGTCTACATGGACAACTGCTTCACCAAGAACACAGTCAACGAGGTCGATTTCCTCATCAAGGAACTGCGGCTCAAGCGCGGCGCCTCGATCCTCGATGTCGGCTGCGGCGCCGGGCGGCACGCCGTTGAGCTGGCCCGCCGGGGCTACACGGTCACCGGCGTGGATATCTCGTCCGGCATGCTGGCGGAGGCCCGGAAGCGCGCCGAAGAAGCTGGGGTCTCGGTCACGCTGGTGCACGCCAACGCCGCCCGCATGCAACTGGGGCGGCAGTTCGATGCCGTCATCTGCCTGTGCGAGGGGGCCTTCGGGCTGCTGGGGAGGGGGGACGACGCCTTGGAGCAGCCGCTGGCGATCTTGCGCGGAGTCGCCCGGGCCTTGAAGCCGGGGGCGCGATGCCTGTTCACCGTCCTCAACGGATACCGCATGGCGCGAGGCCATTCCCAGGCAGATGTGGGGAAGAATACCTTCGACCCACTCACACTCTCAGAGGTCTCGGATGTCTCGATCCCCGGCGTGATATCGGCCATGAGGGAGCGCGCTTTTATGCCCACGGAACTGACGCTGCTGTTCCGGACGGCGGGCCTCAACGTGCTCCACATCTGGGGCGGCACCGCGGGCGACTGGCGAAGAGGCATGATCAACCTCGATGAGATGGAGATCATGGTGGTGGCAGAGAAGAAGCGGCGCCTGCGGACGTCTGGAAGACGGACCGGATTCCCGCCTGCGCGGTAGTGACATGGAAAACACAGACACATCCCGGCCTCCGGCCGTTCACGCCCAGCACGCTGGCATAGTCGTGCTCTGGCTCAAGCGCGCAGACAAGGCGAATGTGTTGAGCAGCCTCAGCCGCCTGATCCCTATGCTTCCAGATGAACCCCTGAAGGGGCATCTGTGGATTGCCGAAGAGCGGCGCGTACGAATCAGAGATTGAACCGCTTCGTCGACCTTTGTCCTCGCTCTCCTGAACTGCCTCATTGATCCCCCTCTCCCTTCGGGACTATAATACCCTTCATCATGGCTGAATCGGCCGCAGGCAAACCCGTGCTGGCAGTGGACCTCGGCGGCACCAAGATCGTCACGGCGCTGATCACTCCGCATGGTAAACTCCTGTCCCGCGAATACAGCCCCACCCTGGCCGAGGAGGGCGTCGAACCGGTCATCAGGCGCATCCTCACTACAGCCACCACTTTGGTCAAGGATGCTGATCTTCCCTACTCGTCCCTCTCCGCCATAGCCATCGCTGTCGCCGGGGCCATCGATTCCGAGAAGGGTATAGTCACAGCCTCCCCGAATCTCCCCGGATGGCGTGACATCCCACTGAAAGATGAGATCCAGCTATCCACTGGTGTAACAACCTTCGTCATCAACGACGCCACCGCTGCCGCTCTGGGCGAGCACCGCTTTGGGGCGGGAAGAGGAGTAGACAACCTGATCTACCTCACGGTGAGCACAGGCATAGGCGGCGGGATCATCATAGCTGGTAAGCTCTACTCCGGCTCTTCCGGCAGCGCCGGCGAGCTGGGCCACATGACCATCGACGTCAATGGTCCGCGGTGTGCTTGCGGCAACATCGGCTGTCTCGAGGTGCTGGCTTCCGGCAAAGCTGTCGCCCGGGAAGCACAGCGCCTTATCGCCCAGGGGACAAAGACCGCCATCCTGGAGATTGCAGAAGGCGACGCCCAGTTCGTCACTGCTCAGACGGTAGCCACCGCCGCCAACAAGGGAGACGCGGCAGCTTTGTCCATCATCAACAAGGCCGCCACTTATCTGGGCGTGGGGATGGTGAACCTGGTGAATATATTCAACCCGGAGATGATCATCGTCGGCGGAGGCATGGGCAAGATGGGAGAGATGCTGCTCAAACCGGCGCGCAAAGTGGTTGCTGAGAGAGCCTTCCAGTTCCCGGCCAGCGTGGTGCGGATCGTCTCCAGCGAGCTAGGCGACAACGCCGGGGTCTTCGGGGCCGTCGCCTTCGTCGTGGACACCCACGGACCTCTCTAGCCAGCGCTGTTTCTGGGCCAGCCGCACACCCTCGTCGGTCGTGCGATAGTTCTCCAGGAATTCCCTTCGGAACTCGCCAAAGCCGCCCTGAACGATTGCCTGGCGCATTCGCTCCATCAGCCTCATGACGAAGCGCAGGTTGTGGATGGTGGCCAGCCGGTAGGCCAATAACTCCTTGCTCTTGAAGAGGTGGTTCAGATAGGCCGCCGAGAACCTCTGGCAGGTGTAGCAATCGCAGCCCGCATCAATGGGCTGGTCCAAACCCTTGTATCCGGCATTGTGGATGTTGATGCGGCCCGACGCAGCAAAGAGCGCGCCGTTCCGGGCCGTCCGCGTCGGCAATGCGCTGTCGAACAGGTCCACCCCTCTATCTACATTCTCCACCAGATCCTCCGGCGATCCCACCCCCATGAGATACCGCGGCTTGTCCGTCGGCAGAAACGCCACCGTCTCCTCCACCATGGCCAGTGTTTCGCTCTTCGTCTCGCCCAAGCTCAGACCGCCGATGGCATACCCCGGGAAACCCAGCGCCGTCAGGAATGCCACCGAATCCCGCCGCAGATCGGAGAACACACCACCCTGAACAATGCCAAAGAGCTGCTGGTCCCGACCACGATGGGCCTTCACGCACTTCTCAGCCCAGCGCAGAGTCCGCTCCATGGCCCTCCTGACCGACATCTTCTCCTTCGTGTAGGGCGGGCACTCGTCCAGGACCATGATAATGTCGGCCCCCAGTCTCTGCTGGAGCTGCACAGCGCCCTCCGGCGTGAGGAAATGCTCGCTACCGTCTATATGTGACCGGAAGACCACGCCTTCGTCATCCACCCGACGCAGCGAGGCCAGGCTGAAGATCTGGTACCCGCCGCTGTCGGTCAGGATGGGGCCATCCCAGCCCATGAACCGGTGCAACCCGCCCATTTGCTCGACGACATCAACGCCCGGCCGGAGATAGAGGTGGTATGCATTGCTCAGGAGGATCTCTGTCCCGACGTCCCTGACGTCGTCCGGCGTAAGCGCCTTAACCGATGCCTGGCTGCCGACGGGCATGAACGCCGGCGTGGGAACAACACCATGAGCCGTGGTGATGAAGCCGGCGCGCGCTCCGGTCCGGGGGCAGGTCTTCTCGATCTCGAACGTACGCCTCACTCTATGCTCTGTCACTTGATCAGATGGCTGGCGATGATAGCCCGCTGAATCTCGGAGACGCCGACATAAACCTCGGTCATCTTGGCATCGCGGTAGAGCCGCTCCACGGGCAGGCTCTTCATGGTGCCGTAGGCGCCGTGGACCTGCATGGCCATGCGGGTGACCTCGACGGCCATCTGTGAGCAGAAGAGCTTGGCCACTGCCGAGTCGTTCCGGATGCTCTGGCCCTCATCGCGGAGGAAGGCGGTGCGATAGGCCAGCCAACGGCCGGCTTCGATCCTCGATGCCATCTCGGCTAGGAACCACTGAATCGTGGGCATCCGGGCAATGGGCTTCTCATAAGCGATCCGCTGTCCGGCATACTCCACCGAGAGATCCAGTGCCGCCTGGGCGACGCCGACGGCCTGGGCGGCCACGCCCACCCTCTCCACACTGATGGCCTCCAGCATGACCTCGTACCCTCCCCCCTTTTCACCCAGCAGATTCCCCTTCGGCACCCGCACCGAGTCCAGGTAGACGACGCAAGCGCCGAATCCTCTCAACCCCAGCGTCTCGCACGGTTCCCGCAACTGGAAGCCAGCAACAGATGTCGGAACAATGAAAGCGCTGATCCTTCCTGTCTCATCTTTGGCAAATACGGTGGCCTGTGAAGCTGCGGAAGCCATCGAGATGAAGTTCTTCTGTCCTTCAATCACATACTGCCCGGCCTCCAGGTTCGCCTTGGCAGCCACAGCCTTGGGGTCGGACCCCGTACCCGGCTCGGTGAAGCAGAAGCAGCCCAGGATCTTCCCCTGTACCAGCGGCACCAGGAACTCCCTCTTCTGGGCCTCGCTGCCAAAACGAAAGAGCGATTCCTGTGAAAGAATGCTGACGGCCACAATCGCGCCCACCGTCATCGAGGCGCGCGCCAACTGCTCGATCACCAGTGCATAGCTGAGATAGCCCGAACCGCTGCCGCCATACTCAGCCGGATAAGCCAGGCCGAAGTAGCCCATCTTGACCATATCGCGAACAACGTCTCTCGGGAACTCGGAAGTGCAATCAATCTCTGCCGCACGGGGAAGCACCACCTTCACGGCGAACTCCCTTGACGTGCTATGGATCATCTTCTCACGTTCAGACAGGTTGAAATCCATGAATCATTCTCTCCGCATCATTGCCATCGCCAGAAGATAAAGGTAACGCTGATGAGAATCCCGGACGCCAGCACCAGTCAATCGCCGTCTTCACCCAGGCTGACCAGCGTTATCTGGTCGTTGGTATAAATGCAGATACTGGCTGCGATTTCCATGCTGATGCGTGCTATATCTTCGGCGTTGAGATTAGAATGCCGCAGCAACGCCTTCGCCGCGGCCTGCGCGTAGCCTCCGCCTGAGCCTATGGCCACTACGTCCTCATCCGGCTCAATCACATCTCCCTCGCCCGACAGCACCAGCATCTCCTTTGGATCGGCCACCACCAGCCAGGCCTCCAGACGGCGCAGCACCCGGTCCGTGCGCCACTCCTTGGCCAGCTCTATGGCCGCCCTTCGCAGTTGGCCACCGTACTTCTCCAGCTCCATCTCGAACCGCTCAAACAGGGTCAAGGCATCCGCCACAGAGCCAGCGAACCCCGCAATCACCTGGTCGTGATAGAGGGTGCGCACCTTCTTGGCGCCATGCTTCAACACCACGTCACCGGTGGTTATCTGGCCGTCCCCGGCGATGGCTACCTGACCGCCCTTCCGCACCGCTACTACCGTCGTGCCTCTGACGTTCTCGTTCATGGTTCACCTCTCGGCAGGGATGACTCCCCGCACCTCCTTGCCATCCCGCATTCTGAGCCTCGTAGCGCTCTCCAGGCACTCTGCCCTTGTGCATGCCCTGTTCATAGATCCGACAGCAACTCCTCAAGCACCTTCACCACTGCCTGCCTCGGCACATCCTGCCGGATCACTGGCTGACCGATGCCCCTGAGCAACACCCATCGCACGGACTTGCCCTTGACCTTCTTGTCCAATTCCACGGCCTTCAGAACATCCTTCACTCTTACGTCCGAACACGACATCGGCAGTCCGAACGCGCCAAGAATACCACGGTGCTGCTTCACCACATCCGACGACACCAACCCCAGCTCATGGGAGAGCATGGCTGCACCTGCCATTCCGACCGACACGGCCTCCCCGTGCAAGAACTCCCCATAGCCAGTCGCCGCTTCGAGACCGTGAGCGATCGTATGACCGTAGTTCAGCAGAATACGGCGCCCCTGTTCCCTCTCATCCTCGCTGACGATCCGGGCCTTGATGGCCACGCTCCGCCGAACGGCTTCCGTCGTCGCCTCTGGTTCCAGCTTCACCAGCTTCTTTGCATTCTTCACCAGGAACGCATTCAGTTCCGGGTCGAGAACCAGCCCATGCTTGATCACCTCGGCCCAGCCGGAGGTCAACTCTCTCTCTCGAAGCGTCGCCAAGGCCTGCACATCGGACAACACCAGCCGAGGCTGGTAGAAAGAGCCGATCAGATTCTTGGCCTTCGCGTGGTTGACTGCCGACTTACCGCCTACAGAAGCATCCGTCATGGCTATCAGACTGGTGGGCACCTGGACCAGCGATAGCCCGCGCAGGAAAGTGGCCGCTACAAACCCCACCATATCACTGATAACCCCACCCCCCAGCGCCACCAGCACGTCCCCCCTTTCCACCCGACAATCCACCAGCCAGTCGTAGATGTGAGAAACAGTGCCCTGTGTCTTGCTCCTCTCGCCGGGAGGCACCGCGAAGCTCTGCACCCCGAAGCCTGCCTCCTGCAGGCTGGTCATAACAGCCTCGCCGTACAGCGAGAACACCGCAGCATCGGCTACAACATAGGCATTGCCGTTGAGCCCAGCCTCCTTCACCCGCTGTCCCAGGGCGCGCAGCAGCCCCCAACTCACAAAGATGGGATATCGCTCAGTGGCCGTTACCACGTCACAAACGTGCTCTTCGTCGTACTTCGGTGACTCGCCCACCTCATGGGTCCGCAGCCAGTAGCGCCTGCCTCGCACGACTTCATGGCAGACCTCTGGCAACGTAAGGTGGTCGGTCTGGACGATCCAGTCTGCCATGGCATAGTACGCTTGGCGCGATTGTTTCAGTTCCACGATGCGCTCCATCGGATCGGACATAGCCAGAAGGGGACGCACTGCTATCGGACTCTCCTCCTGCTTAGGCAACCGCTGGTAGATGGTTTCGGGGTTGGCTTCCAGGCAGACAACTACGCCTGAGCTTCTCATCAGCACACGGTTGTTCGGATCGAGAACGGCGCCGCCGCCCGTGGCGATCACCACCCGGGTCTTCTGGCACGCATCTTCCAGAGCCTGCCTCTCTAGCTTCCGGAAGTGCGGCTCTCCATCCTGTCCGAAGATATCCGGGATGCTCTTCCCGGCCAGCCTGACGACTTCGTCGTCGGTGTCAACCGCCTCCCATCCGAGGCTCCTCGCCACTCCCTGGGCCACCATCGATTTCCCCGTGCCGGAGAAGCCGATCAGAATAACGGGGCTGTCAGCTCTTTTACCCACTGAACACCATCTCGGAAATCGTGCGCACCCAGCGACTGGGGATAGCGGCTGCCGCTCTCGAGGATTATGCGGCAACCGGGATTACCGGGGACTATGATGCGGAGGATTCGACCAATGTCCACCCACCCGTCCTCCGGCCTCTGGACAGGGTGAACCGGAATATGGCCGAAGGCGAAGTAGTCCTGGATATTGCGGTTGTTCCAGACGTGCACGGAGCCGATGATCGGGGCCAGTTGCCGGGCGAACTCATACAGATCGAATCCATCCCGTTGAGCGGCGATGTGCATGTGTCCAGTGTCAAAGCAGTAGCGCAGACAGGAAAAACTCCGCATTACTTCATTGAGGAAAGCCACCGTCAAGAACGGGCTCGGGCCGAAACCCTCGATGTGGATCGGCACGAGATACCGTTGGCTGTAGTCCTCCAAGTGTTGGGCACTGTCCCAGGCAATGGCCTTCTGCTGCTCGGGGCTCAGCCCGTTGACCCCCGTCGTCGGACTCACCGGAAAGTGAACGACCACGTATTCGGCCCTGAACGCCTCTGCCGCCTTCATTGTCTCCTCGACCATCGCCAAGCTCAGACGCCTCTTCTCCTCATCGACGTCGCACAGGAAAGACAGCGTCGGAGGTGAGGGATACCACGGTATCCTGACCAGCGGCGCGTGAATGCTCGTCGCCAGATTGTGGCGCTCGATCCGCCGCGTCAGGTCAGCGATGTTCTCCGGAAAGAAATTGTAGAACTCTCCGCGCTGCAGGCCGTTGGACAGAATCACTTCCTCGAGATGGTCTAGCGCATGGCAGTGAAAACCGAGACGGTTCAACAAGGTCCCCCGATCGACTTGAGATAACCATCGAAATTCCGCAGCGCCTCTTGCATGCTGTCCCCGCCAAACTTCTCCAGCATGGCGTCCGCCAAGATGATGGCCATCATGGCCTCCCCGATGACGCCCACTGCGGGAACCACGCAGACATCGCTCCGTTCGAAATGGGCCTGCACGCTCTTACCGGTGGCCAGGTCCACCGAAGCCAGAGGTTTCGCCAGAGTGGGAATCGGCTTCACCGCCAATCTCAAGACAATCGGTTCGCCATTGCTTATCCCTCCCTCGATGCCACCGGCATGGTTGCTCTTCCGCCGCCAGGGATAGCCAGACCCGCCGCCTGCCACGATGCCGTCGTGCACTTGAGAGCCTCGCCCGTCAGCCGCCTTAAACGCGTCCCCGATCTCCACTCCCTTCACGGACTGGATGCTCATCATGGCCTGGGCAATCTTGCTATCCAGCCGCCTGTCCCATTGAATATGGCTTCCCAGGCCGACCGGAACGCCCAAGGCCACCACCTCGCTCACTCCTCCCACCGTGTCCCCCGAGCTCATGGCTTCCTCAATCGCCGCCATCATATCTTTCTCCGCTATGGGATCGGCACATCGGACCACCGAACTCTCCACCTGGTCCCAGTCAACCTGCATCGGCACTTTCGTCCTCTCACCGCCAATGGCCACTGTATGGCTATGGATCTCGACGCCAAACTCCTCCAGGAACCGGCGCGCTACAGCGCCTACCGCTACTCTCGCCGCGGTCTCTCTGGCGCTGGCCCGCTCCAGAATCGTCCTGACATCGTCCAGCGCATACTTGGTTACACCAGCCAGATCCGCATGCCCGGGACGAGGACGCGTTACTCGCTTCGCGTCGCCCTCCGCCGGAGATGGAGACATCGCCGTCTTCCAGTTCTCCCAATCACGGTTCAGAATCACCATCGTAATCGGGCTGCCCATCGTCAGGCCAAGACGCACTCCGGAAACAATCTCCGCCCGATCATGTTCCGTACTTTGCCTTGGGCTGCGTCCATAACCACCCTGCCGCCTCCTCAAATCATGCGCCAGATACTCCTCGTCCAGGCGCAATCCGGCCGGCACACCCTCCACAACTGCCGTGAGGGCATACCCATGAGACTCGCCCGCAGTCAAGAACCGAAGCATCCTACACTTGCTCCCCCGGCTCACCTTGCATCATGTCATCAGGTTCATCATACTCATGCTCGGTTACTATCGCCTTAGCTTCTTCCGCCAGTTCTTCGGGCACCATCACCCTGGCCTCACCCAGCCCATCGACGGTCACCCCGAAGACAAGCCCCGCACCCTCGTACTGCAACAGAGTCGGAACGCCCTCGCTCTCCAGCCTCCCCTTCACTATCTGCGCCTGCAGGTAGTTGCCTCTGTAGACCGACACTAGCTTCGTGTTGCCCCCCAAGAACCAGCCTCCTATCTCAACGCCTTACTGGCGCTTCGGAGCATTATGTCAATTGGCGCGCTCTCTCCGGTCCACAACTCAAAGGAGGCCGCCCCTTGATAAACCAGCATGGACAGCCCTCCCAGCGTATCGGCCCCGGACTTCTTCGCTTCTCTCAAGAATGGCGTCTCTTCAGGATTATACACCAGGTCATACACCATGGCATCCTTCGGAATGAACTCGGCACTCAGCGGCGTGTCCGACTCCGTGGCCCCGTACCTCATGCCAATGGAAGTGCAGTTCACCAGCAGGTCACAGTCCCGTAACGCTACGCTCGCCTCCAGTTCTGTCCAGTCCTGCGCTGACAGTCCAATTCTTCCGGCCGCCCTAGCGAATGAACTAACTAGCCTCCTCGCTCTATCCAGAGACCGGTTGAACACTGTCACCGATGTCACTTCCTCATTAAGCAGCGCAAACACCACAGCCCTCGCTACGCCCCCCGCCCCCAGCAACACCACCCTCCTGTTGCGAAGGCGGTAGCCAGCACCCTGGTGCAAGGAAGTGATGAACCCCTCTACATCCGTATTGAAGCCCATCAGCCTGCGGTTTCTGTTCACCACCGTGTTCACCGCGCCGACCCTGACTGCTGTGTCGCTCAATTCGTCCAGCAGCGGCATTATCGTCTCTTTGCACGGTATCGTCACGTTGGCACCTACGACCAATGCGCCACGAAGTCGATCCACCACCGTCGACAGCTCCGCTTCCGGGGTTTCCCATTTCTCATATGTGACATCAAGTCCATAGTGATCGAAGGCAGCCTGCTGGAACGCCGGCGATATGGAGTGCTTCAAGGGATGGCCAATGAGTACTACTGATTTCGACATCTCTTCCAACCTCACGCAAATACGCCTACCCGATGTTACTCCGATTGCGTGAGGAATTCTATCGCGGGGACGATGAAGGCAGAGCCAGAAACGGTATCTAGCTCGCGTCTGTGGCAGGGCCGGCGTCTTCGCATTCCGCCTGTTCCTGGCGCAACCTGTCCAGGTAGCCTTGCAGAATCAGGGCTGCAGCTGCAGCGTCCACTCTCTCCCTACGGGTATCTCTCCGAATCCCTGCCTCGATCATCTCCCGTTGGACAGCCACCGTCGACAGCCGTTCGTCCCATGTCTGGATAGGGATGCGCAAAGACTCTGACAGTCTCCTCAGGAACTCCTGGACCCGCACCGCCTGCTGCCCGACATTGCCGTCCATCGAGTAGGGCAAGCCCGCCACCACCACCCTAACCTGGTGTTTCCCCACCAAGTCGACTATAGCTTTCACGGCCGACTCGTCGTCTGTTCTCTCGATGCGCGTCAGAGGACTGGCCAGTATGCCCAGGGGATCACTGAGGGCCACACCTATCCATCTGTCCCCTACATCCAGTCCCAACATCCGCCCTTCGTCCATCGTGCCCTACTTCTTCCAGGTGCCCGACGCTCGGTCGTAGTGTACTTCAACCAACCTATCAACCTGCTTCAAGGCTTCGTCCAGCTTGCCTGCATCTTTGCCACTGCCCTGACCCAACTCGGCCCTTCCCCCACCTCCACCACCCACAACCTTGGCCAACTCCTTCACCACCTGACCCGCGTTGAAGCCCTTCGCTACTAGATCCGGGGTCACCATCGCCAGCAGGCTGGGCTTCCCGTCACAAACGCCGCCCAAGACTATTACACCGCTCTTGAGCTCTTCCTTGAGCCGGTCTCCCATCTCACGCATGGCGTCTGCGCTGGTCGCCGTCACTTTTGTCGATATCACTTGTATTCCGTTCACGTCACGAGCCTCCGATAATAGCGAACCAGCCGCCCTTCTCGCCGTCTCTCGTTCAACAGCCAGGGCCCGCTTCCGTTCCCGTTCCAACTCATCCGCCATGGAAGCGACCTTGGCCTGGACTCTCTCTGGCATCGTCTGAAGCTGCGCCGCCAGCGAATCCAGCTCCGACAGGCGCTCCTCAACCAGACGTTCCGCGGCCCTGCCTGTCATCGCCTCTATCCGCCGCAGTCCGCTGCCGACACTTTCCTCAGATACGATGTGCAGCAGGCCGATTTCGCCGGTCGAATGAACATGAGTCCCGCCGCAGAGCTCCACGCTGAAAGGCGGATCGCCCACCTGCAGCACGCGTACCTCATCGCCGTACTTCTCGCCGAACAGCGCCGTCGCCCCCCTTGCCACTGCTTCCTTGTACGAGGTCACGCTCGCCATAACAGGCAGGTTCTCTCTGATCTTCTCATTGACCAGTTGCTGTACTTCCAGCAGACGCTGTTTCCCTACCGCTTCCAGATGATTGAAGTCGAACCTGAATCGGTCCGGAGTCACCAAGGACCCAGACTGGCGGACATGCTGTCCCAGCACCGCTCTCAACGCCGATTGCAGCAGGTGCGTCGCCGTGTGATTGCGCGCAATGTCCAGGCGCCGCTTGATGTCCACCTCGGCCACTACGCTGTCGCTCACAGCAATGTGACCCTGAACCACCTTGCCTTGATGAACGATCAGATCCGGCAGAGGCCTGATCGTCTGGCGCACGCTGATCCTCCCCTGCGCGCTGCGTATCTCCCCGGTATCGCCCACCTGGCCACCCATCTCCCCATAGAACGGCGAGTCCTTCAAGACCACCTCCACCTCATCACCCTCCGACACGGAATCCACCGGCTTCCCGCCAGCAATCAGTCCCATCACCACCGATTCGTGGCAACAAGTTTCATACCCCACGAACCCGGATGCCGTGATGCCCAGTTGTTCGTAGGCCTTCAATTCGGTCTTGTCACCGCCACCGAACTTGTGGGCAGCCCTCGCCCGCTCACGCTGCCGCTCCATCTCACGCTCGAAACCGTCCACATCAACCGCGAAGCCCCTCTCGGAGGCCACCTCAACAGTCAACTCCTTAGGAAAACCGTACGTGTCGTACAGCATGAAAGCATCCTCGCCGCGTATCCTCTTGTCAGATCCCGCCGCCTCCATGACCTTGTCCAGCGCATTCAAGCCGCTGTTGAGAGCCTCGCCAAACCTCTTTTCCTCAAGGTTGACGATGCTGCGCACCATCTCCTGGTTCTGCCGCAGTTCGGGGTAAACGTGCCCCATTCTCTCCACCACAAAATCCGCCAAAACTCCGATGAACGGCTCCTCCAGCCCCAGCTTCCTCCCGAACAGCGCCGTGCGTCGCAGCAACCGCCTTAGCACATAGCCTCGGCCCTCATTGCCCGGCACCACTCCATCGGCGATCAAGAACGTGATGCCACGGGCATGCTCCGCGATCACTCTAATCGACCGATCCACGCCCTCGTCCTTGCCGAAGTGCTTCCCAGTCATGCCGGCCACTTTGGCCACCAGCGGTGCGAAGATGTCGGTCTCGTAGACCGTCCTCTTCTCCTGCATGATGGCTGCAACGCGCTCCAAACCCATGCCCGTGTCTATGTTGGGCTTGGGCAGAGGGGTGCGCTGTCCCTGCACATCCTGGTTGAACTGCATGAACACCAGGTTCCATATCTCAGAGAAGCGCCCGCACTCGCACTCGGGGCTGCAGCCTGACTGGCCGCAACCGAACTCAGGGCCGAAGTCGTAGTGGATCTCGCTGCACGGGCCGCATGGGCCGGAGTCGCCTGCCGGCCCCCAGAAGTTCTGCTTCTCGCCCAGTCTCACTATGCGCTCGGTCGGCACGCCCATGCGCCGCCAGTGCACCATTGCCTCGTCATCATCCAGGAAGATAGTAATCCAGAGGCGGTCGTGGGGAAACTTCAGCCACTCGGTGACAAACTCCCAACCCCACTCAATGGCCTCTTTCTTGAAGTAGTCACCCACGCTGAAGTTGCCCAGCATCTCAAAGAAGGTCAGGTGTCGGTTGTCGCCCACCGAATCGGCATCCGTCGTTCGGAAGCACTTCTGGCAGGAGGTCAACTTGGTGTTGGACGGCACGGCAAGGCCCAGGAAGTAGGGCTTCATCTGCACCATGCCAGCCGTGGTCAGCAGGAGCGTCGGATCGCCCTGGGGGATCAGGGAGGAACTCGGGACAACGGTGTGCCCCTTGCTCTCAAAGAAAGTGAGAAACGCCTTCCGGAGTTCGTCGCCAGTCATAGTAGTGGAGAAAAGTATATTGAAAAGGCCGTTCGAGAGCAAGGACTATGAAGACAAACGCTGCCAGGCCTCCAGCAGGTTGGGGACAGTCTCATGCTGGCTAATGTCCTCCGGGGAGATCCACTTCGCCTCGGTGTGCTCCCAGTCGATCTTGATCTTCTCCGGTTTCAGCACCTTGAACCGGAAGGGATGGACGATCCACTTCCTTCCTAATTCAGCGTCGACCACTTCCAGAAGCTGGCCTTCCTGCACCATTTCAGCATCTTCTCCACTCAGGCCCGCCTCTTCCTTGATCTCGGTCCACGCCTGCTCGGAAGCACTGATCCCTTCCTCGATGTAGCCACTGACGCCCGCCCACTTGCCCCGGTACGTGCCCACGCGTTCACTCCGGCGCAGGATCATGACCTGGCCATCGTGTTCCAGGAAGCAGGTGACTACGTGACGCTCATCCATGGCAAGACGCCGCGACATCAACGCCGCCATTGTATCATCAGAACTGGAGTGGTGTGCATGGCTCATCGCAACGTCACCCGCTTGACAACTTCGTTTTGCCATGGTAGTATGCATCTGTCAGTATTATGCAGTGTATACTAGTAGCAGTCTAATAATACCGAGACGCGGGATCATTGCCAATCAATGGACTGCCAACGAAATCGAGGTCACTGAGTATGTGGGGAAAGAACAAGAACGTTGACGAGACAGAGTCGGCTGACAAGAAGTTTCAGAAGGAGCTTGTCTCCGGTGTCGCGGCACTAGTCCTCCTGACCATCCTGGACAAGGCGGCTGAGCCGATGTATGGCTACCAGATCGCCAAGGTCATCGACGGACAAGCGGATGAGGCAGCGGTGCTGAAGCAGGGGGCACTCTATCCGGTCCTTCGGTCGCTGGAGAGCAGCGGGCTCCTGGAGAGCCGAGTCGAACCTTCAGTCTCTGGCCCCCCCCGGCGCTACTACCGGATCACGGAGTCGGGCCACAACACCCTAGCGCGCTGGCGAGAGATGTGGGATCAGATGAGGAGCTTCGTGGACACAGTGATGAAAGGAGAGGGCAATGGTGAAGAGCGTTGACGAGTATTTGATCCTGCTCAGGAAGGAACTAGCTGGGAGCGATGCCGCTGTGATCCAAGATGCCCTCGCCGATGCTGAAGAGTACCTCCGGACCGCGCTGGCCCAAGCCATCAACGGCAGACCCGATATTTCGGAAGCAGAGGCCATCCCACCGATCATCGAGAAGTACGGATCACCTCAAGAGATCGCGGCGGCCTACAGGCAAATGGAAGCCCGGCTTCCTGCCAGCTTGGGCCGGTCCGCATACAAGGGTCAGCGATCCATCTTCTACCGCTTCTTCGGGGTATTCGCCGATCCGAGGGCGTGGGGAGCCATGCTCTACCTCTTTCTCTCTCTAGCCATCGGCATCGCCTACTTCACCTGGGCAGTCGTCGGCATCTCGCTATCGCTCGGGCTGTTGGTGCTCATCATCGGACTGCCGCTGGCCGTCCTCTTCCTACTGTCGATTCGCGGCATTGCCTTCATCGAAGGCCGGTTGGTTGAGGCCTTGCTTGGAGTGCGCATGCCCCGCCGGCGAATGTTCTCCGATGACAGAACCGGATTCTGGAAGAGAATTAAGAACCTGTTCACACAAAGGATCACTTGGACAGCGCTGGCATATTGCATCCTGATGCTAGGTCTCGGCATTGCATATTTCACCGTGTTCGTCGTTCTCATCGGTCTCGCAGTCTACTTGATCGCCATGCCCATTACGGTAGGGATTCTTGACATGCCGGCCTACATCATTCTGGGAGACACCGAATACCTGGCCACCACCTGGTCCATACCCTTCTTCTTCGTGCTTGGTGTCCTTTTGCTCCCGGCTACTATGCACCTCGCCAAACTGGTGGGGCGGGGACATGGCGCGTTCGCCAAGTTCATGCTGGTGTCGAAGAAGGATTAAGTTGAACCGGAGCCGTCAAGCTACATGCCCGGTACCAAAGAGGAGGACGTACATGAGGAAGTCAATCACTCATCATCAGCATCAAGATGATAGAGGCACGAAAGACCAGAAACCCTGGGTTCATCGCATAAGGCCGCCTTTGAGTCCCATCTCCATTCTGCTTATCGTCACTCTCGTCTTTCTGGTTGGGGTCATGGCACTAGCGTCTTCCGCATGCACGACGCAGTCAGCCGTGAGTACCGAGACCGATAACTTCACCGTCAGTGCCCCCATCACCCTCGACGTCACCTCTTTTAACGGGCGGATCGAAGTCTGCGCCGGATCTGACAACGTTGTCGTAGTGCGGGCCGAACTGAGAGATATCCGCCGTATTGAGTACGAAGCCACTCAGAGTGCTAACGGCGATGAAGTCATCGTCACGGCCGAGAACAAGGGGAAGTGGTGGTTCCCTGCCGGCAATACCGAGGCCAACATTTACGTGACGGTGCCAGCAAATACAGCTCTGCGACTCAAGACAAGTGACGGCAAGATCGAAGTACAGGGGACAACCCGCGGTGGCACTCTCGATACTTCAAACGGGGACATAGTACTCGAGCAAGTCCAGGGACATTTTGAAGCCACCACCAGCAATGGCGAGGTTGAGATCGATACTCTCGATGGCAGCACCTTCGTTAGGACTTCCAACGGCAACGTGACCGTGCAGGAAGCCAAAGGAGAATTCAACATCAAAACGAGCAATGGCAACGTGTCCTTCAGCGGTAAGATGACGCCCTCTGGCAGCAATCGGCTGGTGAGTACCAATGGGGATATTGTAGTGGAGTTGACAGGGACGCACAGTCTCAATCTCGATGCTTCCACCAGCTTTGGCGAGGTTGACTGTGAGATGCCGATATTGGCCACGAAGACCGAAACAGACCACCTCGTAGGGACAATCGGTACTGGAGAAGCAGCAGACCTCCACATCGAGACTTCCAACGGGGACGTGATCATTAGGTAGGCAGGCAGAAGGCTTGACCGTCTGACCACGAATGAGGAGTACGCAGCCATGTTGCATTACAGACATGATGGTGGAGAACAAGAAATGGTGAGACAAAATGGCCACATAATCGAGGTGAAAGGCGTACACAAGACCTACGATACCGGTGCAGTCAAAGTCCAGGCGCTCCGGGGTGTGGATCTCAGCATAAAGAAGGGAGAGATGGTAGCCATCATGGGACCCAGTGGCTGTGGCAAGACTACTCTTCTCAACTGTCTCTCCGGGTTGGATGATATCAATCAGGGGGAGGTGATTGTCGATGGCAATCATATTACCCAGATGTCGGAGCGGCAGCGCACTCATTTCCGGGCCCAGAGCATGGGGTTCATCTTTCAATCGTTCAACCTGCTGCCCGTTCTGAATGTGGCGGAGAATGTGGAACTGCCCCTCCTGCTATCCGACGTGTCTCCGAAGGTCGCTCGACAAAAGGCGCTTGGGGCGCTTTTCATGGTGGGCCTATCTGGTCAAGAGAACAAGCGTCCCTCTGAGCTTTCCGGCGGTCAGCAGCAGCGGGTGGCCATCGCTCGAGCTCTAGTGAACGAGCCAGCCATAGTGTGGGGCGACGAGCCGACGGGCAACCTGGATACGGAGACAGCCACCGAGGTCATGCGGGTTCTTCGCAAGCTGAACAAAGAGAAGGGGCAGACCTTTGTGCTGGTCACCCACTCTCCCGATGTCGGCGCCGACGCGGATCGCATCATCCACATGCGCGACGGACTCATAGCCAGCGATCAGCACAATGGCACTACGGTTCCGGCAGCACACTAGCACGGCGAACGGCTCTTCACAGAAAGAGAGGGACTCCAAATGAACAAGCTTTTCGGCTTGCCTCTCGCGCCTCTTACCGGAGGATTGGCCATCGTAATGTGCTTGTGCGTGGTGGTACTAACGATCAGTAGTCTCCGTAATCGTGTGATGTTCAAGCTGGCGTCCAGGAACGTGCCGCGCCGTCCTGCTCAGACCGCGCTGATATTGCTCGGACTCATGCTGGCAGCCATGTTGTTCTCCGCCTCCTTCACCATCGGCGACACGGTATCTTATTCCATCCGCAACATGGCAACGGACCAGTTGGGCCAGATAGATGTCATGATACATGGCCAAGCTGTTGACGCCGCCGGATCACAGGGCTACTTCGACCAGCAGTATGCAGCCGACTTGAGCCAGATCATCGGCGATGACTCGAATGTAGAAGGCGTCGCCGCGGCAATGAATGCCGGCATGCCGGTCATTTCACCGACAACCGAGTTAAATGAGCCTAACATTGAGCTCTGGGGCCTGGATGAATCCTGGGAGCGGCACTTCGACCCGATAGTCGACAGCCGCGGTGAGCGACTCATTGTTGCGGACCTGCAGGCCGGACAGGCTTATCTCAGTTCTCGAGCAGCAGAGCATCTGGAGGTCCGGATGGGTGACACGGTGAGTGTCTTCACTGATGGGCAGCCATTCCCCTTCGCCGTCGCCGGCATATACAGCGACGGCGTCCCCGGGGACGAGATATCGATGGTTGTGCCGCTGGCCGAGGCACAGAGCCTTCTCGGCCGGCCGGAACAGGTCAACTTGATCGCCATAACCAATACGGGCAACGCCATACACGGGGCAACACACACGGATGAGGTGATGGCGATACTGGAACCCGCCCTAGAGGGAACCGGCCTTACCGCCGAAGCAGTGAAGCAGGAAGCTCTGGATGTGGCCACCGAGGCCGGCGACGCCTTCATGTCGGTGTTCGTCATAATGGCGCAGTTCTCTGTGGCCGCTGGTGTTCTGCTGATATTCCTCACATTCGTTATGCTGGCCGCAGAGCGCAAGACCGAGTTGGGCACGGCCCGCGCCTTGGGCACGCAGCATGGTCACGTCATCCGCATGTTCACCTACGAGGGAGCCATCTATGCTCTGGCGGCCTCGGCCATCGGCAGCATACTGGGGCTGGGTATCGGGTGGGGCATGGTCAGGCTCATGGCAGCTGCTTTCAGCCAGTTTGACGTGCAGTTCTCCTTTCACTCAAGACCTGGAAGCCTCATAATCGCCTACTGTCTGGGGGTACTGCTCACTCTGGCCGTGGTAGCCTTCTCGGCCTGGCGCGTCAGCAAGCTCAACATAATCAGAGCCATGAAGGACATCCCTGAGCCACAGATTTCCCGAGCGCGCGACTGGAAGGGACTGGCGCTGGCCGTCCTGGCCATCGCCCTGGGGGTTCTCTTCACCTGCGCCGGCTTCAGTAGCGACAGCGGCACTGCCTACATGGTGGGCGTGTCTTTGGCTATCGTCGGCGTCTGCCTCCTAGCGAGACGATTCGGGCTGCCTGATCGACTGGCCTTCAGCCTGGCAGGTATTGGACTCGTGGCATGGTGGCTCCTGCCTCCGTCGCTTTCGGGCGCCAGAGACATGACCCGGGGGATGGAGATGTTCTTCCTGGCCGGCATCATGCTGGTCTTGGGTGCCACGTTTCTGGCGATACACAACATGGACCTCATCCTGAAGGCGGTCGCTTTAGTCTTCGGCCGGGTCCGCGGCCTCAGTGCTGTATTGAAGACAGCCATCTCCTACCCGATGGCCAACAGGTTCCGCACCGGCGCCGCGCTGGCTATGTTCTGTTTGGTCATCTTCACTCTGGTAGTCATGTCTATCATTAACTCATCCGAGAACTCCTTGTACTCAGACCCACGCCGCCTGAGTGGAGGATTCGACATATCGGGCACCACCAGCTACGTCAACCCGGTAGCTGATATGAACGCCGCCATCCAGGATGCCGGCAGCATTGACTCCGACGACATCGAGGCTGTCGGCGCCATCAGCATCATCGCCCTCAAGCTCCGCCAGACCGGCACCGACACAGAGTATTTGACTGTCCCAGTTCAGGGAATAGATGACGGCTATGCCAACAGCGTCTCGTATGGATTCAACATGATGGCTGAAGGTTACAGTTCGGCGGACGAAGTATGGCAGGCCATGGCCCACCAACCGGGGTTGGCTGTAGTGTCTTCCTCATTCGTCGCCAGGAAGGTGAACTACAGCCTGGGATCCTCAGCGCCGTACTTGCTTCTTGACGGGTTCATGCAGGAGGACAAGGTATTGCCGGTGGTGTACGTTGAGGAAGAGGCGACTGGCGGGCGACTGCGCGTCATCGGAGTGCTTAAGGATATCGCCGCATACGTGCCAGGAATCATGACCTCACAGGCCAGTCTGGACAGCCTGGCCCGGCAGCCTATTGTGCCTACCACTTACATGTTCCGGATCAAGGACGGCGCTGATGCGAAATCCATCTCAAAGGGACTAGAGACAGGCCTAGTACAGAACGGCATGGATAGTGTAGTGATAGCCGAGGAAGTACGAGACATCAACAAAGCCGGTATGATGCTCAACAACCTGTTGCTCGGCTTCATGGGGCTAGGGCTTATTGTGGGTATCGCCGCTCTGGGCGTGATCGCCGCCAGAGCGGTGGTAGAGCGGCGCAAGCAGATCGGCGCCCTCCGCGCCATCGGCTTCCAGCGCGAGGCGGTGCAGTTGGCGTTCCTCATAGAGTCATCCTTCGTAGCCTTGCTAGGCATCAGCCTAGGAGTGCTGTTGGGCTATGCGCTGTCTTTCAGCCTAATGGACACCATGTCCGAGCAAGCTCCCGGGGTCAGCCTCGTCGTCCCCTGGACGCGGATAGCCTTCATTGCGGCGGTGGCTTACCTCGCCTCGTTGATTACCACCTTCCTGCCGGCCCGCCAAGCGTCGAGGGTCTACCCGGCAGAAGCTTTGAGATACGAGTGAGGACCTACCCATTCTGAAACGTCTGCCTCCGGCCGTTGCCCTGTTGTTGATGGCTCCTATACTTGGCGAGTTAGTATCGGGGCACCAGACACTGTTCCAGTTCGTTAATCCTCTGAGCTTCGTGCTCACGGCGCTGCCCTACGGCTTTGGCGCTATCATCTGCCGGGAACTGACGGTGCGCTGGGGCAAGGGCTGGTTCTGTCTGGTGCTGCTGGGGATAGCGTACGGCATCTACGAGGAAGCCATCGTTGCACGGTCGATCTGGGACCCGAACTGGGCTGAACTAGGCGCTCTGGCTGATTACTCTTACTGGGGAGGCATCACCTGGACCTGGACCGAAGTCCTGCTTCATTTCCACCTGACGATCAGCATAATCAGCAGCGTGGTACTGGTCACCGTCATGTATCCTGAGCAGCGGCATGAGCGCTGGGCCAGCAACCGGGCCCTGGCCGCCTGCTTCGCAGGGCTGGCGCTGTGGGCGCCTATCCTGTCATGGCTGCACCCCTTCATGCCACCGATCGGCGGCTTCATACTCGCACTAGCGACCATTGCCGGTCTAGCCTGTGTGGCATGGCGGCTCCCGGCACAGGTGTTCCCATCGCGAGCAGGAACCGGCACACGCCCGCTCTGGTATGGCGTGGTCGCTGCCGTGAACATGACAGTGGTCTTTTTGTCCTTGTTTGTGCTCCCGGAGGAGAACCTCTCCTGGCTGCCAGCCTGGCCGGTGCTGTTCGTCCTTATCGCCGCGCTGGATGGCATCACTTTCTGGCTCGTTATGCGATGGTCGGGTAACGGTACAGCCTGGGATGACCGGCATAGGCTCGCCATGGTAATCGGCATGCTGGCGTTCTTCATCCCACTCCTGGTGCTGAAGGATATGGACGAGTGTTTTAGCGGATTGACTATTGTGGCCATCCTGGCCGTCTGGGGATTGTGGAAGCTGTGGGACAACACGCAGGCCCACTACACGAATCAGAATTCGACCTTGAGCGGCCTTGCTTCTACAACCTGATGATGTCGAACAGTGTGTCTAACAGGAATACGACCGTCAAGAGGCTCTACAGCTACGGCCATTGGGTAGCTCTCGGGATCCTCACGAACCCCCTTCTCCAGCTTCCATTTGTTCTGGTGCTGATCGTCCCTCTGATAGCCACCATCGGCCAGTATGTTTATACCGGTTTCATGTTGGAATCGAATCCCGTCAATCTCCTCTTCTGGCCGGGGGTCGATGGCCACGTGGCTCCCAGTATGCCCGTCTGGCTGGCCATGGGAGCCATGCTGATTTCCTATGCCGCCGGGATCATCTATCTGGCACGCAAGCGAAACCTGGGCAAAGTGGCGTTGCTGGGCTTGATAACAGTTCTGGTGGCTACGGGCCTAGCCGGCATCATCAATTACCTCACCGGCTGGCAAGAGGCCCAGGACATAGGGGATATGGACTTGGCCGGTAAAGCTAACGCCGCCATCTTCTCTCTTTGGCACAACCCAATCTGGGAGGAGATCGTCTTCAGAGGCATACCTTTCGTCATCCTGCTGATCTTCATGAAGCGGGTCAAGAGCGAAAGGGCCTCATTCTGGGCCAAGGCAGGCTACCTCGTGCTTCCTTCACTGGCCTTCAGTCTCTATCACCTGCCCAATCACGGCGCTTCCAGGTTAGTCGACACCTTCGTTCTGGGTTTGTCCTTAGCCTGGCTGACCTTGAGGTTCTCCTTCTTCGCACCGTTGGTGCTTCATTGCATGTTCGATGCCATGACGATACCTAACATAGGCAGTAACACCAATGTCCTGCCAGAGGAGATCACCTGGATTACCAGTCACCACAACCTTCTGAATAACATGTCTAGTGTTGCCATGATCTCACTGGTAGCGCTGATTCCTATCCTCCTGATCTGGTATCGGTGGAAACACCCGATTCCTGGAGAAGACGGGCCTGAGAGTGCATTGTCCAGTACACACACATTTGACAAGCCCGATTCGCTGCCACTATAATCCTTGCCACAACTGAATAGACCAAAGGCCAAGAACAGGACTAGTAGGTTTCCTGCCAGGCACAGAGAGTCGGTGGGCGGTGCGAACCGATGCCGGAGCGGAAGCTGAATGGACCTCGGAGCCGCAACCCGAAAGGTGACAGCCGAGTAGGATTTGCCGGAAGAACACCGTTACCTCAGTTCAGGGTATGGGAAGACCCGTACCTGTTAGTGAGATGGTTCAGTCGTTGAACCAAAGAGGGTGGCACCGCGAACAAAGCCCTTCGCCCCTCATGGGACGGAGGGCTTGTCTATTATGGGACGTGTTATGATAAGCGCAGAAATGGACCTTAAGTCAAACCGCTATGGACTTAGAAGTCCAGTCTTTTCAAGGGCCACGCGTCCCTGGCGACGGCCGCGTCATCACAGCAGATAGAGATTCTACTCATTTGATAAGGAGGAAGAGACACCATGGACCAGACCAAGTTCATCCTGCATGAGAAGGACATACCGACGTCCTGGTACAACG